>CALHQS010000001.1 GCA_938036655.1 uncultured Candidatus Altimarinota bacterium
ATGTAACTTATGTGAAGTAAAATGAAAAAAAAGAGGGAATTCGTTATTATTGCAAAATATAAGCAATAAGAATAAAGGCGTATGAGATTGCTTGAGAGTGTATGATTTATGAGAAATATTGTTTTATAAGTTCATGTACATATCGTTTGTTATCTAAAAATCATATTTCAGTTTTTTTAGTTTATGTTGTCATATTCTTATTTCTGAGGTTTTTTCATTGTTATTTCTGAGATTTTAAAATCTACAATCGATTTAGTTGTACCGTTTTTTTTTAAAATTCTAGCGAGATTATATATTTATCAAAAATATTGTAAATTGTCAAATATATAAAAACAACAAAAATAATATTTGTAAAGTATTGACTTTTTAATATTTATGTTATAAAAATATAAAAAACTCCCCTACTCTTCTGCATTTTTGTCTTAAAATAAATGAAAATGAGATAATAAAAATAAATCCCACGTGGGATTTACCTGAGAATATCACGAATTTTTCCCCGCGTATCCATAGCTTTAAGTTCAGTCATATCGTGCTGAATGGCTTTAAGAGTTGATTTTTCCTCTTCAGCAACAGTATTCATTTCTTTAATCAGTTCTGGATTGGTAACAGTTACCACCTCATTTCCAGGAATTTGGTTACGATATTTTGGTGGAATGGATCGTACCTCGCCAAGAAGCGACTGGATGCTGTTTACCACCTCAACTGGCGACATCACAAAGTACATCATCATCGTTCCAATCAGATTACTATCACCTTCAGTCAAAATATCAATATTTCCAAAATTAAAGAAACTCGCAAGTTTATTTGGAAAAGTGGATTTGATAGTTTTAATTTTATCACTTTCAATCGTTTGTGAATCTGAGAGAAGTCCCGTCTGATTGACAAAGAAAATTTTTCCCTGAACCACAACATTGAAGTCCATCTCCAGATCCATCATGCGCTTGCGAAAGCGACGAAGGTAATGGATTTCAGCAATGATCACAAAAAAATCAATCGCCAAAATCATAAGATGTCCATTAAATCGCTGAAAATGTGATGCGATAAAAATAACTTCCAGAACAAGAATCAGTCCAAGAATCCACTGATTTGTAATCGACCAATTAAAAAATTTAATAAAATGACGATCACCATCAGCGAGCGATTCTCGCATAGCCGGGATATCTGTCACAATTTTGTGCGAATTTTTGTGAATTGCGCGGAAATGTTTGAGATATACGAGCGTTGAAATCGTAAAAATAAGCGCCATCAAAATATTTCCAATCACGACTAATCCACGCAAAAAAGTATCGTTTGGCAGATGAAAAAGCCCAATCCAGACGCTCACACATGAGAGCAAGAGAAGAATGATTGGTGTCGATTTCAAATCAACCAAAATCGCAAGAAAAAATACCCACGAGCGCTTTATAATCATCATTTTGGTGTATCCTTGCTCAATGAGACGATCGATGAGTTTAGTTTCTTCGCCGATGGAAAATGACTTAAAAAGCCATGCGTAAATTTTGTGAAAAGGAATCATAAAAATTTTTTCTTATCATATAGGCTTTTGCAAAATAATCAAGAAAAAAACGAAAATTATTTCGTTTTTTGAGAATCTTTTTCTGAAATTTTTTCAATATTTTTTTCCTGAGTGTTTTTTGATTTTTCTTCCTCGTGACAAGAATTATTGTTCGTATCTATACATTTTTCGATTTTTACGACGAGACCACCTTTGTTACTCACACCAAAACTCAACTTGTCCACGATTTTTTCAGTAATTCGGAAAAGTCCCCTTCCCCGCTTCCCCATATAAACCTCATGAGAATCAATTTTTTCATCTTTTTTGTGAAGCATTTCATCAGCTAGATCAGTTTTGTGGCGTCATTTTCCTGTGTCATGAACTTCAACACTGATTTTAAAAAGTGAATTATCTGCTTTGCGATGAGTTGTGATGATACATTCGTTGATATCATTTTTTTCGCTTCCGTGCTCGATAGAATTATTCACTAGTTCATCGGTGATAAGGACAAATCGTCCGCGCCAAGGCACTGGAACCTCAAATGCGTCAAAAATCGCACCTACAAAATCACGAATAATTTTTGAATTCGCAAAATCTGAGCGATAATGAATCGTATAAATCGTGTCATTTTCTGTATCAATCGCATTTACAAGATCAGAAAACGCGGATTCGTACGGCTGTTCAACGAGGAAAAATTCTTTCATAGAAACATTTATTTTTTGCATTATATCAGGATTTTTTGAAAAAAGCAAAAATTTCACAAGATTTTTATAATTTTATCGCTTCCCTTTTGGAAAATTTTGGCAAAATAAAATCCCCTTTCGGGGAAAATATTATCGAATAGCTTCTTTAAGAGTTTTACCAGCACGGAAAACAGGAGTTTTTGTAGCTGGGATAACCATTTTTTGTTTTGTTTTTGGGTTTACACCGTTACGAGCTGCACGCTGAGAAACTTTCCATGCACCGAAACCAGTGATATTTACTTCACCGTCTTTTTTAAGT
>CALHQS010000002.1 GCA_938036655.1 uncultured Candidatus Altimarinota bacterium
TGATGCCAAGATAAATAAGGATAAGGGAACATACACATTTGTAGATGATAAGAATGAAACTCCTAAGGGAGTTGCAAAAATTCATGATGACATTGCAGTAAATGCGCTTAAATTTCTTAATCCAAACAATTTTTCCAATCTTGAAGTGGATTGTAGAAATTGTCTCGCGATTGCGAAATTTTTGGCCAATGAAAAATGAAAACTGTGATTTGAAAAACAGCTACGAACGAGTGTTGATTTCATTACCGGAACAAATTCTGACATTGAGAACACATCACATATTTTTGGTCGCTTTATAGAAAAACCTTCGGAAGGGGAGAATCAAAAAATTTTTCTCTATTTTTCTGATTTTTCTAATAATGCAAATTTTAGCAATATTGAAAAGAATTTTTTCAATCGATATGATGTACAGAGAAATCCAAAAAATTTTTATCATAGAATGTTTTCTGCGGTTGAGAATATTTTCATTCTGACATCATGAGAGGGTGTGGAGAATTTAGAAAATTTTTCTCGTCTCAGAAAGTTTGGCATTACTCAAATTTTTTCAAGGGAAAAATTTTTTCAGGAACATTTAGATTTAAAGGAGGATTTTAATCAGTCAGATGAAAATAAAATTCCATATTTTGTTTGCCGAGAGTGAATTACAAAAATTTGCAATAAGTATATTCTTGATATTCGATAATTTAAATACAAAAAATTGCAAAAATAAAACCCACATATGTGGGTTTTTAAAAAACTATGAAGATGTATTTTGAGTCTCTATGAGTCAGATTTTTTCTGTGCGTGAAAGTTTTTTGATCTGACATTCTCGTTTTCGGGCTTCGCTTTCCGTTTCGAAAACTTCAAAATATCGTAAGCAAACAGGGGTTCGTCCTCGTGTATATTTTGCTCATTTTTTTTCGTTGTGCGTTTCGATTCTTTTTTCCAAATTATTGGTGAAGCCAGTGTATAGAGTTTTGTCTGAACACTCAAGAATATATGTAAAAAATTTCATATTGCAAAAATTTTCAATAATATTTTATTTGCAAAAAATAGCAATAATTACTCAATCGACCAATCAATTTCTGCTTTTCAAATTTTCTTCAGAATTTCATTTGTTTCTTTGAAACAATTACTTCCGAGAAATCCTCGATGAGCAGAAAAGGGTGATGGGTGTGTTGTTTTGAGGATAAAATGTTTTGACGAGTCAATGAGCATTTCTTTACTTTGTGCGAAAGCTCACCAGAGAAGAAACACAATATTTTCTTTTTGCTCTGAGATTTTTTTAATTACTGCATCGGTAAAATTTTCCCAACCGATTTTACTGTGGCTTGCTGGTTTTCATTCTTCGACTGTTAATATTGAATTCAATAAAAAAACGCCTTGCTCTGTCCATTTTGTTAAATCGCCATTTTTTGCAATAGGAATTCCGAGACTTTGGTGTAGTTCTTTGTAAATATTTTGCAGACTTGGTGGAAGTCGCGTACCCTTATTCACAGAAAAACAAAACCCCTGCGCCTGTCCCGCTCCATGGTAGGGATCTTGCCCGAGAATTACCACTTTAATTTCATTAAATGGAGTTTTATCAAATGCACGAAAAATATTTTTTGGATGGGGATAAATGGTTTTACCATTATTGATTTCCTTAACCAAAAATTTTTTAATATTTTTCATATATTCCTTCTGAAATTCTTCTTCCAGAACTTTTAGCCAGGATGATTCTAATTGTATTTCCATAAATAAATTTTTTCAATGATATATTTTTTCTCGTGAAAATCAAATTTTTTGAAAAATAATTTATTGCAAATATTTGTATTAATAAATTTTTATCGCAAAAAATTGCAATAATAAAAAGAATTGGACTT
>CALHQS010000003.1 GCA_938036655.1 uncultured Candidatus Altimarinota bacterium
TGTCAATCATAGAAGTAAGCGCTTTTGTAACAGCATCCTGGCTAAGACCAGATTTAGTCGCAACTGCTTTGATGAAGTCCTGTTTTTTCATAAAAGAAGAAGTTAAAGATTAAAGGACGCGTTAATTATAGTATCTTCGTTAAGAAAATCAATATTTTTTTCAAAAAAGTTTTTTCTTATTTTGTGTCAAGAGTGTTTTTTTGCCTTATTTAAGGGATTCTGTAAAAAATGATTTTTGCTTTACAATACGGATTTTCTCTTTCTAATCAGCAAATTTCAAAAAATTTTTGTATACATTTCTTGTCCGCTATCCAGCAATCAGATGCGCCGCGTATGTGCCAATTGATGACACTGAGAAAATCACTCCAACCACCGCGAGAATCATTCCAAGAAGCCAAAGTCGCATCACAATCGTCTCTTCCTTCCAGCCGATAGCTTCAAGGTGATGATGAAATGGCGCAATTTTGAAAATTTTTTTCCCTTTTCGAATTTTTTTACTAGAAATCTGAAGAATCACAGAAATGGTTTCAAAAATAAAAATCGAACTCATGATGATGAAAGCAATCAGTGTATCCGTCATAAATGCGATGGTCGCGAGTGTGGCACCAAACGCGAGAGAGCCCGTATCGCCCATAAAAATTTTGGCGGGATGGACATTGAACCACAAGAATGCGAGCAAAATCCCACTAATAATGAAACAAAATGCTGACAAAATATACAATCCACGAATATATGTAATCGCTCCGTATGCAATAAATTGAAACAACAAAAGTCCACCAGCAAGTCCGTCAAGCCCGTCTGTGATATTCACGCTATTGGCCGCCGAAATAAATACAAAAATAAAAATTGGAATATAGAGGTACCCAAAAGTCACGTCGCCCAAAAATGGGAAATGAATGTGATCGTAGCCAAGTTTCACAAAAAACCAGTACGCCCCGAGAGATGCGAGTATAATCAGCAAAATCATTTTCACACGAGCAGAAAGTCCTTTGGTGCGACCAATTCCTCGAATATTGAGATAATCATCAACCGCACCCACAAGTCCCACACTTACCAGTGTAAAAATCGCGAGATAGGTTTCTTGGCGATTCCAGAGATTATTTCTAATAGAAAAACCGATCGTATCCGTCAAAATCGGTCACGCGTGCTGCGCAATGACGGAGAGTAAAACCAGAATCACGAGCGCAAAAATCATAATAATTCCGCCCATCGTCGGTGTCCCCATTTTTTTGCCATGCAGTTTTTCAAATTCTTCCGCCTTTCCAACGAGCCCTTCCGAGCGAATATTTTTCCCGATTCTAAAATGAATCAAAAGTTTGATGCCAATCGGCATAAGTACGAATGTAATGAGAAAAGCCATCACAAGTGAAATGAGAATAAAAGTAATGTGTTCCATAATTTTTTCACAAGTATAGCGAAAAAAAATTTTTTGCAAAAAATTTTGGCGAAAAACCTGTTTTCTCGCTTGCCTTTTTGACTTTATTTTTTATAATACAAAAAATAATTTTTCTCATGTCTCTTTCCCAAGAAATTGAGTCCAGAATCGCGATTCTGGATGTTGTTAATCGATATGTTCAGACCAAAAAGGCGGGCGTGAATTATAAGGCGCTTTGCCCTTTTCATAACGAAAAAACGCCATCTTTTGTGATTTCTCCAGCCAAAAATATTGCCAAATGTTTTTCGTGCGGTGTGGGTGGCGGTCCGATCCGTTTTTTGATGGAAATTGAAAAAATCGAATTTCGTGAAGCGGCTGGGATTCTCGCCAAAGAGGCTGGCATTGAGCTCAAAACCAATTTTTCCGCACAAGCCACCGAAAAGTGAAAGGATATTTATTTGCTCTATCGATTGGCGACCGAGTGGTATTATGAAAATTTGTTTTCAGAATCAGGAAATGAAGCACTTTTGTACTTGCAAAATCGTGGGATTTCTCGTGAAACGATTGAAAAATTTGCACTTGGTTTTTCGTCCAATCCTCGCGATTTGATGCAATTTTTAAAATCGCAATGATTTGATGAAAAATTTGTGGTAGATTCAGGACTTTTTGTCTCGCCGACTCGTGACAAATTTTTTGGGCGTGTGATGTTCCCAATCGCGAATACGATGGGAAATACGGTGGCATTTACGGGGCGCATTTTGCAAAATGGCGAACCAAAATATCTCAATTCTCCTGCGTCAAGAATTTTTGATAAATCGTCGATTTTGTACGGTTTGCACCTTGCTAAACAGATGATTGCGAGGACGACAGAAGTCTTTATTGTTGAGGGGCAAATGGACACGATTTCATTGCATCAAGCGGGCGTTACCAATGCAGTTGGGATTTCTGGAACAGCGCTTACACATGATCATATTCGCATTTTGAAACGCTTTGCAAAAATTATTTATTTGGCACTCGATGCTGATGGTGCTGGTGTAAAAGCGACATTTTTGTCAATCGAAAACCTCCTGAATTCTGACCTCGAAATCCGCGTGATTCTCATTCCAGAGTGAAAAGATCCTGACGAATTTATCAAATCTGGTGGCGATTTTGAAGTACTCAAAGCCACTTCCCTTTCAGTGGTGGATTATTTTATCAAAATGGGCGGCCAAGAATACAATCTCAATACGCTTGTTGGCCAAAAGCAATTGATCGAAAAATGTTTGGAACTCGTGGCGCACATTTCGTCGCCGATTGAAGTAGATTTTTATATCAAACAACTCGCTGAGGCATTTGATATTTCAAGAGATGCTTTATATGAGACTTTTTCGCACAAAAAACGTGCGGTCCAAACCAAACAAAATCAGCCGACGCAAAAAATTCAAAAATTTTCCCCAAATATTTTCTCACTTTTGGGCGCTTTTATCACAAAATTCTCACTTTTTGACTTGTTTTTTGAAAAATTTGCGTATACTATGGAGGATATT
>CALHQS010000004.1 GCA_938036655.1 uncultured Candidatus Altimarinota bacterium
TAAAATTTTTCTTATTGCAATTTTTTGCGATAATATATTTTTATACAAATTTTTGCAATATATTTGAGAAAAATGCAAAATTTAGCATTTTTTAAAAAATAAATCCCAAAGAAAATAAAAAAATTTGCAAAATTTTTCAAAAAATATACATTAAAATATAATTTTAAAATTTAAAAAATGAGCAAAAAATATTGTGATTGGGCGCTCAAAAGTGAACTCGAAAAAAAATATCACGACGAAGAATGGGGAAAACCTATTTTTGATGATAAAAAATTTTTTGAAATGTTGGTGCTGGAATATATGCAGGCAGGACTGAGTTGGCAGACGATTTTGCGGAAACGCGAGGCGATACGGGCAGCTTTTGATAATTTTGATGCGGAAAAAATCGAAAAATATGATAAGAAAAAATATGCAGAATTACTCGAAAATCCTGATATTATTCGAAATCGTCTCAAAATCCAAGCACTCGCACACAATGCAAAAATTTTTCTTGAAATTCAGCGAGAATTTGGAAGTTTTTCTGAGTACATTTGGACATTCACGGATCAGAAAATTATTTTTGGAAATCACGAAAAAATAAGTGATGTGCCAGCCAAAACGGAACTTTCGGAAAAAATCGCCAAAGATTTTAAAAAGCGCGGGCTCAAATTTTTTGGGCCGACAACAGTGTATGCGTTTTTGCAAAGTACAGGCATCGTCAACGATCATCTCGCATATTGCCATTGTTATCAGAAAAAACAATAAAAAGAAAAACCGCATTTGCGGTTTTAAATTTTGCTGATTGGCGCGATTTCAAGATTCATTTTTTTGATTCCCATACCAGAAAACGCGATATCACCGATATTTTCTTTGATTCCAACGATGGTTCCTGTTCCGTATTGAGGATGACGGACGCGCATTCCAACAGAAAAATCGGACGCGTTATTTTTCTTGTGAACTGGTGCTTTTGGTGTGGATGAAGTCCCAGACGAAAACATATTCCCAAAACTTCCAAAACCACTGCCCGACGACCCAGAAAAAATACTTTTGGCAGCATGATCTTTTCGCTCGGCATTTTCCAAAAATTCCTCAGGAATTTCTTTGAGAAATCGAGATTTTGGATTCGCAGAATATGAACCAAAATTATATCGCTCATACGCACGAGAAATGTAGAGTTTTTCCTTTGCACGCGTGATTGCCACATACATAAGGCGACGTTCTTCTTCAAGCGCAGCTCCATCAACAAGCGAACGAGAATGTGGAAAAATTCCCTCCTCTGCCCCAGCAATAAATACCGTCGGAAACTCCAGACCTTTCGCAAGATGCACGGTCATAAGAGAAACATGGCCCGCATTATTTTTTTCATCCTGCTCGCGATCCTGATCAGTAATAAGTGCGATATCTTCCAAAAAAGTGGCAATATTTTCTGGATACACCAGCCCATCATAGCGCGACGCCATTGACATAAATTCGGCAAGATTTTCCATTTTCCCCTCATATTCGGCGTCATCATACTCAGCCTTGAGATACTCATCATAACGCGTTCGTTTGATAATATCGTCCATCAGCTCGGCAATCGTTTTTTCTTTGGAGATTTCACGAAAAATTTTATAACTCGAACAAAACGCACGAATCCCGTTGGCGCCAACGCCCGTCATCACATTCAACAGCCACTCATTTTCAGAAATTTCTGCGATATTGAGATGTTCATTTTCCATCAATTTTTCAAAATTTTCCAGCGATTTTTCTCCAATTTTTCGACCAGGAACATTGATAATTCGGCGCAACGACAAAATATCGAGCGGATTAAAAATCACGCGAATGTACGCAAGAATATCCTTGACTTCTTTTCGTTCGTAAAATTTTACACCACCAAAAACTCGATACGAAATATTTTTCTTGATGAGCGCTTCTTCTAAAAGTCGAGATTGCCCATTGGTTCGATACAAAATCGCAAATTCACTATAATCCTCGGCTTTCGTATCACGAATGAGTGTCGCGATTTGCTCAGCTTCGTGTTTTTCGTCAAGTCCCTCGATGAGCGTTACTTTTTCACCCTCAGGCTTGTTGGTGAAAAGAGTTTTTTCCATCTGGTTAGCATTATTTTTGATGACAGCATTTGCTGCGTTAATAATATTTTTGGTAGAACGATAATTTTCTTCCAAATTGATAATTTTCGCTTCTGGATAGTCTTTTTTGAAGTCAATAATATTTTGAATATCCGCGCCGCGCCAAGAATAAATCCCTTGCCAATCATCACCCACAACACAGAGATTTCGCGTTTTGGAAGCCAAAATTCGAATAATTTCGTATTGCAAATGGTTGGTATCTTGATATTCATCCACCAAAAAATGCGAAAAACGATTATGAAAAAAATCTACCACCTCAGGAATATCAAGCGTTTTTCGAAAAAGTAACAACAAATCATCAAAATCCATTGCATTTTGCTGCTTCATTTTTCCTGCATAAATGCGATAAACATCGAGAATTACGGACGCCACATACGAATCCACTGTCTGCGAATATTCATCAGGTGAAAGCCCATCGCCCTTAGCGCGTGAAATTCCGCCATGAATCGCACGCGGATTAAATTCTTTGTCATTGATATTTTGTTCTTTCATGATAGACTTCACGAGACGAAGACAATCATCCGCATCATAAATCACAAAATCTTTTCCATAACCTACCCGATCCGCAAACATTCGCAAAAAAAATGCCGCCACCGAGTGAAAAGTCCCAACCAAAGGCAATCTCGCATCACGAAATGGATTAATATTTTCCCCTTCAATTCCCAGTTTTTTCGCAATTCGCTCACGCATTTCTCGTGCCGCTTTATTCGTAAAAGTCACGCAAAAAATCGATTTTGGTAAAATCTCGTGATCACGAATCATCGAAACGACGCGCTCCGTGAGTGTATGAGTTTTTCCAGAACCCGCACCAGCATTGATAAGAAGTGGCCCATTGATCGTATTTACTGCGTCTTGTTGTTGGGGATTAAGCATATTTTTGATTATTATTTTTCGTGCGCATTGTAATTATTTTTTTTCAAAAAGCGAGAAATTTTTGAGAAATTTTTTGGAAAAATTAAAAAATCTCAAAGAAAAAGGAGCCAAATGGCTCCAAAAAAAATCACATCTCCGTTTCCTTGACGCGCCATGGAGTGAGAAAATCATAAATCGATTCTCCATCTTGGCACTTTGAAAATTCTCGTAAAATATCCGCAGTTCTCAGTAGTAACGATTCGCTTTCTTGAAGAATCGAAACATCATCAGGACTAAGGATGACGTCTGGGCGAACTGGAAGAATAATAATCCTTTTTCCTCTCCACACTCGAAAAGGATGCAATATGATATATTCTATACCCGATGCATACAAATTTTCTATTTCCGCGAAAAACCGAGTACAGCAGCAATCCAGTTGCGGCTGGGGCTTACTCATGATAACCTCCTAACAAGTGTTGGTAAAAATGTGATGTATCTTTTATACGAAAATAAAATTTTTTGTCAATATTAAAATTTTGTAAATACCATTTTTACGCAAAAAATAGAGAAAAAGTCAAACACTTTTGTGAATTTTTTGTGAATTTTTTTCTTGATTTTACTGGGCTTTTTTGTATACTGACGCCATAATTTTCTTTTTTCGTGTGGACTTAACTAAACTTTTTGGCTCGCGATCACGCGTGAAGCTTCTGGAAAAATTTGTCATCGAAGATATTGTTTCCCGCTCTACTAATGGGTTTTTTATCCGTGAATTGTGTCGTGATTTGGACGAGCAAATCAACGCCGTGCGTCGCGAACTTATCAATCTCGAATCACTTGGACTCCTCAAATCATACGAAGAAAACAAGAAAAAATATTATATGCTCAACAAAAATTCGGGAATTTATCCAGAAATTTCGGAAATGTTTTTGAAGGCGTACGATGTTTTGACGCCACTCAAGCAATTTTTCAAGGGACGAAAAACACTTGATCTCGTGACAATTTCTGAAGCAATTGTAGATTTTCGTAATGAAAATACGAACAATATCGTTGATATTTTCATCATTGGCGATTTGGATCGTACCGAATTTAATCTTTTTTTGGAAAAAGTTTTTTTCGGCAAAAAAATCAAATACGCGATTATGTCACTCGAAGATTTTACCAATCGCCTCGAATACAATGACAAACTCGTGCTTTCCATTTTGTCACAAAAAGGGAATCTCTTCCTGCGCGACAAGCTCAATATCGAAGAAAGTGTGGAAGCGCGCCTTCGTGCAATGAAAATTTTCAACTAAAAATCCCTTCATGGGATTTTATTTTTTTTCAAAATAATTTTTGAGATATTTTTTTGCTTTTTCCAAATTTTCAAGTACCGCAATATCATCGCCCGCACCAAGAGATTTTGGATCCACCTGAAGGGAAAAAATTCCAGAAAATTTTACAGCATTCAGTTTGATAAGAAGCGATTCTAGCGGCATCAAACCCTTTCCAGGAAACAATTTTTCATCGCCTTCGCGCTTGTCAGAAAGATACACAAACTCCATAGTTGAACCTAGCAAATAAAATGTTCGCATCAAATCCACGCCGCTATTTGGGTCAATATTGGCAATGGAAAGCGCTGTATGTTCGGTCATTTTTTTGATAGTCTCGGGACGAGCATCGCCATAGGCCGCAATAATAAACATCCATGTTTTTGGTGGCGCATTGATGACATTGAGCATCAAATTTTGATATTTTTGTTGCAGAACTTTCAAATGCTCACCGAACCAATCTTTTTCTTTTTCAGAACGGTGCGGCGGATGAATATTTACCATTTTCACGTCCAAATCGGCCGCCATTTGAAGCACAAATTCAAGTTGCGTCGTCGTGAGTTGTTTTTCTGGCATCGTCACGCTCACAATTTTCACACCAAAATCTGCGGAAAGTTTTCGCAAATATTCCGCATTAAAGGTGTCAAATTCTGAAAAATCGATACAAAGGTCGATGCCATCGTATTCTGCTTTTTTGGCAAATTCAAAAATACGATGCAATCCGTATCCTGCAAGCGATGAAGTCGAAAGTAAAAGCATAAAAAATTATTGATGAGAAACCAAAATCTCGTCGGTTCGTTGGTGAGTTTTTTCTTGTGTAAATGCTGTTTTTGAGAATTTTTCTACAAAATAATCTGCGATTCCTGCAAATTCCTTTACGGAATGACGCAAATCATCAGCCGTGAAGTCTGGATTATCAACATAGGCGCACAAATCTGCATACAAATCCTGCAAGTGTTCAGCATCTGCATCGAGTGCTGGCATACGGTTTGCCAAATCCATCCATGCTGCTTCATCCCCATTAAGAAGCATTTTTCCCAAATATGTCGCATCAATTTTTCCAAGTGTAAAATCGTGTGACATTGGTGCTGCATCCATTTCACGAATGTTTTTTCCAAATGCAGCTTCAAAATCTGCATGAAAATCAACCGGATACAAAGCGCGCTGTTCGATAATTTCTCGAGAATTCATAATTTTTTAGAAAGAAAATAAGTACACATTCAGTGTAGCGTATTTTTTCTTTTTTTGCAAATTATTCGTCATTTTTTGGAGCGCCGACACGCATTTCCGCAAAACGAACGATTTTTTCGTCGAGAATTTTTTTAATCATTTTTTCGTTGGCATTGAGACGAGATTTTCCGCTTTTAATTTCCAGAAAAATAATTTCGCGCAAATCGCCTTCCGAAAGCCCATCAAAAATAATATAATCCGTTCATTTTCCCACAAAAACCATATCTTTCGGCGCGTACGGAAAATTGGGCATTGATGGTAAAATTTTTTCATAAATCTCGCCAGTAATCGCGTTTCTCGAGCCACGCACTGCGTCTTGACGAATTTTTTTCTCAACACCAATTCGCTGAATTTGCACCCATAAAAATCCGATTATAAAGCCAAAAATAATTCCTATTAACAAAGCAACAATATCCATAAATTTGATTTATTTTGTTTTTCTATATAATATAAAATAATTTTCGTAAATCAAATTTTTATGCTGCTTGCTATCATCATTACTCGTGCCGAACTTCGTGATGCGCTCGTAAGTTTTGTTTCTGGAATCAAACAAACGCACTCGACCGATTCGGTTACTTTTTATCAAAAAAATAATTATATTTTTGTTTTTTCTGAAAATACGCCGATTCGCGATCTGTACGAAATGACGATTCAGGAATATCAGCCAGAAAAAATTATTTTAACAGATGTGGGGCGAAGTGTTGATGTGGATCACGAAGTTGGGGATATTATTTTGCCGAATATTTTTTTCAGTTTTCAAAAAGAAATTCTTGAAACGGAAATTACGAGCGAAAATCGTGACAATCTCATTGGAAAAGCAAAATTTTTAGAAATTTTTGATGAGCAAAAAGATTATTTCGTGGAAGATTATGGACTTTCGGTTGGTGGAATTATCGTGGAAAATACACCAAATGATGCGGAAATTTCTGGAAAACTCATGACGGTGTATGAAGCTGATGTGTATAACGAAAATTCGACGGCCGAGATTGTGGAAATTATGACCGAAAATCTTGTGCCAACTATTTTTCTCGTGGGTATTGTGAATGGAAAAGTCGGGAAAAAATCCGATGAAAATCCATACAAAATCGTGGCAGAAAATATGCTTACGACGATTCGTCTCTTGAATGATGAGGAAAATTTATAATTTTCCCATTTTTCATTCTTGGAGATTTCTTACAGATTTTTGCTACAATTTCTTTATATTATAAAAATTTGTATGAAAAAATCTGCTCAACTCGAACAATTCTGGCAATGGCGCGCGACCAAAGTGATTTGGTTCGCTTTTATGGCGGCACTGTGGATTCTTGGAACCCTCAAAATCATACACCATTTTTATGGATATCATAGCACGCCAATGCACTACGAATTTTCTCAGCAAAATCGTTTTCATGACGTGTATTTGCAAGAAGTTTCGTATTTTCACGAATATACGCCTGAATTGAAAAATGAGAAATTTTCGCTCGCATATAATTGGGAAAATATTCTCAAAAGCCTGTTTGCAATTTTTATTTTGACAGGCGGGCTCGCACTTTGGACGATTATAATGCGAAAAACGCTAGAATATATTATTTTTGGAGCAGAAAATTTGAACGAAAATCAAGAAGAAGATATGGAAGAAGATTCTGAAAATGATGCCAGCGAACCAAAATTATTACCAGAAAAAACGGAAGATTCTCAAAAATAAAATCCCCAAAATGGGGATTTTTTGTGCTTCATGGAGCCACCATCGGGGCTTGAACCCGAGACCTCACCCTTACCATGGGTGCGCTCTACCAACTGAGCTATGGCGGCATGAGCGCATTATAAAGATTTTTCCAAAAAAGCAAATTTTTCCAGAATAAAATCCCCAAACGGAGAAATTATTTTGCTTCATTTTTGAGAGCACGACCAGCCAAAAAGTTCATCCAAATAACAAAAATAAACACAATGAGCGCCATAAATGGGATTGTCAAAAAATCAAATACCATTACGCCGGTTGTTTGTACACACGAAGATTCAGGATCCGCAGAACAGCTTGCAGGAAGAATTTCTTGCGCTTTCAAGATCCACTTTTGGACGTGCATTGTATAGTGATATGCTGCAAATCCCGCCCCAATCGTCGCAAGCGTCCCGAGAACACGGTGATTTCCTTTAATTCCAAAAATCAATGAAATCGCCACAATAATTTCAAGTGGAAACATAAAAATTCGCTGCCACCAACAAAATTCACATACAGTTAACCCATATCCATACTGATAAGTAACGCACCAAGTGTTGCCACAAGCGCTGCAAAACCAGCCATTCCGAGGTAGGTTGCATATTTTCCACGAGTGCTACATTCGCGTACTTTTTTTGAAAAAAGAAACACAATAATATGCAAAATTGTAAGCCCCAAGAGAGCAAGGCCAAAAGTTGCGAGCACAAACGAAAAATCATCAATATGCACGCCCAAGAAAATATCTATTTCCATAAATTGTTAAAAAGACACAAAAATTCCCTAAAAAATTTAGGGAATTTGGATTAGATAGCATAACGGTAGAAGGCTACGATTGTGTCATTTCCGATGAAATCACCAACTGTCTGATCAGGATTCACTACGAATGGTTGAGTCAAAAGAGCATTTTCTTCACGGAATTTTTTCATTTTTCCTTCAATAATTTTTGAAAGAATGTCATCTGGTTTTCCAGCATTTTTTGGATCTTCCTTCATGATAGCAAGCTGAATATCTTTTTCTTTTGCTACCACTTCGTCAGAAATATCGTTTGGAGAAACAACCTGTGGGTTCATTGCTACCACATGCATTGCCACCTGCTTCAATTTTTCTGTATCAGTTCCAGCCTTTGCTACCACAACTGCTGCGTTTTTGAAGTTTGAATGAACATATGAAGCAAGTACTTCACCTTCAATTTTTGAAAGTGTTTTAATCACCATATTTTCACCAACCTTCAAAGTGTATTCAGAAGCTTTCAACTCTTCAGCATTCGCGATAGCTTCTTCATCAGAAGATGCTGCTTTTCGAAGGTCAATAAAGTGAGTAAGCATTCCGTCGAAAGTTTCATTTCGAGCTACGAAGTCAGTTTCACATGTTACTACTGCAACATATGCTGTATTTCCGTCAGTTTCGATTTTAATTTTACCTTCGTTTGTTTCGTTTCCAGCGCGTTTTGCTGCCTTCGCAAGACCTTTCTTACGAAGAAGCTCGATCGCTGCTTCCATATCTCCGTTGGCTTCTACAAGCGCATTTTTACAGTCGGACATTCCAACTCCTGTGCGCTCACGGAGTTCTTTTACCATTTGAGCAGTAACTGCCATAAATCGTCAAAATTAAAAAATAAAAATTAGTTTTTTGGAGTAAAAAGAGGCTTAAGGAAAGATGCTTTTTCAATAAGCTTATCTACATATTGCATAAGTTGAGGAATTTCAAATTTTTCTCCCATATACGCTTTGTATGCACAAAAAAGCATTACCAAAACTACAAGCAATGATGCGAGTGAGAAAATAAAACCAATTACTGGGATAATTGCTAAAATTCCTAAAATAATATCTACGAGAACCAGTCCAAAAGATTGTTTCATGTAGAATGTTACAAATTCTGTTTTTTTCGCCATAAAATGTGGAGCGAAGAAAATGATAGCGCCAACCGCTGCAGACATTTTTTCCTGAGAGTCTGTAATTTTTGGAGTAGTCATAGTTTTTTAAAAAAAGGAATAAAAATTTTAGTAAAATTATGCTGCTTTTTTACGAGGAGCAAAAGCTTTTGTTTTGTTAGAAGGCTTTTTTTCATCAGCTTTGCGAGTTTTAATAGAAGGCTTCAATTCTCCAAGCATGAAAGCAAGAGATTTGATAGAATTCACATTACAAGGCACAAAGTAATCAGCCTTATCAATATCACCAGTTGAACCAAGAAGTGCTACAGAAGGGATTTTAAGAGTCTGAGCTTCTGTCAAAGCAAGATCTTCGTAGTGTCCATCAATCACAAGAATTAAATCTGGAACGCGGCGCATTTCTTTTACACCAGCGTATGCAGTACGAAGTTTTTCAAGTTCTTTCATTTTTACAGCCTTTTCTTTTTTTGTAAGGCTATCAAGCATTCCATTTTCAAGATTGCGTTCAAGTTCAGCGTAGTAGCCGATTCGTTTACGAATTGTAGTAAAGTTTGTAAGGAGTCCTGGAACCCATTTTGAATTTACATAAAAGTGTCCTGTTGCAGTTGCAAGTGCTTCTACAAGGTCTTTTGTTTGAATTTTTGTACCAACCAAAAGTACAGATTTTCCACGAGAAGTGTAATCTTCGAGAACTTTTTTCACTTCTTCGAGCTTTTCAGCTGTTTTATAAAGGTCGAAAACATGAACTCCGTTCTGGATTCCAAAAAGATAATCGCGCATTTTTGGCGACCAAAATTCACGCTTGTGCCCGATGTGCACCGCGTTTTCAAGCATACTCTTAACGAGATTTGACATAGAGAAAAAATAAAAAAATAATCCTTGCGAATATTTTTCAAAAAGATTCAGTATTAAAATTATGTCTATTTTAACAGGAAAATCTTCATTTTTAGAAAAATATTCCACCAAATTTCATGATTCCGAAAAATGGCTTATGAGCATTATATAGAATTTTTGCAAAAAGCAAGCGTTTTTTTAAAATCGTGATTTCGTGAGGTTTTGAATGTCGAAAATTTTCTTGCAAATTTTTGGAAATTTTTTAGAATTTACGTATGAAAAAAATTGCAATTATTGGCGGCGGACCCGCTGGAATGATGGCGGCAGCAAGCTTTTTGGAAAGCACACAAACAATGGATTATGAGGTTCATATTTTTGAAACCAATAAGGTTTTGGGCCGAAAATTGGTGATTTCTGGCGGCGGACGATGTAATGTCACGACTGGAATTTTTGATAAAAAAACACTTGCAACTAAATATACTCGTGGATTTGATTTTTTGGAGTCATCACTCGGTGAATTTTCTCCGAAAAAATGCAAAAAATGGTTTGAATCACACGATTTGCCACTTAAAATACAAGAAGACAATCGGGTTTTTCCTGTTTCAGATGACGGAAATGATGTGCTCGCGGTTTTTGAAAAAATTTTTCAAAATAATTCCAAAGTATTTTTGCACTTTCAGGAAAAAATCCAAAATATCGAAAAATCTTCCAAAAAATTCGTTGTAACCAGCACCAATCTCACTCTGGAAGCGGATTATTGCATCATCGCGACTGGTGGAAATGCTTATCGGCACACGGGTTCGACGGGCGATGGATACGCGTTTGCAAAAAATTTTGGTCATCAAATCACGACGCTCGGCCCTTCCTTATCAAGTTTTTTGATTCGCGAAGAATTTCTCAAAAAAATTTCTGGCACCACTTTTCCTGATGCCAAAATTATTTTTTCACATCAAAATGAGTTGAAAAATCTCACGGGAAGCCTTTTGCTAACGCATTTTGGAATTTCTGGGCCACTTACTTTTATGCTTTCATCTCACTTGGCATGGTCAGAAATTACCGAACAAAAAATATTTTTGGCACCGATTGCCACGATGGATTTTGATGATTGGAATGCTTTTTTGAAACAAAAATTTCAAGAACATCCGAAGAAAAAAATTTTTTCTATTTTGCACGAAAAATTATCAGAAAAATTCTGCGATGCACTCATTCATGAATTTTTCACTGATTTGAAAGATATTTTTGTGGGTGGAATTTCCAAAAATGATCGCGAAAAAATTGCTAAAATCTTGGGCGATGGAATTGGTATTACACTTCTGGAACGACGACCGTGAGATGAGTTCGTGACGGCTGGCGGCGTAGATACTTCAGAAATTTCCTCAAAAACAATGGAATCTTCGCTTTGTGAGAATCTGTATTTTGCTGGCGAAATCCTCAATGTAGACGGCTACACTGGCGGTTTTTCTCTCCAAATCTGCTGGTCAACCGGCTTTGTGGCTGGACGAGATATTGCTCAAAAAATCTCAAAAAAATAAATCCCTTTCGGGATTTTTTATTTCAAATCAGTTGCGTAGTGAATCGCCAAATAGTAAGTGCCATTTTTTTCAGCAAAACCAAGCCCCATTTTTTTGAAATTTGGGTTAATCATCGTACGGTAATGCACGCCATTGTATGCTTTTTCTGAAAGGAAAAAATTGTATGTTTTACGAATAGAATCAATCGCAGCTTGTGTACAATCGCCATGTGTACAACGGAATGCACCGAAACCAAGATTTTCAGTATGCTTTGAACGATTAAGAACAATCGCATTCACACCGCGTTCTGCAAACCATTTATCAATAGCACCAAAATTATAGCAACCATAATTAGTTGCGCCGATACATCCATCGCCAGGGCGTCCGTGCGTCGTATATCCACGATCGCGAGAGAATTCTGCCCATTCTTGAGCGGTTTTCCCAAGCATATGATGCGTAGAGTATGGAGCTAGCCCTTTCTCGGAGCGGAGTCCATTCACCCAACCAAGCCAAGCTTGTTCAACGCGCACCATGTCAACATTTCCAACCGTGCGAGATTCAGGAGAATAATTCACAGAAACTGCCGGATTATCAGCTGATACGGAAGCAATCGGCGCATTGGATTGTCCATTGATAGGATTGCGATAAACAACACGAGAAAGCGCCTCATTTCGTGCTTGTTCATCAATCTGTGGTTCTGGAGCAGGAGTTGATGCTGCATTGAGCGCACGCATTCGTTCCTGGTTTTTGGCTCGAATAGCTTCAAGACGAGCATCTGCTTCAGCACTACGACGATTTGCTTGCACCTGAATATCAACCTGTGTCTGATAACTCATTTGGCTTTCAAGCGATGGTCTGAGCATTTGCGCAGAAACCTGGGAAGTCATAAAAATCGACCCCAAAAGGATCATTGATATGTATTTTTTATTTTTCATAAAGGTAAATTACAAAATACAAAATTAGTTTAGCATAAAATTTTCAATTTGTAAAGTTTTTTCACAATAAAAAAATTCAATGTCAAGTATTTTATTTTTATATAATAACTCATCGAAATTTTCGAGATTCATTGTATGGAAATCATTTTTTTGTCAAATTTTTCTTTTTTCAGAAATCTTGATTTTCATAGAAAAATTTTTATAATGTTCGCGTCTCATCTGGTAGTGGGCTGGTTCTAATTCGAGGAACCTGAGCCAAGCCATGATGAGATTTTTAAAAAATCAAAGAAAAAATTGACTTTTAAAATTTTTGTATAATATAGTCAGAACAATACAAATTTTTAGCCCCATAGTTCAATGGTTAGAGCGACGGTCTCCAAAGCCGCAGATCTGGGTTCGATTCCTAGTGGGGCTGCCAAACAGATTTTAAACATCTCCTTAATGGGAGATTTTAAATTTTGCATTTTTCAAAAAATCCCTTTCGGGATTTTAAAATTCTTCTACAAAATCTACCGCATCAGCCAAGCGTTCGATTTCATAAAATTTTTGTTGTG
>CALHQS010000005.1 GCA_938036655.1 uncultured Candidatus Altimarinota bacterium
TTGGCAGATTTGGCACATGCAAAATATACAAAGGGATCTTGTGCAACGCAGGATAATTCAGAAAATTCTTCGACAGGAACTACAGCTGATGAAAAAACTGCTACGGGAACGACTTCGACTGGTACAACTGATTCTTCTGAGAAAAAAACTGATGCATGTGAAGATATTTATAGTCCAGTTTGTGGTTCTGATGGACAAACATACAAAAATCTTTGTCGAGCGCAAAATGCTCAGGTAACAGTGCAACATTCTGGTGCTTGTCAAGCCAAAACAACGACAAATACAGGATCCACACAAAATTCTTCAAAAAACACCAATTCTTCTTCATCAACTACTACAATACTTCCAAGCGAAAATGAAGAGGCAACTTCAACAGGAAAACTCGGAAATTATGATGAAAAAAAATATCATCTGTATTCCAATGAGGCTGTAGGGTATAGCTTTGCATTTCCAAAAAATACTTCATATCAGGGATATGGCCCACGCGATGGAGCGACTCATACGCTCGCGATCTCAACATCAGGTTCTGGTGCAGAAAATTTTGAATCGGCTGATGTAAAAGTGTATTATTACAAAAAAACTCCTGCAAATCCACCTGCGTCTTCACAAGCAATTACGCTCGAAAATGGCGCGACAGTCTACGTTTCGTCAGACAATACTTCTGACGCAAAAGTACAAAATATTGTCAAAACGATTACAGAAAGTGTTTCCAAAAATTAAAAATTCCCAAAAGGGAATTTTTTGTTGCAAATTCTACAAAAAAGGAGGCATCAAGCGATGCCTCAAATCATGTTGATTCAGTAGGAGAAATAAAAGCTTTTGTTTCTATCAAACCTCCTTCTTGAGTTATTAACGAAGGGGATTATAAAAATTTTTTCCAAAAAGTCAAAAATAAATATAAAAAAGAGGCATCAAGTGATGCCTTAAAATTTGAGAGGGAAGTATCAATGATACTATATCATTGACTCAATTATTATAAGTATTTTTCTAAAAAGGCAAGTAAAAATTTTTTTGATTTGAGAATGGTTTCAAAATTTGCTTTTTCTGAAAAAATGTGCTATTTTTGAATTATATAATTTTATTTTTATGGGAAATCAACTCGATAATCGACCACCTGAGATCCCGCTCAAGCTGATTGAGATGCCGAAAATTTCTTGGAAAGAACAGTTGGCTCAGCAAATGCAAGATCTTTCTAAGCCGCTACTCGCGAAAGAAAGTGCCAAGTTATTTCAGTATTATAACGATCGTGCGGCTGATGTTCGCAATAAAACGACGCATGAGATTCAAAAATTACGAAAAGATTTTCAAAATATTACGGTAACGCGGGAAAATTTTGTCGAAGTGAAAAGCCGTATTGCAGTGCTTCTCGAAGGGCCAGAACAAATCGCTCAAAATATTGATTTACAAAAGGGTGATAGATTTGTTTGGAATGCTAATTCAGAGACGATGATGATTATGGGTGCGGATAAATCGCTGAAATTTTCGATTCGATTTTTGCCGTATTCTCGTGATGAGCAAGCAAAAATTGATGCTATTCGACCAGAAGAATCTCGCGAAAAAATGTCAAATCCTGGAAAAGTTTTGGGAGATTGGCTCGTTCGTCGTGGTCCATTCCCTGGGAAGAAAAATAGTTGTGGCGCGAGTTGTGGAAAACTTCTTGAGGCTTTTGGACTTCGGTCGGTTTTGCCGCAATCTGGCCGTGATGGGAAAAATTGGGACAAAATTATTGAAAATTATGCGTCAGAATTTTTTGATAAAGTTCCAGTCAATCACCCAGATGATGCGCCAGAAGGGAGTGTTGTGGTTTTTAAAGAGATGGCTCGACTTGGTTCTGCTGCTCGTAAAGTGCATGGACATGTGGAAATCAAGGGTTCCGATGGAATGTTTTATTCATATTATCGTTCGAGAAATGCAGCTGGCTCGTCCAAAACTTCTGAACGCGACCCAGTCAAATATCGCACCTTGACGGGCTTTACAGGCTATGCGTATGTGTATAACGGAAAACCGCTACCTAATCGTCGTACTCGTGCCTAATTGAATGATTTTGCTATATTCTGGCATCAATGTTTTCACCAAACTCCAAAACGGTTTTTGGTGATTTTTTTCTTTGAGATGGCAAATTTCATGAACGATTACCGCATCAATGAATTTTTCATTTTCTCACAAAAATTCGGCCAAGCGATAACTAAAATTTAAATTATTTTTGCCACTGCAACTGCCCCAACGCGTTTCAGATTTTGTGATTTTAATCGTTCCATACGCAGGAAAATTTGTTTTGGCGTGCCATTCGGCAACTTTTGGAAGAATATATTTTTTTAAATTATTTTTCATTTCCAGAATTTCTGTTTCGCTCAGATTTTTTTTCGGATTTTTCAGATTTTTTTCACGCATTTTTTGTTGATTTTTCAAAATCCATTCAGATTTTTCTTCCAAAAATTTTTCAATAAAAAGAAGCGGCACACCGAGTGGTGCCCGCACAATAATTTCTGCATGTTTGTTGATCTGAATCGCGAGAGTTTTACGATTTGATCGAATCAAGGTGTAGTGCATATTAAAAAATTTCTTCGCCATCGCCAAGCTCGAGATATTCAACTTTTGGTAGCTGACTTCCAATGAGGCCTTGCATGTCACCATACAATCGCGTTGTGTTGTCTATCACGCGACGAAGTTGTTTTTCACGCGCTGACCAGAGGCGCTCCATGGCGCGTTTTTCTTTGTCGAGCTCATCTTGCATCGTCGAGAATGCTTCAATAATATTTTCGATTTTGGCTTTAAATTCAGGAGAAATGAGGTAATTATAAATCACTTCCATTTTTTCGTCTTTTCCTTTGAGAGAATTTTGAATTTTTGTCATTTCAATCATCTGCACACGCAAAATGCTTGCAAGAGGCAAAAGTGATTCATAATTTGTCACCCAAATATCGCGATACAATCCAAAATTTTTCACACCCTCAGGAAGCACATTGGAAACAAGAACTGCGATTCCAGCACCCGCACGAAGCCGATCTTCTTTAAGTTTTTCTACCCACGCTTCCGTCCAATTTTTTGTATTTTTTGATTCCCAAGCAATTTTTCCAACATTTTGGCCAAATTCATTGCGAACATCTTGCACGAGATCCGCGCCGCGAATTCCTTTTTCCACATCACTAATGGTATCGAATGGGAAATTCATCGCAAGCAATTCCTTGAGCGCATTTTCCTGCAATTCGCCCTGAATTTGCATTGAGCCTTGTTCAGATTTTCGCTTTGCATCTTCAATAGAGCGCTTCATTTGCTCGATTTGTTCATCTTTTGCACGCAATCTTTTTTCATTTTCCAAGTTCATTTTTTCCATTTCGAGTGCCAATTTTTCTTGTGCTTGCTTTGAAAATTCATCTTCCAGGCGTTTTCGTTCTTCAAGTTTGGCTTTTTCTTTTTCAATTTCGAGATTTTTTCGTAAATTTTCAAATTCTGTTTGTTGACGCAAAAATTGCTCTTCTTTTTTTCGGGCTTCTTCGTCGCGTTTTCGCAAATTTTCCAATTCCAAAATTTGTTTTTTATTTTTTTCTTCCATTTCTTCGCGAAGTTTTTTGGCTTCATTTTCCGCTTCTTTCCGTTGTTTTTCGATTTCTGCATTTGCCCAAGCAAAAGCCTTTTTTTTCGTTTCTTCCTCCGTTTCTTTTTGGATTTTTGCGCGCATTTCTTCCAATTCGTGTTTTTGAATTTCAGAAAGTGAAAAATGATGGCCACAATTCGGGCAAGTAATTTGGTTTGACATACAATTTTTTAAATTATTTGCATTATAAAAATTTTCCCAAAAAAAACAAAATTTTTCTCTTCCTAAATTTACAAATTGACTTTCAATGAATTTATAGTATAAAACTTTTCCATATATTTATTTTTGCCTATGAATAGAGAATTTTTTCAAAATGCATTGACAGAAATTTTCCGTTACAAAACGGATAATCGCATTATTCCAGGAATGCTCGAATATGTCAAAAATGCTGATGGAATGGACTATCCGAAGGCATTTTTCCCAGAAGGAATTGTAACGCCCGAGACAATTGATGCGGGAATTGCGCGATTTTCAGCGCATTCCGACTGGATTCGGAATTTTGTCAAAAGAACGAATTTGAGCGAAGATCTCACTGATTGGCAAAAAGAATTTTTGAATAATATTACCACGATGATGCTCGTGCATTTGGAATGTTTTCAGAACGCGATTTTTCTGGAAGCAGAGAAGTGCGGTCTTGAACTCAGTGACGCAGACCGAAAAAAATATTTGGATGAAGTGAATCGCTTACAAAATATTTATTACGGCCCAGAAATTTCTGCGATTCCAGAAGAAAAGGCTTTGGTAGGCGAACAATTGGAAGAAATTTTTCAAAAAAATAAAGACAAAATTTCTCATGAAGATTGTCTCATTTTTGAAAAATTTTTGCAAAAATCAGAATTTCCTCAAGAAAACCCAAAAAAAGAAAAATCACCAGAAGTGGCTTTGAGAAGGGAAAAATCAGAAGATTTGAAACAGATTTTTCTCGAAGAATCTGAAATTGTGGAAATTTTGGAAATGGTGCTAGATTTGTACGAAATGCACGATTGGATCGTAGAAGTGAATGAAAATCGAAAAATGTTCTCTGTAAGTTATGACGATAAAAAAATTATTTTGCCGAAAAATAAATTGACCTCAACTTCGCTTTTTCGTTTGTTTGAATTGATGGATCATGAGATCGGCGTGCATGCGATTCGTGGTGTGAATACGCTTGCTACGCTTCAGATTGCTGGAATGTCGTACTTGCCGCACGAAGAAGGAATGGCGGCTACTGCGGAGGATATGTTGATACACGATATGGCTACTATTGAGCCAAAAATTACTCATCATCACTTGATTTCTTTTATTGCAGAAAATCTTGACTCGACCGAAACAGAACAAATGCTCAAAATTTATTTTCAGTTGACTGATGCGCCAGAATCTGATAAAATGGCACATGATTGGACGATGCGAATTAAGCGCTTTATGAGTCACAAAATGCCTGGCGCCAATAGAAAAGATGTTTCATATTCGCGTGGAAATCGCGATATTGTCGAAAAATTAACCTCACTTTCTGATGATGAACGAAAAAAATTTTTCCAAGATTATTATTTTTCCAAATTGTCGTTTGACGATCAGAAATTTTTGCCAGAATTGCGAAAATTATTTCCAGAATCTGAGCAGAATTCGCTGTATCCGCAATGGGTTGGGAAAATTCTCTTTCGAAAATTGATTGGCGAAAAAATATTTTTCCAAGATTTTACCAAAAAAGATGGCCGATTTGTACACAATGTAAATTCTGAAACACAACGAAAAATCGTAAAAATTCTTCAAAAAATTCAAACAATTCCAACAATTCAAACAAATATTTCACAATAACATATGAATCACTCAAATATTTCTCATAATTCTCATGAAATTTCGCAAGAACAAATGTTTCTTGATGAAATCGCACAAATCGCGAAGTGGCCAGCTGCGGAAGCGATTCTCGAAACTACCTATACATACGAGACACTGAAAGATGAAAATGGCATTCCAAAGCGAAGTTCTGAGGGGCACATTTTGGCGTATAACGAAATTTTCCAAGAATTTTCTGGGAAAAATTTTGCCAATGCGCAGGAAAATTTTGATGAAATTCTTCAAATTTCAGAGCAAAAAATTGGCGAATATTTAGAAAAAATTGCGCAATTTTCGCTTCAAATTGAAAAGGCTGATCTCGATGCAAAAATCAAAGAATTGCTTTGTGGCGTGCTTGAAAGCCATAAAAATATTTTCACAATTGCGCTCAAGGGCTTGCCATTTGAACTCGAAAAAGCTGGCTACCAACCCAGAATTTCTCCTGATGAACAAAAATCGCGAATTGATGAGATGAATGCGCTCCAAACACAAGAATTTGGTGAGGCGGTTTCTGATCAGCCAAAACTTGTCGAGCAGGTATTTTATTCGATTCGCAAGCGCTTTGCGTATGGCAAGAAAAATCTTTCTGATGAAGAAAAAAGAGAGTTGCAAGAACATTATGATGAGATGCGTGAAAAAATTTTGCAAAAATTTCCAGATTTACGAATTAAGGATTTGAGTGATTTTAAGGCGGATTCTACAAGAAATGATTTACAAAATCTTTCGGAAATTAAAATTTCTCAGGAGAATTATGTGAAAATTTTTGAACTCGTACTAGAAATTTTGGATTTGCCACAACGTATTGAAGTGAGCGAGAAATATTCGTCGATTTTTGATGGTGCGAATCTCTTGGGAATCCCAAAAAATCAGGATTATGAAAACCTTTCACTTTCGCGGATTTTGGAATTGATTCGCCACGAATTTGGTCATTATATCAATCAAAAAAATTCTGAAATTTTTCTTCATGGCGTTCGTGGTGCCAAAAATGTAGAAAAAGAAGAAGGCCTTGCGATGCTTACAGAAGGGCTTTTGGCTGGAAAAAAACTTGATGAAATTGAGATGCATCGTCGCGGAATTTCTGAAACACGAATGCTTTCGGCAGAATTGCTTCCCGTGCAAAAATGGAAACGAAACCTGGATTTGATGCAGCGCCTCGCAGGAAAAACGGATTCGTTAGAAGGTTTGTTTCGTCGCGCAAGCCGCAATTTTCCGTTCGGGAAAGGCGTTCAACGCAAGGATTTGCAGTATGGGAACGGACTTTCGCGCGTGATTGATTTTTTGAAAAATGGTGGCGACATAAAATCGTTGTATAGTGGGAAAATTTCGATCGATCATATCAGGTCGGGAGAATTTAATTTTTCTGAAAATCCTAAAATGCAATTGCCGTATTTTCTCGAAGATATCGTCATTTTTATCGCAAAAAATACACAAAATAAAACGCTCAATCATGAGAATTTTCTCAAATTTTTGAATGAAAAATATTCGCATATTTTAAAACAAAATGATTTTGAAGAAATTAAACGCCTGACACAATCGCACAAACGAAAAATTATTGAAATTCTTGCTTTGACAAAGATTCGTCGAAAAAATCCAAAAAAGCCAAAAAAATCCTAAACTTCCTTTATGGGAAGTTTTTATTATGAAAATTTTTTGCGATTTTTGTGTTTTTGAATACACTATTATAAATATTTGTTCGCCGTGAAAAAAACGCTTTCTCTTGACATTCAGACGGATTTTGCTCATGAACTCGATATTTCGGGTTTTTTTCAGATTTCACAACTGCACGCTATTGATAATGGTATTTTTAAGCCGATTGTTGACGAGATTTTTCCAGAATTACCAAAGATTTCATTGTTTGTTAGGCAAGAAGTTGAAATTGATGATTTTGAAACTTTTCCGACGCTTGATCTCGTGCATTCCGATTTGGTGGCGTCACCTTTCTGGCAACGAAAATATCCAGAATTGATGCGCCGAAAACAGCAAATTGAACTCGTTCCGCCCATTGTGAAGCCATTTGGTTCGCTCGATATTCGTACGCTTGACCCTATCAAATCGCTTAAAAAATATCCAGATTTGTTCCGTCGAAATCTTTCCTCGTCGCTTCGTTGGCGTCGATTTTCTCGTGCGTCCAAATTTTTTTGGCGTCGCAACAAAACACTTGTTTTGCGAACTTTTGTGACGCTTTTTCTCGTGTTGGTGCCAATGATTTTTGCACTCAAATTTTCCATAGAAAATGGCTATAATCGACTTTTGTCGCTTGCTTCTGCTAACAATATTTCTGAAGTAAAAAATCTCATCCAGTCGTCTCGCTCGGATTTTGAGCGCGCACAATTTTTGTTTGCGCCATTTTCTTGGATTCCGCTTGAAATCGTTGATACCGTTGGGCGTGCAACGGAAGGTGGGCGTGCTGTCGCAACCGCGCTCGATAGTATTGCTGAAAATTTTCCAGATTCTGATAAAAATTTTTCATTGACAACCAAGGTGAATGATGAAAATTCGGCATATCGAGGGCATTCGAAAGATATTTTCCCGATGGACAGCATTGGAATTCCGCTTCCAACCGATTTTTTGGTGAAAAATTCTTCCGCGATTAATGCAGCAATTGATGAATTTGAGCGTGCAGGAAATATTTTCAAAAATGCGCACGGTGATTCCTCGTATGCTCAGAAAATGCGTCAGGTTGGAAATATTTTGGCGAGCGCGCAGCCAGTTTTGGATTTGTATAAAAATTCGCAACCAGAAATTCTGACCATGCTTGGAAATACTGTTCCGCAACGATATATGATTTTTAATCAGAATCGTGATGAAATCCGCGCGAATGGCGGTTTTCCGGGATCGATTATTTCTTTTACGCTGTACAAAGGGAATATTTTGGATTATCGCACCGATGATGTGTACTATTATGACTGGAATTTGTATCCGCACAAAGAAACGCCACCGCCAGGAATTGCGCTTTTGACCAATAATTATGGCCTTCGTGATGTGAATTATTATCCAGATTTTTTGAAAACGCTTGAAAAGGCTAATTCTTTCGTAGAGCGATCGGGCGAATCGACGCTGACGACTGCGGTGGCGATTCATCAGGGAATGATTGAAGAAATTTTGTCGGTTATTGGTGAAGTCAAACTTGACGGTGTGGAAATTCCATTTTCTGATAAAAATTTCTCTGTTTTGATGTCGATTTTGGTAGAAAATAAATTCGCTCAAGACAAAACGCCGAAAGATATTTTGTTCAAATTTGTAACCGCGTTTGGCAAAAAAATTATTGAATCTCGAAAAATCGAGGAAGTTGCCAAAATTATTGAAAATAATTGGAATCGTGGCGAAATTCTCGTTGCATCACGAAATGCTGACACACAAAAGTTTTTGGAATCTATCCAAAAACCACTTCCATGGAAAAGTGGCGCTTCGAATTGGATTTATCCAGTATTCACGTCTGTAAGCGGAAATAAAAGTGATCGTTATATATCGCGCTCGCTTGAAATGAAAACGAAAAAACTTGAAAATTGTACATACGAGACGACTGCGACACTGACGCATGAACATCAGTATTCTCAGGAAGATGCGGAAAGTCTCGAAAATCTCATGAGCGCTTTTGGTCTCACAAATGATGAGGAAAAGCATAAAATGCGATTTATTCAGGGTGCTGGTCCCAACAAAAGTTTTGTGCGTCTATATGTTCCAAAAGGAGCGATTTTATCAGGTTCTGGGGCAGAAATCGCGGAAGATGAAAATGCCACTATTTTTTCATTTATGCTAGAAACGATTGCCGGCGGAAAGTCACAAAAAACTATTTCTTATCAACAAGAAATTCCAAATTGTGCTGATTATAATGGAGAGATATCCATTCATCGTCAACCAGGATTGAGAGAATTTTTGACGCCATAAAATATGAAAACTCTTTTTTTCTTCTCGCCGCGTCGTTCGCTTTTTCGGTTTATTTTTGCATTATTGGGTGGGATTTTTTTACTTTTTGCTTGGTGGCAATCACTTTTTTCCAATCCTGATCGTTCTGCGATTTTGCTCATTGATAACTCACTTTCAATGGTGGTTCAGGATATTTCGCAGCGTGATTCTTCCACGATTTTATCGCGTCTTGATGCTGCCAAAAAATTCAGTACGCAATTTATAGAAAAATTTTCTGGAGAAATTGCGATTTCCTCTTTTTCTCGAGAAATTACGATAGAATCGCCATTTTCGGATGATAAAAATTTTCTCAAAAATGTCATTTCCGGGATTTCTCCGATTATATATGGTGGTGGAAGTGACATTTTCGGGTCAATACAGCGCATTGCTGAAATTTATCAAAATCGCTCAAATACCGAGATTATTGTTTTGACAGATGCGGAATTTTTCGAAAAGCCCACAAATTTTTCTTTTTCGAATCGTATAAAAATTACTTTTGTCGCGATTGGGACGGAACAGGGTGGATTGATGTTACAGTGATATACCGCGAATGGAAGCCCTTCGTATCGCCAATTCCATGGGGAAAACGCGATTTCTTCACTCAATAAACAATCGCTCGCGACACTTGCGGAAATTTTTTCGGCTGAGACGCATATTATCTCATCAGAATCGGATTTTGAGCCGATTTTACAAAAAATTCTCGCGAATGCGACCCATTCCCAAACGACCATTTCTTGGCAATGGATTGTATGAATTTTTTGCCTTGGAATTGCTTTTTTTCTCAATCCTTATTTTTTACAAAAAACTCAAAATGCTTCGTAAAATTGGATCATTTTTCCTCATATTTCTCGGATTTTTTCTAATTTTTTCGTGGAAAAATTTGTATCAGAATATAATGTTTGCATTTTTTCTCAACTCTGAAATTCCAGAAATTCGCTACAATCAATCCCTTCAAATAGCGAAAAATGGAGATTTTGAGGCTGCACAAAAAATTATTCCTGACTCGATGAATCAGTTTCCAGAGCGACTTTTCGAGCTGCGAGGCGATATTTTGTTTGCGCTTCATTCTGATTCTGGTGCGATTCTTTCGGAATACGAAAAATCCCTTCAAATAGAGGAAAATTCGAGAATTCGTGAAAAAATTGCTTTGCTTTCGGAACAAAATTTGGATGAAAAAAAATCAGAAGATTTTTCTGATTCTGATGAGCAAAAAACGGAAAATAACGAGATAAAAAATCAAATTTCTGAAGATCAGGAAAAGCGCCAAGAATACCTCAATCCATATCGCGCGAACACAAAAAATTTTCAGCGAGACTTGCAAAATCTCAAAAATTTACTTCGCGAGGATGATTTTTCAGAACATAAAGATTGGTAACATGAATCCAGCACAAAAATTTTTGATCGCATCTGTGAAGGCTTATCAGAAAATTCTTTCGCCTGACCATTCATTTTGGGCAAAAAATCGTGTGCCATTTTGTAAATATTTTCCGACATGCAGCGAATATATGATCGAAGCGGTCGAAAAAAAATGAGCGATTATTGGCTTCGGAAAGGGAATTTGGCGAATTTGTCGATGCAACCCGTGGTCAAAATGATGATTTGATCCGGTAGAACCCATTTCAAAAAAGCCCTCAAAATAAAAAACCTCGTATTTGTGAGGTAATTTTTATTTTCGAAAAGAAAAGGCTGCCTACGAATAGACAGCCGGAAGTTCAGTGAACAAGTATTAGTCTCTTGCTCTTTGGATTTCTTTGGCAATAAGTTTTTTATGGCGGTTACTGCTCGTTCTTACTTCAACTATTGCTTCGTGATCATTAACGCGCGAACGTCCAACAACTTTGCCATAAGGCTCCATTCTTGGCAGCATTAGGAATTGTTCGAGAGTCCCTTCAAAAATTGAGATGGGTGGATTAATCGCATTTTTGCGATAGTACATTACCTCAATTCTTTTGCCTAACAACTCGTCTTTTTCTTTTTCTTGCATCTTTTCTCTCCATGGGTTTGCAAGTTGTAAAAACCAACACAAGCATTCCAAATCTTACGATCAGAATGCTTTATGCTGAACAAAATCGGATTATAGGGATTTTTCTGATTTTGTCAAATTTTCAAATAAATTCGCTTTTTCTCGAAAAATTGTTATAATGCCGAAAATAATTTTTCAAAATGAATTGTATTGAAACCAATCACAATGTCGGGCAATATACAGGCTATAAAACTCGAGTTTTGGCGGCATATTTTTTTGAGATTTTAACCGAAAAAGATACGGAAAAATTGAGTGAAATTTTTGCATTTTCGCGTGAAAAAAATCTTGAAATTCTCTGGATTTCTGGTGGAACTAATATTTTATTT
>CALHQS010000006.1 GCA_938036655.1 uncultured Candidatus Altimarinota bacterium
AAAAATAAATAAAAATACTTTAAATCCTTTACCTGAAAGAGAAGCAAGTGAGGAATCCCCAATATCTGCCAAAACTTCTGATGAAAAAAGTGTAAAAAGTGTTTTATTTAAAAAATTTTTTGAAAAATTTCCCAAAAAATCGCACTCTACTGAGGCAGAAATTGCCTTTATTTCGCTGGAAAAAAGGGAGATTGATGAAATCTCGAGAGTGTATCCGTTTTGGTTAAATTATTGGCACACTATACCTGCAGAATACCAGCCCAATGCCTACAATTGGATTTTTAATAAACTTTGGAAAAATCCAATTCCGCAGACGACGCAGACCCACTCAATAGCAGTGCAAACAGGAACAGGTCAGGTGGAAAACCTTGAGAAAAAGCGCCAAAAACAAGCCAAATTTGAGGCGAAACAGAAGGTGGAAACCGAGAAAAAACTCTCTGCCGAAAAAAACGAACGAGCAAAAATTCTTGATTTTTTTAAAACCTTATCTGTGGAAAAACAGTTAGAAATTACTGAAATGGTTGAGAAAAAATTTGCGTGAAAACCAGTGAAAAAATGAGATATTCTCTGGCAAATCGAAACCACAAGACTCGTCAAGCCAATGCTTAACTTTTAAAATTCTTTGCATCCAAAATCTATTTTTTAACTTATTTTTTTTTTTTATGTTAGCATACGCTACTCTTGCCTTATCTTTCGCGTTTTTGGTCGATAGTTTCAAATTTTCAATTTTGACAAAAAGAATTGAGAATTTGGAGGAAAAAACTATTTTTTCCAGAAAAAAACTCGATGAGATTGAAGTGAATCATAAACTCCTTTCTCATCATGTGGAAAATATCTTTAAGGACGAGATTTTTGTATCTCGTGATGAATTCCTGGAGGCACTCCAAACGATTATTGAAGATTTTGAAAAATCTGAAAAAGATTTGCAAAAAGTTTCTGAAAATTCGGCATTTGAAATTGAGGAAATGAGAAAATTTTTTGAAAAAATCACTCGATCTCAAGCAAAACGAATTGATCAACTCGAGCAGCCGCTTGTTGCTTCCAAAGATTGGGGAAAATTCGTGAATTTAAAAAGATAATATGAACGAACATAATCACGCCGTATTATTCGCCAATTGGCTCAGGGAAAATAATTATTTTTTCCACCATTCGCCGAATGAAACCTTCACAAAATTTCACAATGTCAGGCGAAAAAATACGCTTGAAGGCGTGGCAAAGGGCTTTCCCGATTATTGTATCATCTTGAAGCGCGGAAGTCTTTTATTTATTGAGCTCAAAAAAGCCCGCTGAAAACGCGGTGGACTTAATGGCTCAAAAATCTCTCCTGAACAAGCAATTTGGATTTCTGAACTCTGAAAAATAGAAAATGTGTGAGCGTTTTTCGCACATTGATTCGAGGAGGCGAAAAAAATTGTGATGGAGATGGAGGGGTTGTAAGAAATCTGTATAATCCAAAAAATCCCCCACTTCAGTAAGTGAGGGATTATAATTACGCAACTTTTTTTAATTTCTGAGTTTTTGGTACGATATCAAACTCTTTCCGAAGTTCTTGCATCATAGACTGTGTTGCCTTTTGAGCAGATACATCAGAAGCTGTGTTTATTGTCTGTCTCATGAAATTATCGTATCCACCATGCCGCTTTATGGTAACCATTGCTGCCATACCGTAAAGTTTATTTCCTTTATCAGAAACAGCTGTAAGGCTACAAGTTCTTGGTAGATCATCATTGGCTGACTTTAATTGCGGAATATTTATTTTTGCCATAACGGATTCCTCCTGTAATGTGGCAGTTTAAGGACTGAGTATGGAACTCAGGCTAAACACACTATTTGCTTAGCGCGAAATTTATATGGATTTTACATAAAAAGTCAAGCAAAAATTTTACTTTTTAATTGAATATTGTATAATGGAAACAGATAATCAATTATGTATGGATAAAATTTATATCAAGCAATATAATATTCGTCTAAATCAGGATAAATTATCATTATCCAAAGACATTAGAACGGCATTAGTGGAATTACATGAGGATATTCCTAAAAAAATTTTTGATACTATTTCAGGCTTCATTCCTCATATAACTGATGACGAAACTGTTAAGATTTATTCATGAAAAATTTTCTGAAGAGTGTCACGAACTTTAGAAATAATAGATACTGAAAAATGAAATATTTATTTTTTCTCCATAAAATCATGAAACTTTGAAGATTTAACAAAAAAATGAGGAACCCTTGTTACCGTATGAGACTGAAAAACACTCTCGGCGATCGATCTTGAAAATAATGAAAAATTACTCTATGAATTTTATGTTGGTTTTACCATCTTAGATAATGAAAAGGATGGTGATGATGTTATTATTCCAATAAGAATGTATTTCATTAAAAGATGAAGAATGCTTATTGATTCACAAATTAAACTTTTTTTAGAAAAATGTTTTCATGAAAGTACTATAAACGAAGTCATTCAAACCAATAAAAGAAGTTTAAGAGAATTTAAGGAGAAAATATCAGAAATCGAATTAAAATGAATAAGAAAGAAAAAACAAAAAGATTTTGGTGGAAAAACAGAAGTGATTTTTAATGAAAAAATTTCTATTGACATAGAAAAACCAAAATGGGAGACAATCCAATCAGTATTTCAGAGCAAAGATGATAATTTGCTTCATATAATGAATATAGAGTCAGCCAACGCCACTATTGAGGATAATGACAATATATCACATAAAGTATTGCTAAATTTAGACAAAGAGGAATTTCAGAGAAATCTCATGATAGAATTAGAATGAAATATTTTATCTGCAGCAAATACTATTTCAAAAGATGATTTTAAAAAAATTGTTCAACAACATAAGGAATGAATCATTCGTGCTAATAATCAGTCAGAATTAAATATATAATATGATTAAAATAACTTATACTTTTTTAAAGTATTTAAGAGATGAATTATGAATATGGGGAATCTTAATTATTTTTGTGTTGATATATACAACTTGTTTTATAATGAGTAATTATTATAATTTTGTGGATACGAAATTATTTAAAAATTCCTGATGAGAAATTGTATCATTTATTGCTATATTGACTTGATTTCTATTTTCCACAATTACATTGGTCATCTCCTTGAATTTGCAAAAAGAAACTCTTGGAAAATGAATTCAATTAACTAATATCACAACAATGAAGCGTCAAAGATGAAAAATAATTAACAGTATTTTATTTCAAATAATATTATCCATAATAACATGCTCTGGATGTATCATTCTCAAAAATGTAGATAATTGATTTTATGTTTACGCATATTGACTGGTGATATACTTAATCTTTATGGAAATATTTTTTATTGTACTGCTTTTGCTACATTTTTCAGAGTACATTAAAGAGTACTTTATTTTTTGAAAAGAACAATAATATGAATACAAAACCCGTAGCATATATTGCCCATGCAATCTATATGAATTGAGATATTTCTGGAACTGTTTATAATTCAGAATTTAAACCTGTTAATATTACTGATACACAACGAGTAAAAATAAATAAACTTGCATATAAAAAATTAAGAGATTTAAAATATAATTGGTGGATAAAGGACTGAGAATTTTTTGACTTATACTTTGACGAAAATTTCAATCTTATCCCATAACACCCCCACCCATAGGGTGTTTTTATTTCGCAAAAATTTTGCGTCCATATTTTTTTAATTTTCTCCTTATGATCATTACAAAAAATCCAAAAAAGACAACGCAAAAAGACATGAAGCAAGCCAGAGAAAAAGCTATGAGAATTGCTAAAAAAACAATCCCTACTCCAATTACAGAAAAAGTAGAAAAAGCAGCAAAGGTACAAAAAACACCAGCAAAAAAGTCTGGAAGAAAGGTTGGGAGGCCGCCCAAAAACCGAGAGGCAATTATGGAGAAATTATTGTTTGCTTTTTCGTATGATTGTACTATTGGTGAAGCGTGTTATTATGCGGAAATTGACGAAAAAACTTACTATAAGATTTTGGAAGAATATCCTGAATTTATCCAAAAAATTAACAGAGCAAGAAATCGCCCTATATTTAAGGCTCGCCAATCAGTGATTAATAGTTTTGACGACCCAAACATTGCATTGAAATATTTGGAGCGTAAGGCGAAAGCGGAGTTTTCGACAAGGCAGGAAGTGACTGGAAAGGATGGTGAGAATATTACAGCAGTAAATTTTAATATTATTACAGCAGAAAATAAATAGTCAATATAAAAAGACTTGCAAAAAAATGGGAAGAGCGTGAACGCAAAGAACGCATAAAAAGATTTTTTCAAAAAAATTAAAAACAGAAAATACACAAATAGTCAAATCAAAGTTCACTTTTTATCTTGACTTTTAGGTAAATTATTATATTATTACCCCACTAATATTGTCAATATGGAACAAATCTACTTTGCCATCTCGTCAATGATTGAACGTATTTCGGATAATGCGAATATCCGTACAAATACCTCTTTTCGTGCGTGAGTTTGAACACCAGAAGAATGAATTCGGAAAGCGTGGAAAGCTGTAGGGCAAGATTTGCGATGGGCAATGAATGAGTTTGATAATCAACAGAAAAATGAAAAAATTAGAACAACGAAGTAGTCAATCAGGAAAAATTATCGCCTACCAAGAAATATCTCAACACGAATGACTACTTCCCACCCCACAAGATTTTCAGGGATATGAAGAAGTTTTGCCTGGTGCATCTGAAAGAATTATGTGTATGGCAGAAAAGCACTCTGATGTAGTAGTTTCTGAAATAGAAAAAGCATCAAGAAGAGATTTTACTGTAACCATCATAGTCATCTCTTGCACATTTCTCTTTGCCTTTTCTGGAATGGCTGTTGGAACATATTTACTCATTATCGGGAAGACTGGTGTAGCTATTGGTACAATGTTTGGCTCTGCCATATTCTTGTTAGTTACTTTACTTCGTTCGTTTTTTAAAAACCCTAACAAATAGGGTTTTTATTTTTGGTTAAAAATAAATATTCGTCAAGCCAAAAAGAAAAAAAGAGTTGCAAAAAAATGGGAAAGTGGTAATATGTTCGTGCTAAGTCATTCCCAGTATCATCGCTCACGAATATTTTTTGCGTGTAGATATATAAAAAATACCAATGGGTTCTGAACCCTGTGCGGAATACTCGGATTGACTTAGCAGTATTCGTGAGTCCGCATAGGTCTTAGAATCCATTTTTATTTTTTTAACCATAACTATTATGGTATCTACTGCTAAGAGCCACGCGATGGCTGAAAAATCGCAAGTTACTCTATCATCTATTGAGTTATCCGAGTTATCAGGAAGACGACATTCAGATATTATTCGAAGTATTCGAAGAATGAATAAGGATCTGATGAATATGGGACGAACGCCAGTGGCGTTGGTTGAATATACGGATAAAAAATGAGAAACTCGCCCAATGGCGAACCTCACCAAATACCAATGCGAACTTCTCGCTATGGCACTCTCAGGTGAAGCAAGAATTCGTGTGCTGGATAGATTGTATGAATTGGAAGAACACTCCAACCACACCCTTCCCACTTCCTCTCGCCTTATGTCACAGGGTGTCGCTATTCCCAATGTAGCACTCAAAGCCGACGATCTCGGACAATTTGCCCTCGCTGTCTGGCAAGGCATCAAGCAAATTCAAGAACGAATGGAGGCAGCCGAGGAAGAGTACCAAGAAAAAATCAATACAGTCACAAACCTCCTCAAAGAACAACACGACATCATCGGCGAACTCACAGAAGAAAATCAAAAACTTTCCAAAGAAAATTACGAACTCAAAGACGATCCAGCCTCAATGCTCATGCAGTCACTCAAGCTTGCAATTGGTCGTGAAGTACAGCTCTCACTCTGACCAACTACCCACGCGAACGACAATACGCACAGCACGATTAAGGGATTTTGCGCAGAACACAAAATCAAACTCGCTCACGGCGATAGCATCCGATTTGCCAATATTATCAAAAAACTCTGCAAAGAAGCAGGCGAAAAAATCCCTAAAATCCCAGACAAGCAATACGGCACTCTCAATATCTACTCTCGCTATCTCTTGGCGAATGCGGTAAAATTTTTGTAAAATCTGGGGAACTAAAATCTCACTAACAAAAGACACAAACACTCAAAACAATTTGGGTGTTTTTTATTTTTTTAAAAAACCAAAATGTCCACATTTCAACTTGATTTCCAAGCAAACAACAAGCAAATCCTCGCTTTCCAACACCTCGAAGATTCTATAACCAACGAAATTGGTTATGGCGGAGGTGCTGGCGGGGGAAAGTCATACCTCTGAGTTGCGTGGCAATGGCTTCGTCGCATTCAATATCCATGAACTCGGGGATTTTTTTGACGAAAAGAATTAAAACGACTGAAACAAACCACGCTTGCCACATATTTTAAATTCTGCCAAGACCACAAAATCCCAGAAAAGCTTCGTGGCGTGTATAATGCACAAGACGGCGTCATAAAATTCGCAAATGGCTCAGAGATTCTGTTATTGGACTTAGCATATTTACCATCCGACCCACTCTATGAGCGATTTGGCTCACTGGAACTGACAGACGGGTTTATTGATGAGTCTGGGGAAATTTCAGAAAAGTGTATTGAAATTATCCTGACGCGTATTGGGCGCCAAGGAAACGAACAATACAGTCTCATTCCCAAGCTGCTTGAAAGTTTTAATCCAAACAAGGGGCATATCTATTCTCGTTATTATAAACCATTTAAAGAAGAAAATCTTCCGTCATATCGAGCTTTTATCCCCGCACTTGCTACTGACAATCCCTTTATTCCAGAAAGCTATATTGAAGCATTGAAACGCTCATCTGAAGTCACTAAGCAGCGACTGTTATATGGAAATTTTGAATACGACGACCGCCCGAACAAACTCTTTGAGTTTGATACAATCCAAGACCTTTTTGTAAACCCTGCAGCAAACGGAGAAAAATATATTGTTGGCGATGTTGCCTGAGAATGAAAAGACCGAGGCGTCATTTCTGTGTGGAATGGATTCGAGATTATTGATGCAAAAATTTTTGAAAAATGTTCAGCTATTGAATATCAGGATGCGGTAAAAATTTTTTCTGAAAAATATAAAATTCCAATGTCTCGCACTCTTCTCGATCAAGATGGTATTGGCTGGGGTGTGGTCGGCAATCTCAGATGTAAATGATTTCAGAATAATTCTCGTCCCATTGATAATCGCCCAAAGTCCGAACAACAGCACCAAGGCTGAAAGCCATCATTTCAGAATCTGAAAACTCAATGTTATTTTTTACTGGCTGATAATTTTGAAAAAATAAATATTTCAGTTTTAAAAAGATATCGTGAAGAAATAATTGCCGAACTGGATGTATACGAAGAAATTGATGTTGATAAGGATGGACCTCGCAAAATTACTCCAAAAGAGCAAATTAAAGAAATCATCGGTCGCTCACCTGACTTTGCTGATACTCTTGCAATGCGAATGTATTTTGAAATCGCACCGCAAAAAAGGGTTGCAAGAATTTTTTAGAAATTTCTATTTTACCTTATGGAAAAAAATATACTAAAGATGCACTTATTGATCATCATATTGCCACCGCTCATCGCCGAGCGGTGGTTTTTTATAAACTTTGCCGACATAAAGTGGCAAATGGCAATCTTCCGTGAACTTATAATGATTATTTGACAGCAATTTCCGCTTTTTATCACTCCACCATCGTTCAACTTGAACGAGAAAGAAATCGAAGACATGTAAGAAAAAAGGACGAGCAATGAAGATTTGTAAAAACAGAAGAAAGCGAAGTGCGATGGGAAAAAAGATATTTTTCACGATGTGAATTTGATAAATCTATTCGAGAAATCATCAAAAATGTTTCGGAAAAACTTAAAAAAAATAATCCATAACCCCACATTTCATCGTATACTGAAATAAATAAAACTTCACGATGTTTTCTTTTAAAAATTTTTTTACAAAATCTGATCCACAAAAAAATACCCCTACCCTGAATGCTTTTGCATTCGGGGGCTTTTCTGCGTTGTATGAAATCAATTTTGATGCTTATTTTCGGCTTTATGAGAACAATCCTTATATTGCCAGTGCTATTGACCGAATTCGCTCCGATGTTGGTGCCTTCGGATTTGAGATTTACAATTGAGAAAAAATTTCAGAAAAAGAAATGAAAATTTTTGAAAATCTCATCGCTCTGACCCTTGACTACACTCCACGACAATTTATCAAGCGACTTATTCGAGATTATGAAATTACAGGTAATGCATTTGTGTATCTCGCAAGAGAAAATAATAAAGTCATTGGCTTGCAGATTCTCGACCCACGATATGTGAAGCCGATTATCAATACAGGCGGACAAATATTGGGTTACTACCAGAATTTAAGCGGTATAAAAATTTTCACAAAAGACGAGATTTTTCATCTCAAATCTGATAATGATTTGAACTTTGAAGCTCTCGGCCGATCTAAAATGCGTTCACTTTTTGTAGATTTAGAAACAGATAATGAGGCTCGTGAATCCAATCTTGCATTTTTCAAAAATAATCAAACTCCGTCAAGTCTTGTAGTGCTTGATCCTAACTTTACTCTCCCTGATGGCGATGATGAACTCAAATTCCGAAAACAAATCAAGGATTTGCTCGAAAGCGGAAAGTATACAGGCGGAAAAAATCATCATCGTTCGGCAGTCATTGAGTGAATAAAAGAAGTGATAAAATTGCAAGATAAAATCACTGACGCAGAATTTTTGAGTCTCCGCAAATTCTCACTTGAACTCGTATGTTCAGTGTATGGTGTTAATAAAGATATTCTCGGTTTTACTGATACCTCTAATCGTAGTGTTTGAGAAAATCAGAGTATGAATTATTATACCTTAATTGAAGAAAAGGAAAATTTGCTTGATGAATTTATGACGAAAATCATAAAACAGATTTTTGGAGAAAATTTTTCATACAAATCTATCAAGGATACTATCAGGCTTCTCTCTGCTCGTTCATCAGTTACTACTAATCTCTATAATAACGGCATTATTACACTCAATGAAGCTCGTAAAATCGTAGGTTATGATGAGCGAAGCGATGGAGATTTTACAAAAATTCAAAATTCTTCATCCATAACCCAGCAATCTTCTGTATAATACAACTTATGAATGAAAAAATTTTTATAAATTCGATGTGTGATTCAGTTGGTGGAGATTTCACGATTCCGAATTATGCTCATCGAACTGGGAAAGAAATCCCAAAATGAGACAACATCCTTGTTTTCAGAAGCATTGTATCGCAAAATTACAAAGTAGGAGAATCATCCCGTAATCGTTACAAATACGACCAAAACGGCTGGGATTTCTCGGATTATAATTATAACCCTATTATCGCTTGGCAACACGATTATTCCTATGGTGCCATCTGACATGCTCTCGCATTTTGGTTGGACGCAGACAATAATCTTAATTCACTCTTTTATGTGGATTTGGACACTCTCGAACCTCGCCATGCAAAACAAGTTCGAGATGGCTATACGGCAGGTGTTTCTACTGGTGCTTCAACGATTGAATATATGATTGAAGACAATGACACCGGCAAGAGATACACCAGAGCCGAAGCTGAGGAAAAATTCGGCTGGGAAAATGTATTGGATGCCTTGTGGGGTTGCTCCAATACGCTCACTCTTGTAATTACTAAGGCAAAACTTCTGGAAAATTCACTCGTTACCATTGGCAGTAATGAAAAAGCTGTCGCTCTCCAAAATAGTATCAGCGATTATTTCGGTAGGATTGCCGAAGATTACAAAACTTTACATTCTAACAAAAATTCTATGAAAAATAAGGACACAAAAACACCTGAAACAACAGCAGAATCACCAGTGGCAGAAACACCTGAAACTGATACAAATTCTGTTGAAGTGCTTCAAAATGAAGTAAAAAATCTTCAAAATCAAATTGAAGAACTCAAAAAGAATCATCAAGAAGAAATTAACAAAATTCGTGATGAAGAAAAAGCGAAATTTGATTCACTTCTTGTTGAGGAAACGAACAAAATCCGCACAGAAGAAAAGGAAAATCTTGCCAAAATTGTTGCTGAACAAAATAACACTACTGGCGAAGTAAATTCCGTTGAGGATTTTCGCAAAAAATATTTACAAAAATAATTTTAACTTCTAAATAACTTTTTATGAAACAAAATGCTTTTTACTCTGCATTAGCACTCAATCATATTGCAAAAAATTCTGAAATGAAGAAAGATTTTGCTAATATTCTCGCAAAAAATGGTGAAACTATGACGGTTGATCAGCTTCTCAATATGTCTGTTGAAGACTTTATTAAAACCAATGCTAATGAAGTTATGACTACTGGACAGACAGGATTTGGAAAGGAATTTGTTGAGGAAGTAGTATTATCTACAGAACTCATTGAAAGACTTAAAACTTCTGGCAACTTGCTTGCAAAAGCAATTATTCGCCAAATGACAGCACGAAAAATGTCATTTCCAGTTCGTGGTGGAACACTTCGTATGGTTTCTGTATCAGAAAATCCTGATCTTCCAGAAATCAAAAATGCAAAAGGACAAGTTAAAAAAGCAGTTACCGCTTCCATTGAACTTGAAGCCAAAACATTTGCTATTACTCTCTATTTTTCTGATGAACTTCTTGAAGATTCTGTTATCAATATGGCAAACTATATTATGACAGAAATCACGGAAGCCTACGCCATCACACTTCATCAAATTATTATCAATGGTGATGTAGCAACTGGTGCGAACACAAATATTAATATTATTGATGAAAACACTACAGCACTTATTAATGGTGATAATACTGATATTCTTAAATTCGATGGTGCCCGTAAACTTGCCATCACAAAAAATGCTACTATTGATGCTGGTGCTAATCTCGGAATTGAAAATATTCGCTTGGCTCGTGCAAAAATGGGCGTAAAAGGACTTAATCCTGCGGATTTGGTATTGGTGCCTGATATGGACACATATTTTGCACTTATGAACCTTACAGAAGTAGAAACTATTGAAAAATTTGGAGATGCTGCCACCATAAAAAATGGTGTTCTTGCGGCACTTGATGGCATTACTATTGAAATGAGGGAAGAAATGGTAAGAGCAAACGCTGAAGGCAAAATCTCAAAAACTTCCAGCAACAATGTTAAGGGACAAATCCTTCTTATTCATACGCCTTCGCTCAATATTGGTATTCGCCGCGGTCTTACTACAGAAACCTCTCGTTATGGTGAACTTATGACCACTGGTGTTACTGGTTCTGCTCGCTTTGCCGTGAAGTTCAATGATGTACAAAACAACGCACAACCAACTTCACCTGTTGCTCTTATTATTAATATTTAATTTTTTGAAAAATGCTAAAAATTTATGCCATGCAAGCCACAAAAAATGTGGCAGTAGCATTTAACGGGAATCTTCGTGAGAACTTCAAGGAAGGCGACAAGATTATTACTACTCGTGATGAGTATCGCAATCTTCTTCGTCTTGGTTTTGAACTTATCGAAGAAAAAGATATTTGATTTGATGATATTTTTATTTCTAAAGAAAAAGAAACTGAAAAATCATCAAAAAAAGAGAATTCAAAGGATCCTGAAACACAAGAAAAGGATCCTGAAAATCCTGAACCGCCAAAGGATGGCGAGTAATACAAAGTCCACCCAAGCGGTGGACTTATTTTTATTTCAAAAAAAATTTCAAAAATGCTTGAAAAACTTAAAATATTGCTCGGAATTCCCTATTCTGATACTTCTCAAGATTCCAGGCTTTCGTTCATTTTGAAAAATTTGGAAGAAGAATTTCCGCTTTTTAAACAAGAAATTCGAAGAGAAAAATTTTTCAGAAAAAAATTTCAAAATTCTTGCATTCCTATTTCTTTTCCCTTTTTGCAAAAAATTTTAAAAATAAATGGCAAAGAAATTTCCGAAAAAGATTATGAAATTCTTGATAATGGCGAAGTGTTTATAAAAAATCTTTCCCTTATTCCAAATGATAATGTTATTATTGTAGAATTTGAAAGTGGATTTGAAAAAATTCCGTCAAAATTTTTGTCAGATATTTTGCTTTTGGCACAAATAGAATTTTCCAAAGAATCAGGAAAAAATATTGTCTCTGAACAACTCGGACCTCGTGCTGTGCGGTATGAAGATTCATCAAGTGGAAATAATGCTTGAAATCTTGCAAAAAATGAAAATTCCGCAAGAAATCGGCTTAAATCCGCCTGTATTCCTGCACATTTGCGAGCTTTTTAATAAAATCTTGCAAAAACCGCCCAAATTCGCACGATACAATCCCTGACGATATTTATATCATAAAAATATTTTCATTGCAATGTTTTTGGTGGAATTTTTGCAATTATTTTTTATTTTTTAAAATATGACAAGAATTTTTACAAATTATCGAGCCGATATTTTTCGCCGAGTAGAAAAACTCAAAGACGGCTCACTTCTTTCTACTGAAGAACAGATTTTTTCAGAAATTCCTATTGCCCTTTGGAAATCTTCAAAAAATTTTTGAGACACAGAACTTGCCACTGAAACTTCTAAAAATTCTTATGAAATCAATCTTGAAGCAAGATTTTCAGAAATTAAAATCGGCGATAAGGTTCTGGTGAAAAATCTTTGAAATTTTGTTATTGAGCAGGTTATCTTACACCATAATCATCGTGGTGTACTTGACAATGTACAGGCTTTTATTTCCGAAATTATTCCGTAATGAGCTATAAAAAATTTTTGCACACTGCGTTTGTCAAAACTGCTCGAAAATATGTGGCAGAAAAACGAAAAGAAGCATATTTTTTCATCAAGAAAAATAGCCCCGTGAAGTCCAGTCGCTATACCAATGCAACCTACACCACACAAATCGTTGAAACCGACACAATGGTGTATTCAAGTATTGTGAATGCTATGAATTATTCGCTGAAAGTTGAAGAAGGTTGGCGATCAAAACCTGTGAATTGGCATCTTGCCGATGGAAGTATTTATCGTGCAAAATGAGCACGAGTATTTGAGCGGGCGAAAAAATTTTTATCAAAATAATTTTGAAATTATGAATTTTATTGCAAATATTTGAGCATATTCCGATTTACTCGCTGGACACATTGCCACACTGGGGCTTGATTTTCCTGTATATGCTGGCAAGCCCATTATAGAACCGAAATGAAAATATGCATACTTCCGTCTTGAGTCGAATCGTCCGAGTATTTCAAATGATACTGACGGAACTCTCCATAAAAAGGCGGATTTTGACTTTATTTTTGTGGGTGGGAGTCGTGATATGAGCGACCGAGAAATATATGAAATGTTGGATGATTTTTCTCGAAAATTTTTGACCGAAAAAAATGAATGAATTATTCTCGGAAAAAATTTCAAAATTTTCTCAATTCTCGATGGTGATCAGTCTGGAGTTATGAGAAATGAAAAAGAAAATCCGCTTTTACTTGCGGTTTTTTCTCTGCGGTATCAGTATAGATATAGTAAAAATCCTCGTGAATAGTTTTTTTAAAAAACTCCATCCATAACCCCACATTTCGTCGTATAATATTTTTAGAAAAATTTTTGGAGAGGTTTTTCGAAAGTTTACTTACTTATTAAAATTTTATGGCAGTACTTAATTTCGATGCTAACACCCTTACTGGCGAAAATGGAGTTGGAAAACTCTATATCGCAACCGATTATAAGGGTGATACTTATCCTGATGGAAATGCAGAAAATGAAGGCAATTCCATTAAGGAACTTGAAAAACTTACTTTCTCTGATTTGGGATTTTTTGAAAAATTCGAAATCTCTATCAAAGAGGGAGATGAAAAGAAAATCCAGTCAGATTATTGCGGTCAAACCGATATTATGGTCAAAAATACCGCAACAACAGGATTTAAAGCGGATATTCACGAGATTCTCGAAATGTCCAACCTTGCACAGATTCTCGGGACGAAAATCAAAAAAGAAGACAATGGTGAGGAAATTATTGGCATTAAGACCATTGCCCGCACAAAACCTTATCATTGTTTTAAGTTTGTAACTTGTCCAAAGGGCGGCAAAGTAAATGTATTTTATTTTGTGAAGGCAAATCTGACTGGTGATATTTCTATTCCTTTCACAAACCTTGCTCGTGAAGATTTCACTGGTGTAACCTTGGAATTCGAGGTAGCACAAAGTGGCAACACATTTATCCAAAAAGGAAAAGCAGTTTAAAAAAATCCCCGTTTTGGGGATTTTTATATTGTAAAATTATTTGAGCGAAGTGAAAGTGCAGTAAAAATTTCAACATCTCTTGGAGCGAGTCGAAATGTAAAAACCTCATTTGGAGTTTTTACTTGCATGTATGAATTATTTTTTTGAATTGCACCTCCAGCAATAAGACCAGCCACAGCACCAAACATAAGTCCAGCACCAATTGCAGCACCAACTCAAAAATCCTTTTGGTTGCTAATACTAAAAGTAACTTCATTGAGTGAAAATTTTTTCAATTCCTCCAGTCAAGAAAAATTTTGATATTGCAAACCAATATTCTGGCCATCAGAAGAAAACATAAGATTAAATACTCTATTTTTGAGTGAATTTCATTCTCGATCCACACCCTCTAATACCACTTTTCTTTCGAGTATAAATTTTTCTTCAAAATTGTGTTCCTTCATAATTTCCTTTCCTTCCTGCACTCTTTTTAACGATGAAATAAGACCAAAAATTGCAAGAATAGACAGAATAACAACGACAATAATAAAGCTCTCCATAAAAAATTATTTATAAGATAAAATTTTTTCTGATGTTTCAATCTCATCAGCTATTTGATCAATATATTTCAATAAAAATGTCTGATAACCAACACCAGATTTTTTTGAAAATTTTTTAATAACATCAAGTGAATGAGAGTTAATTCGAAGAGATATGGAGGTTTTTTCCGAATCTTTTTTTATGGATTCAAGTACTGACTTTGCAAGAGAATTTTTTGGAGAAATTTTTATTTCTCATTTTTCAACAAGGTTCATAAGTTCCATTTCTTCCTCATCAATAGGAAGAAAGTGTGATTCTGGTAGATTTTTTTTCATAGAAATTTTTTTATTAAAGTAAATTTTTGTAATCCCGATTTGGGAATGCAGTTTTTAGGAAAATTTTTTCATCGTCTTCCACATATGGAATCAGATATGGATAACCATTGTAATCATAGATCTTAATTCTTTGCTTTTCCCTACTTGGATGTGGAATATCATCAAGAAATGTGCCATTTTGCAAAATTTCTTCAAATGAAATATTTCGAGTTTTTTTCAAAATTTCATTTTTCTCAGATGACCACTCAATTCGTTTCATTTGTTTATTTAATATGCAAATATTATATACATTTTTAAAATGAAGTCAAATTTATTTTAAAGTTTTTTCATCCATAACCCAGCATTTTATCATAAAATATCAATATGACTACACAAAACTTCCCATCTCGAAAAACTTTCGTCAAAAAATTTTTTTCAGAAAATTGAAAATTTCTTTTTTCCATTTCCTATGAGCAGGCTACTCTCGAAGAATATTTTGAATTTTTCGAAATGAGCGAAAAAGGCCGAGAAATTTTTTTAATAGAAAAAATTCTCAAGAATATTCCTTTGAGATTCCATGAGAAAATTATTCAAAAAATTTTCCCAAATTTTCTTCCCAAAAGATTTCTTGTTTTGGATTTTGAAAAAATCGCCACAAAAATGCTTTCAGAAATTTTTACGACACATGAATCTGTATTTAGCAACATCAAAAGTGATGGAAAAAATTCCTCTTCGCAAATACTTTTTTCTGCAAGCATAGCAATTATTTGTGAAAAATATCATATTTCGATTATTGATGCAGTAAAAAATCTCACCTTGGAACAATTTTTATGGCTTCAAGATGGTGCTATGTATCTTATGAATGCTGGGAGCGAAGAATGACAAAAAATAAATAATTATGCAGTAGGTCGCAATAAAAAATCTTCTCATAACTGGGAAGAGATCAGAAAAAAATTCAACGAAAATAATTTATAATCTTTTTTAAAAAAAAATGTCAGAAAAAATAGAATTAGAAGTTATTGCCAGTAAAAATGAGCAATCTTTCCAAACCATTGAGCAGGATTTGAAGCAACTTGAAAAACCTCGTGCCGCTGAGATTGCTCTGAATCTTTCTCGAGCAAAAACAGAACTCGCAGAACTCAAAAAGCTTCAAAAAGAAGCTTTAAAGGTGGAAAATTTTGATTTGGCAGACAAAATTGGTCAACAAGTAGAAATTGCCAGCAAAAAAGTAACTACAATCAATCGTCAATTGACGAATTTTCAGCGTACAGGCAATGAAAACCTCTCAATGCTTGGACAAATGTTTCAGAATGTAAATCAACAAATCTCCAATACCGAGGCAATATTGCAAAAAGTTGGTAAAAATACGGAATGACTTGATATTTTACGAAAAAAAGCAGAAGAATTTTCAAAAAATCTTAAATCAGGAAATATCACCATGGAGCAATATCAAAAAGGATTGCAAAAAATATGAGAAGAGGCTGAAAAGCTTGTAAAATCAGTGCAATCAAATAGTAGTGCTATGGAAAAATTTTCTGGAACATTAACAAGGATTGGCGGTGTTTTAGGTGGTTTTTCTGCATTACAGTCGGTCGGTGCTTCGATTCTCAATCTTGGTGATAAGCTCGAGCAAGCAAATATTTCGTTTGAGGTAATGCTTGGAAGTGCTGATAAGGCTAAAAAAATGCTTGCAGATTTATCAAAATTTGCTCAAAATACACCATTCGAACTTCAAGGTATACGAGATAGTGCCAAGCAACTTATGGCAATGGGTATTCCAGCAGAAAAGATGATAAAAACTCTCAAAGTATTGGGAGATATTTCAGCAGGAACAGGTGCACCACTTGAGCAGATCGCATATGCCTATGGACAAGTAGCGACGGCAGGTGTGGCAACGACGCAAGATATGAACCAGCTTGTGAATGCCGGTATTCCGATATGGAAAGAGCTCGGGAAAGTGGTTGGAGTGACGGCTTCGGAAGTCAAAAAAATGGTGGAAGGACGCCAAATCACATTCGAGCAAGTGGAAACAGCACTCACGAATATGACGGAGAAAGGTTGACAATTCGCCAACTTGATGGAAGCACAATCAAAAACCTTAACAGGTCAATGGAATGCTTTCAAGGATTCATTGGGTGCAATCTGAGAAAAAATTGGACTTGCAGTCATTCCTGCTGTCAAAAAATTAATTGAACTTCTTAATTTTCTTGCAGAAGCTTGGACAACAAGTACTGGAAAAATTGTCGCTCTTGTTGGATGAATTGGATTACTTGGTATATGATTTGTAACCTTAGCTGGTAAAATTTGATTAGCAAGTATTGCAATAAAAACTTTTTTCTTGTCAATGTGACCAATATGATTGGCTATGTTGGCTCTTGCTGGTGTAGGAACAGTAGTGGTAAGCGTTGCAAAACACATTTCCGATGCTAACAAGAAGCAAGAAGAACTGCAATATGCTTCCATGACCACTGCTGAAAAAATTGAACACCAAAAACAAAAGCTCGCAGAACTTAATAAAGAATACGAAAAGTGAAAAATTTCAGCTGATGAATACAAGCAAAAACTTTCAGAAATAAATGGAGAGCTTGATACTCAAAAACAAAATCTGGAAAAGGTTGCAAAATTCCAAGAGGATTACAACAAAAGACAAGAAGAAATTGCAAAACTCAAATCCAATCATGATCAAGATGGAATGAAATCAAAATTGGAAGAACTCAAAAAAGAACAAGAATTTTATAATCAAGAATTAGAACAAGAAAAGACAAGGTTTGAACAAAAATTCCAATTACAAAATCAGGCACTTCTAAAAGATAAAGCCTATTGGGAACAAAGAAAAAATAATTCAATTGAAGGTGCTTGGCACTATCAACAAGCAGTGGAAGTTTTGGCTAATATCGAAAAGCAATTAGAGGAATCCAAGCAAAACCTTATTAATACCGAATGACAACATCGTACCAGCATTGAACAAAATATTGCAAAACTCGCCGAACAGCGTGCAGAGATTGAAAATATGCTCAAAATCGAATGAAAAAAAGATATATCTTTGCAAAATCTTGAAAATAGAATTCGAATTCTAAATGAAGAGCAGGTAAAGTTAACAGAACAATATCGCACTGGTGCTATTTCTGTTGAAGAATACAATCAGAAAATGGCAGAAAATAAAGCAAAATTAGAAGAAGCGGAATTTGCCACAGGAGAGTACAAAAAATGACTTGATATTGTCCAAAATGAACAGCTCTGATATGCTAATAAATTATCAATGATTAACGGACTGAAAGTGTCCACAAATCAATATAATGCCCTTATTCAGAAGCTCATACAAGTGCAAAATGAGACTATAAAAGCCCTAAAATTAAAAGCATTATTATTAGAACAGGCAGTTCCAGTTCTTGATATAGGTTGAAAAGCGGTAGGAAAAATTGAAAATGTAGTATCAAACTCCTCAGTATGAAAACTTACATGAAGTCTATTAAATAAAATCCCTTGAGGCGATAAATTTAAAAATTTTGCAAAAAACGCATATCAAAATGCAAAAGATGCCACAAAACAAGTTGTTGCTGATGCGGTAAGTCCTGAACTTGCGAAAACTTATGCCCTTATTGATGAAGCTGAAAAAGTTAAAAAAGACTTAGAGGGAAAAATCAAAGATACCACTTCAGCCTGATCATCCTGAAGCGGTTGAAAATCTTCAAAAAAATGATGAGGTGGTGGCGGAAAGTCAGGAAAGTCAAAGGAAACCGAGGAAGCAAAAAAAGCACAAAAGGCGGAAGAAGATTTGCAAAAATCTCGAACCAATGCGTATAAAGACGCTCAAAAACTTAGTGAAAAATATCAAAACATTGTCGTTGATACGACAAAAAAAATGGCGGAACAAAAAAAGAAGATGGAGGAAATCCGTCAATCCGCACTTGATACTATCGCAGATATTGATGAGCAACTTGCGGATAAAAAAGATACATATCAAGAGAAAATCGCAAAGAGATATTCTGAAACATTCAAAGAGCTCAAAGAATTCTTCCGTCAAGATAATTTGCGTGAGATTTACGCGCATTACAAAGATGACGATTTCAAGAAAATGTTTGAAGAATGGGAAGTGTCAGAAACAGATACTTCAGATTTGGCAAAAAATCTTCGAGAATTTCAGTATATTCAAAAAAATCTTGATGCGGAAGAATTGACGCTTGCGGTTAAAAAAGAACAACGCTCGGAAGCAGAGAAACTCACTGAGGAATACAAGGAGCAAAAAGCGTTGCTTGAAAATTCTCTTGCGATGAATGAGGCAGTGCGCGCGGGTCGCTATATAACGAATGCCGAGGGTGGACTATCATTCTTCGATGAAAAAGGAAACGCCATCGAGGGTATGGGAAACAAGCAACGAAAAGAGTTCAAGGAAATGGCAAAAAAACTTCAAGATGTTGCGGATGCCGAGCTCAAGATTCAAACAGAAAAAGAGGAAAAAATATTCCAGATCTACAAAGAGTTCGATGATGAGCGAAAACGCTTGAACGAAGGATATTTCTGAAAGGATAAGGAAATGCGCCTTGAGCAGCATCGAATGATGGAAGAATTTTTTATGCAAGAAATTGCGAAGATGAAAGAGCTTTCTTCGCTTGCTTCAAGCTTTAGCACTTCTCAAAAGTCTGCCAGTGTTTCAGATAATAAAGTCGTGTCTGAGTCTTGACAAAAATCAGAAAATATTTTCAAAAATGAAGAAAAAATCCTTGACGAACGAGCTACGAAAAATGCAGAAATTTTGCAAAAATTTCATGATATTGTCGCAAAAATTGAAAGCGGAATAACAAATACCACAGAAAGTGAGATTAACCGCAGAATGACGCTTTATGCACAGGAAGAAGCAAGATTAAATACCCTTATTGCCAAGCGAATTCAGGCGGGTTATGTTATTCCCAGTGTTCCACGGGAGTTTCAGAATGTAAATAATACCACCAATAATTCTGCCACTATCAATGTGAATGCGACGAGTGGAGGAAGTATTGATGCGAATCAGCTCGCCAATACCATTATGAGAAAGGTGCAAAATTATCAAAAATGAATTAAATAATTTTCTATGCAATTCAATAATCACAATTTCAACGAACAATTTAACGGGAAAAATTTTTTTGGAAACAAAATCCGCAAGGGTATATCTTTTGCGGGTTTTGACTTTACCAGTTTTCAGTGTGGAACAGCGGAAACTGGTGTTATGATTCAGAAAATAAATTTTTTCGATTTAAATAATATTGAGCTCACTTCCACTACCAGTCTTCATGGCGATGGCGGAAAAGTTCTTGATAAAAGATATATACCAAAAACCCTCTCAGTTAGCCTATATATTGAGGGTGGTGATTATGACGGTGTCGTAAAAATTATTGACGAAATCAAGGCTCGGACTCAAAATATTGAATGAAATCTTGATATTATGATTTCGGGTGAAATTCGTCGCTATACCGCAACACTCTCTTCTTTAATTGTGCCATCTTTTTCCAAACAAGATGATCATGTGGAAGGTGTGGAATTGGAATTTCTCATTACTTCGCCGCACTGGTACTCGCCAGAATATAAGCAAACAGCACTCACAGATGTTACTGGTAATATTTCTCGCGTTGTAGAAAATCGCGGGAATTATAAAACCTTTCCGATTATTCTTATTGTCGGAAAAGAAAATTGCAATATTTCGGCGGTGAATATTTTTCATAAAAAAATCTGAACAATTGGCGATGGTTATAAAATTTTTCTTTCTGAAAATCTCACTGCTGGGCAAGTTTTTGAAATCAATTATAAAGAAAAAATCTGTAAAAAAGACGAAGTGGAAATTCCTTTTTCTGGAATTATGATGCCAATGCTTGACGGACAAAGTGATTTTTCTTTTGTTTTTGATGGCTCGCCGAATGTTAGTATTTTTATTCTTCATGAGCCAACATTTTTATAATTTTTTCAAAAATTTTTATGAAATCATACGAAATAAAAATTTATTCTCGGGTTGGAAAATTCAAAAAATCTATAAATCCACGAGATATTTTGTCAGAAATTTCTTTTTCTGAAGATTTAAATGGCGGTCAGTGAAGTCTCAATCTTGAAATTTCAGGAAATATAGAAAATTTTGAAGTTTCTGATATTGTCGAGATTCGTGAAGTGAGCGAAAATTCAACTTCAATTATTCCAACTTTTACTGGAATAATCGAAGAAATCCAAGTAGAAGAATTTGAAACTTATGATAAAATTTCTTTGGAAATTCTCGGACTTCACACGCTTCTTGGGGATTTTTTATATAGAGAAAATAATCAACGAAAATTTCAAAAAAACGGAAATATTGCAAATATTTTTCGTGAAATTATTGATCATTTAAATACAGAATATTGAGATTTTTCTGCAACTGAAACACAAAATCTTGGTAAAAAAATTTTTCATTATTCCGACGAAAGTATAGAAAATTTTTCAAAAAATATTACACTCGAAATTGACAATACCACTCATCTTGAGGCAATGAATAAAATTACAGAAATTTCTGATTATGTATTTTTTATTGATGCGACTGGGCTTGTAACTGCAAAACCGAAAAATAATTTTGAGCAAAAAATTCTCACGCTGGGGCGAGAAGTTATCTCATTTTCTCAAAAAATCAAAAAGCGAGATATGTGCAATTCTTATATCATTGATGTGGATAAAGTTGGCTCACGAACATATAATGATCAAAATTCCATACAAAAATACGGGAAAAAAGAAAAGGTAGATTCTTCAAGCGACATAAAAACCGAACCTGCAATGAATGATAAATGAAATGAATTTATTCGAGAAAATGCAAATCCAAAATCAGAAATCTCACTTATTTTAAAGCCACAAAATTCTGATTTTCTTTATCCATGAACTCGTATTACCTTGCAAAATATTCGCAATCCACTTTCCGAAAAACAAATCACGAAAATTGATAAAAATCGAGATAATTGGACTATTTTTATTGGCGATTATGTGAGTTTTGGAAAAATTCTCTCAAAAAATTAAATACCCAAAATTTGGGTATTTTTTTATGAAAATTCTTCATCCATAACCCAGCATTTTACTATATAATTTATTAAAATATTTTAAAAAATATGACTTTTAAGAAATATAATCATACGAACAATGCTTTTTGTGAGCTTCTTACTGATTTACAAAGTTCGGACAATACAATGATGCTCACTGGAAATTTTAACCGACTTCCTACGAGTAATTTTATTGTAAAAATCTCAAAATATCAAGGTACAAAGTGCGTGGCTCGCGAAAATATTTATGTTGCAAATCGCAATAATAATATCTGTACTGGACTCATTAGAGCATACGAAAAAGTCCCAATGGATGATGATGCTACTGAGTGAATCCAGCAGGCTTTGAATTTTTCTGCTGGAGATATTGTCGAGGTGGTTATCAGTTCCGAAATCATTCAGGATATCCAAAATGCCACAGAAAATAAACTCAACATCGAACAATGACTCCGTACAGGCTTTGGTACGAAAAAAGTTCTCACATTGAACCAACAAACGGGGAATGAGGAAGTACAAACACTCCAAGATAAAGACGAATACAATGACCATGACAGTATTAGGCTTTTTTCGGATGACGGGTCTATTTCTAATATCCTTGTATCTCGATTCGCTGAAGGGCTTGTTTGAAAAAATTCCATTATTCAGACAACGCTCGGTGAGGATATTTGACCAAAAACTTTAATTGACGAAATAATCTTTCCTCGTGGAACTGGCTCGGCGAACTGGAATAACACAACTTATATGTTTCTTGAGTGACCAACAAAAATTACTCAAATTCGAGTTGTAAATGGTGATAAAGATTTATATCTGAGAGGTATAACTACCGAAGGGAGAGAAATAATTTTTTGAGCCAGTCCACAAAATGGTATTTTAAATGTTACATCACAAGAAATTTTTCTAAAATTTGGAATTTCGGGAAATAACAAACAGTTTGAAAAAATTCTTATCAGCGGAACACAGCTTGGTAATACAACAAATGCTGTAACCATTCTCAACAAAATAACTTATACGGTTAAAGTGGCAGAAATTAGCGATTATTCTCATGCTGAACTTGTAGGAATGAAAGTTTTCTTTAAAAATTCTGTTCGATTGACAAAATTAAAAACCATGAGTCCATCAACTTCCCCACTTGCCAGAGTTTTTATTTTTAACGATGATTTTACTGAGAGGTTAGCTGAACTATCAACTGAAAATTACTTGAATTCTGATATTTTTCCTTCTAATTTTCTTTTTGAAAAAAATAAGGGATATAACATTGTTGTGAATAATACAACATATTATGAACGCTCCAGAATGATTTCACAACAAAAAAATTTTTTTCCTTGTAGTGTTTGTGGTATTGCTCCTAATAAAGCATACAATGAATATGCTTACATGATTAGAGAAATAGAATTAGATTATGGGGGGCGAGCGTTCGCAGCGCACAGCAATGATCTCAAACATGCTGACTTTATGTGATTTATAACGACAGGTAAGGAGGGGGAATCAATTAAGATCTCACGACAAAAAACTGGTGTTGTATCACTATTTAGTGGGCTTACTGAGGGAAAATTTTATTATTTAGGAAAAATTCCTGGCTCGATTTCTGCAGAAGCTTGATTAATTAAGGCGCCTGTTGGGAAGGCTTTGAATTCTACTACAATTTCAATGTGAGAACAAGCACCAATGTTGCCAAGAAATATAAGCTATTCGGAGACATTCGACTTTATTGGAGGTTGGATGAGTGTACCAGCCAATGTCACGATTCGTTCTAATGGTATAGAATATACTGATGGTACTTTTTATTTGGAGAAGTGACCTGTTAGTGTTTCGGCCTCTGTAAGTAATGCTAAAATTTATTTTTAACAATTATGAAAGTTACTTTTTATTCCCCTACATTTTATGTGTCTGGCATAGACCAGCCACAATCTGAAGAGACACTCTATTGCACAGATATAGATTTTAATCCACAGACTCAAAAATTACGGCTTGAGTGAGAATCTGGATCGTACCAAGTAATTGTGGAAGATATTTATATTCCAGAAACTCGCGACGAAAAATTCGCGCGCGTGTATAAAAAATTGGTCGCCTTGCCAACAATCGACAAAAACACGGACAAAGCAATTCTTGAAGGAATTGAGTTCACAGATAAGGAGCGAGGTATGCTCACGGAAGAATACGCCTTCAATGGCAACCTTCAGAACCAATTCAATTATATGATGGCAATTCTCACGAAGACAGCAGATGAGAAGACACTTCATGACGCTGGAATTGCTCTTGGAAAAATCAATGGAATTTGTGAATTTTTCTGACTCAATCCACTTGTAATTCCTTGAATGAAGGAATTTACAGAAGCAATGAAACTCGCGCCAGCAAATAAAAAACTTAATTCGTAAATATGAAATACACTACCGCTGCCGCACTCTTTCAAAACGGCTCTCTCATTAAGCAGTCCAATACAAATAAATGGATTGTGGAAAATA
>CALHQS010000007.1 GCA_938036655.1 uncultured Candidatus Altimarinota bacterium
GTGGAAAGTATTTTTTATTACAATATTTTCGTGCTTATTCTGATGATGCTGATAGTATTCTTCGTAGCTTTTTTGCTCGCACCAAAACTTTCTCGACTTGCCATCAAATCTGATAATCGCACGAAGGGAATTGATATTTTTTTGCATTAGAATCATTTTAAAAAGCGTGAGAAAAAGAAATTTTGATTTGTAATTTTTCAAAAAATTCTTATACTCACGCTTTATTTTTGAAATTTTTACAATGACAATAGAAAAAAAAGTAGAAAAAAAAGATGAAAGCCAAGCGAAAAATAATTTTATTCTCGAAGGTTCGATTTATAAAGGATTATTTTTTTTGGCGATTCCGATTCTGATTAGTAATATTTTGCAAGGATCATATCAGTTCATTGATGCCTATTGGATCGGGAAATTATCACACGAGGCGGTAGCAGCATCCTCTGCGAGCGGAACGGTATATTTTTTGATTTTGTCACTCGGCATGGGATTTTCGATGGCAGGAACAATTCTCATCGCACAATATGCTGGCGCAAAAAACCAAAAAATGGTCAACAAATCTGCATCGCAGACGCTTTCGGTGGATTTATTTTTGGCAGTTTTACTTGGCGCAATTGGGTTTTTTAATGCAGAAGGAATCTTACAATTGATGAATGTCGAGCCAGCGGTACGATCGCTTGCGGTGCCATTTTTGCAAATCACGTTCATGGGAATGATTTTTTCGTTCATTTTCTCAATGTTTCAGTCGATTTTACGCGGAGTTGGCGAAGTAAAATTCCCAATGTATATTGTCGCATTCACCGTTGTTTTGAACATGATTCTGGACCCGATGTTTATTTTTGGATTTGGATTTATCCCGGCAATGGGAATGTCAGGTGCTGCGTGGGCGACGATGCTGGTACAAGCTATTTCTGCTATTATCGGTGTTATCGTGCTTTTTCGAGGAAGTTATGGTGTGAAGGTTTCGCTTTGTGAAATGTGGCCAGATTTTTCATTTATCAAAAAAGTATTTTTCCTTGGTTTACCTTCGTCAGTAGAAATGTCGCTTCGTTCGTTCGGAATGGCGCTTATGATGACGCTTGTAACGACCTTTGGAACAGTGGCGCTCGCGGGATTTGGTGCAGGAGGATATATTTTTCAGATGATATTTTTTCCAGTTATGGGCTTCTCAATAGCGACTTCAACGATGATTGGGCAAAATATCGGAGCGCGACAACTAACGCGTGTTGATAATATTGCCAAAAAATCAATGATTTTGTCAGCGAGTGTTTTAAGTATTGTGGGCCTTCTTGTCTATATTTTTGCACCATTTCTTGTTGAGCTGTTTATTCAAGATGCGCCAGAATCGACCCGATTGGCCGTAGATTTGCTTCGTATTAATTCTTGGAGTTTTGCATTTATGGCAATTCAATTTGGTCTTACGGGTGCATTCCGTGCGGCTGGAAACGCGACACTTGCCATGAATCTTGGATTAATTTCGGTTTTTGTGATTCAATTTCCGTTGGCATTTTTACTATCACGAACGACTCTCGAAGTGGACGGAATTTGGTGGGCGTATGCGATTACGAATGTAGCAATGACATTTATCTGTCTCGGAATTTTTGCTCGTGGAAAGTGGAAACATAAAAATTTGACCAACGATACTAAAACTGAATGAGATGTTGCTCGCGCATCAAAATCTGCACAAATAAAATAAAATCCTCAATTGAGGATTTTATTTTTTGGTTTTTTGAGATTTTTTGGTTTGTCGTTTTTCTTGTTTTGCTTTTGCGATTTCAATCAGTTTTTTAGCTTCCGCTTCAAGGTTTTCAATTTCTTGTTCAGAAATTTTTGGTCAAGAAACTTGATTTTCTGTTGGTGTTGAAAGATGCTTCCAAAGTACGATCGCTAACATCAGAATAATTCCAAGGTTCACCACAAGGCCGACATTGATGGTTTTTTCAATTGTTTGGTATGGAATTTCGAGCATTACATCAGAAATTTTCTGTTCCGTTTCACTTCCGTCGTCGGGGTTTACAAAATTCATTTTAGTTTTTGCTGTTGTGAGAAAAATTTGCTTTCGAAGAACGGCTTTTTCATAAAAACTGACATTGTAATTATCTTTGTTTTGAAAAATATCCGTGAGTGTCTGAAATTCTGTGACAGGAAGTTGGCTCGTAGCATCGATATATTGATCACCAAAGCCTTGCCAAAAAATTTCAAAAATATGGATTTCGTGCGCGGGGAGAGTTTTTTTATCAGGATTGATGAAGATTTCATCGCTGAATGCGCCAGAGCTTGTCTCGGTTGCGTTAATGGTCGTAATACTTGAAATTTGTTTTCCATTAGCATCCCAAAGCGTTACAGAACCTTGCGGGATGACATTTTTTTCTGTTGTATTTTCCACGACAATCGGGATTTTGACAGGAAATTCAGAATTTTTTTCTTCTGTTGGAAGTTTCCAAAATGGATTGAGATTTGCGATAATTGCATCTGAAAGGCGTGTTTCAGGAAATTCGCGCATCGTAAAATGCACTTGCTGTGACACAAGTGCTACGAGTCCGAGAAAGATACAAAATGCGAGAAAATTTCGAACAGAAAATTTCATAAAAACAAGTTAGAAAAGCATGTCAATCACGTGTTTTTTGAGAATATTTGCCATTTGATCGCGAGAAAGCATTGCATTGATTTCAAGATATTGTCCTGTCTCATCTTCGAAGATACGACGATATGTCTGAATAATCTGCGCTTGCGTTTCTTTGATGAACAATTTTTTATCATTTCGAGTCATCTTTTTTCCATCTGGCGCATATACAAGCGTATTAATGAAATGAAGCGCCAAAATCGTTCCATCATATTTTGCTTTTGAGAATTTTTTTCCGTAATATTCTTTTTGTTCAATGATCGTTCGTTTCTGGAGACGACTCAAAGATTCGTCTGTATCAACCGTGAAATAAATAGTTTTTGCGTTATCAAAAAGTTCTTTGTAAATAGTATTTCTCCACCACAAAAGCCCTTCTCGAAGCTGAGTTTCGCTCATTCCAATCATCAAACCACGAACGAGTAGAGTTTGAATTCCGCGATCCAAAAGTACGATATGGCCTTGCTTGAGGGCAGGAATTACTTCGCGTTCAATGCGATAGAGAAAGTCTGCGGCCTGCATGAAAAGTGAAGTTTCGGGCAAGATACGGTCAGCAAATTTTTGAAGTCCTTCATTCTGATGCATAAAACTTCCAATCACTGGCGCTGATTTCCATTCGCTAATTGTGACGATTTTTCGTTCTTTTTCTAGGAGTTTTTTCATCGCGCGAACCTGTGTTGATTTTCCTGATCCATCTGGTCCTTCAAAGATAATGAGCGTTCCTGGTAGCGCGTGACAATTCGAAATATTTGGTCTCATAATTATTGGTTAAAAAAGTTTAGTTTGAAGATTTGTGAATTCCCATGAGTTCCACATCATATTTTTTCTTGAAATATTTGGCAATTTTTTCTACAAAAATCGGTGTTGTTTTATAAATTGGTGCGACACCATCGATCACATGCATATTATTTTCTTCCGCCAAAATATCGTATCCTTCAATAATTTTTGTCTGAAATCGTTTGAAACTTTCGATGATATTGTCAGAATATCGAACATCCATTCCAGCTTCATAGTGCTTGAGAGGATTGCGTCCAATGGCGCGTTCGCAAGCCGTTTCTACTGGCACACGGAAATAAAACGCCATATCTGGAATCGGAAAATACAAATCATAAAATGGTTTCAAATATCCCATCTTGATTCCACGAGCGTATCCACGAGCGAGCGCTGTGTACATGTATCGGTCACAAAGAACCACCATTCCTGCCTTGAGAGCGCCACGAATTTGCGTTAAATATCGTTCAATAAAGTCCGCTGCATAAATCGTATCAAATACTGCGGCTGGCATATGAGGATCAAATTTTTTCATACGCTTTTGCATAGTGTGGATTTTTTCTGAAGAATTCCATTCACTATGCACACAGAAAAAGCCATTCGATTCAAGCAAATTTTTTGCAATCAAAAGTTGTGTTGATTTTCCAGATCCGTCAGAACCTTCTACGATAATGAGTGTTCCTGGTCGTTCTTCTGCTGAGAAAAATGTCTCATTTTTTGGTGCGACAGAATTTACTGTTTTTTTGGTCTTTGTTTCTGTAATTTTTTTCTTTGCAGTTGCCATAAAATGTGTTAAAAAGTAATGTACATTCATAATATACTCCAAATCATCAAGTAAGTCAAACCTATTCGATGGACGATTATTTTTTTTGTGTTATAAATATAATTTAAAAAATAAAAAATTTTAGAATTTTTCTGATTTTTATCAAAATAAAAAATATACCATCAGTGGTATATTTTTCTACAAAAAATCTTCACCTAAGAAAAAAGTTTCCAAAAGGAGTTTTGGGTTTTCGTAGGTACTTTCGAGGGCAATGAGAATTTTTTTGCACTCATTTTGTTGAGCAAAATTTAAGTAAGGAAATACTTTTATTAGTATTGTCTTTGCTTTTTCTTGGGAAAAATCATTTTGATACAAATATGAAATTCAATTTACTTTATCAGCGTTCGAACCAGTGAAAAATTTTTCCAAAAGGGAAGTGGTCGCATCATCGACTTGATGCAGATTTTCGTCAAACAAGAGAATCGTTCGCGAATCAATCGTTGGCAACAATTTTCGTGGATTTTCTACAATAAGAATAATCACGGCATAATCAGGGCATTCTTCAATCATCTTGAGCGTGGCATTTTGCGCGGGTACACCCGCTGTATCAAAATGATCCAACACAAAAATATTTTTTCCATTATATGGCCTGAGCGAAAGCGCTGCAATCACTTCCTTGACCGTATCAATGCTAAATTCTTTTTTGCCTTCTGGAATCGTAAAATAAAAAATTTCGTGAAGTGAGGCCTCATGAAGCTCTTCCATCGAGGAAATATTTTTCCCAAAAATCTCATTTACAATCGCAAAAAAATTTTCCTGATTCATCACGCTTGCAATCGTGGCTTTGGGGCTTTTGATATTTTCGATGTATTGCGCGAGACTTTGCTTCATAAAAGTTTTACAAAAAATCTATAATCTATATAATGAAAAAAAATTTTTTTTCAAATTTTTATGCGACAACGACTGATTGCGGTTCTGATTTTGCTGATTATGCTCGGAATTCCGGGTATTTTGTATTGGATTTTTTTCGTGAAAAATATTTCGAGCGTGACGATTTCTCTTGAAAATAATATCTCGGCTGATGTGCGACTTTCGGGAACTTTTTCGTATTCTTGGCTTCCACTCGCGGATACGATTTTGAATTTTTCGCAAAAATGTGACACTGAGTGTCGCTTTGAAAATATCCCGGCCGCCAATTATATCATCACGATTGAGAGCGAAAATCATTTGCCGATGAGCGAGAATTTTTTGCTACAAAATGGTGAAAACCTTCAAAAAACATATCGCCTCACGAGAACCACGGATTTGGCAAAAAGTGAAGTCCCGACGCCACTCACGCGCGATGAAAAAATACTCCGCAATGCTGATTTTGCTAAAATGTTGTGAGAAAATTTCCAGGTAATTAATCGTGATTTGGAAGGGAAAATTTGGCTTTCCAAAACGGAAAATTCTGCAACGACGATTGGATTTTTGCGTGATGAAAAATTTGTAAGCGTCGCCAATTTGCCATATATTTTTGAGGAAATTTTGCTTGATTTTTATGAAAATTCCTTCATTTTGCGCTCTAGTCAAGGAGAAATTTTGATGATGATGGATGGTGAAAATATTTTTGAAACGAAACTTCCAGATGGCACATTTTCTGTGTTTTTTCAGGAAAAAATGTGGCATGCGACGACTCAGGAAAAGACATTTTTTTGGAAAAATGGTGCGTGGCGCGAGAATGTGCGATTTTCGCATTGGCGCGATTTGGACGAGATTTGGCGTGCGGGATTTATCCGTGCAGACGCAGAAAATTTGTTAAAATTGAGTAATTATTCTTTGGAAGAGGGGAGTGTTTTGTTGCTTCTGAATCGGAAAACTGGTGAAATTTTTCAAGTCGCGCGCGGCCTCGATATTTCTCGATTTTCGATAATTGATGGCAGAATTTATGCCGTTCAAAATAATGATTTTTATATTTTAAAAATTCCAGAATAATGATTATTGATACACATTCCCACTGTTATTGGGACTCTCTTGCGGGTGATATTGATGGGATTCTGACAGCAATGCGCGAAAAAAATGTCGTGCTCGCCGTGCAGATTGGCTGCGACATCACAACCTCACAAAAAGCGATTGCACTCGCGAAAAAATATCCCGAAAATTTTCGTGCGACGGTTGGTTTTCATCCTTGTGATGCGATGAATGACGGAAATTGGCGAGATTTTTTTACATTTTCAGAAAAAATATCTGATGAGGATTTTGAAAATTTGTTACTAAAAATATATGCTGAAAATGCGGATTTTTGGGACAAAATTTTTTCGAATAATCC
>CALHQS010000008.1 GCA_938036655.1 uncultured Candidatus Altimarinota bacterium
TAATCTTTCTCTTGCTTCCATAAAATCATAAAGTTTATGCAATTTCTCCACCTTCTTCAAAATTTTTTTATTTATTTTAAATATCTATTTTTATATAATATTTTTTATTTACATTTTTAATTTTCTCTTTTTCATTATTATCCAAATATTTTACTTCTATTATTAAATCGGTCTTTCCTTTACTTTTTCTCTCTTCTATTATCGAAAATGAACAAAATCTATCTTTATAACATTTTTTAAAAATTTCCTCTAGAAAATTTTTTTGATTTAGAAAATTTTTTATGATTTTTAAAAAAGAACAACTTTTTTGATTATTTTCTTTTGAAAAATTTATCCATTTGTCTAAATTTTTTATATATTCTTCATTTTTATTTTTTTCTACAAAACGAAAAAAAATATTAACGCGCTTCAACAAAATAATGTGGAAGAAAAAATCACTATTTCACCAAAAAATCCTGAAAATAATCAATAAAAATCCCCTTTCGGGGATTTTACTTTTCCATCGTTTATAACCATATTTTATCCCTGGTATGCAATTCCAGCCATTAAAGTCTGGTCGCGAGTCGGAATACCGAGGTATACTTGGCACCCGTTTCAGGTTGTAAAATATTTGTAGAGAAAAATACAGGCCAGATGCACGTGTGAAAAAGTTGTCATCATTATAGAGTTTTCTTGAGAGAAAGCAAATTTTTTTCGTCCAAACTTATTTAAAATTTACGTCGCACGCTAGCAAATACCACGCCCGACATCAAAATTCCTGCCGCCGAAAGTGGCAATGTATTATTGTGTTTCTCCACTTCAACTTTCTCTTCTGGAAGCGGTTTTTGCTCAGTTTTTTCAGAGGATTTTTTGGATAATTTCTCAGTTTTTTTGGCTGTTGATTTTTTTGAAGATTTTTTTGAAGATTTTTTTGAAGATTTTTTTGAAGATTTTTTTGTAGTTTTTTTCGATTTTGCAGATTTCGCAGTCGATTTTTTGGCTTTTGTAACAGATTTTTTTGCTGGCTTTTCAATTTTTAGAATATTTACTCCAAGCGAATGTTCCCACAAATTTTCATCAGGATTTTCTCGTGAAATCGCGCGAATTTTTAAATAATGTTGCCCGATTCCGAGATTTTTCGCACGAGGATTCGTCGATTCAAAAAACTCCTCATCATCCCAAGTCCAGAGATATGAAAATGATTTTTTTGTTCCAGCAAGCGAAAAATTAATGCTACACGAGTCTGAATTTGTCTGACAAATATAATTTTCTGGATCTGAAATATCAAATTTTGCTGAGTTCTGCAAAATCAGCTCTGGCGCCTCAAATTCTTCATTTTTTGATTTTTCTCATTCAGATTTTTGAGAATTTTTTTCAATATTTTCAATGTTTTCATCAGTTTTTTCAGGAACGAATACGGAGATTTTTTTCATTGACCACATTCCATTCGAATCTGTCACGGTCAGCAAAATCTCATATTTCCCAGTTGTAAAAGTAACGCTTGGCGGATTTTTTCGAGAAGATTCTGTAATTTCTCCAAATTTCCAAGCATATTTGAGTGCCTTATTTTCGCGGCTGTATGTGTCATTCGCATTCAGATTGATAGCACAAGTCGATGTGAAACACACGATTTCATCATCATTTTTCCACTCATAAATATGTTCAAATTTCCCATCAGAATCAATAGAAATAACTGGTGGTGTGGAATATTGAGCTGTTCGATTGGATCGTGGAGTGAGTTTTGTGTTTTCTGGTTTTGTTGTTGGCTTTGTATTGGGTTTTTCTGGAGTTTTTGTATCTTCATTCACGGAATCAAAATCTACATGAAATATAGAAAAAATTTCTCATTTCGAATTTTTTCGAGAAATTTTTACCAAAATATCACTTTCGTTTGTGATTTCAGTGGTCGGTGGATTACAAGTTTGAAATTTTTTACCCGCAATATGCACTTCACAAGAAAAATCTTTTTTCGGAAAATCTGTTGAAAAAATCGGATCAAAATCCAAATTTATTTTACAAGGTTTTTCGGAACAAGAAATCTGATTTTCTGATATATTCGCAGTGGTTGGTCGTTGAAGTGTCGCAAAAATGGCGGGGAAATTTTCCGAAATATCTTCCGAATCATCTTCATTGTCATCAAGATTTGATGCTCAAAATGTGATTTTTGTGTATTTTTCAAACGACTTTTCATTCAATTTTTCTAATTTTTTCGACTCAACACTTAAAATATTAGAAATATTATCACTTTTGAGAAAAATACCAGAATTTTCATTCATAGAAAAAATATTTTTCGTCGTGATAATTCCTGTTAATGTCAAAATAATAGTATCATCGGTCAGTGCACCAGAAAGCACTGAATTCGGAATTTTGTTCTGACCAGCCTCAGACGCACTCATCAGCGAAAAATCCTCAATATTTAGGGATCCAGTAAGGTTTTCTGGATATACGATTTTCATCGTTTCAAAAAATCCATCCTCATCCAAATCTTCCAGCAACAATTCATTCGCCACAATTTTTTCTTCATTTTCAGGAAGGTTTTCTTCCGGATTTTTCTGATTTTCATCGTGATTTGTCTCATTTTCTGGCTCGCTTTCAGAATCAGTATTTTTATCATTTGTGTTTGGTAGATTTTGGGAATTATCATTTTTCTCATCCGTATCACACTGATCAGCATTATGCGAAAAAGTCAAAATATTCCCCTTCTTAGCATCATTTTTGGTATATTGAACCTCATCTATCACATCACCATCGGCGTTTACCAAAAAAATAGTATCGTCATCATCCTTCAAGGTTAATCCACTATTATCACGATAAAACTTCTTTGACTCTCCTGGCTTGAGCTCACCATTCAAAAAAATTGGATTTTTGGTTACCTCTTTTTTGAGGGTAAATTTTGACAAATCCACAGGCTCACAACCTAAATTTTGAAGTTCTACAAACTCATTCTTTTTCGCATCAGTTTCAGGATTTGGAAAAATTGCAGAAATTTTGACACTCGCCAGAACGGGCGAGGGCAACAAGAAAAATATCAACAAAAAAGCCAGAAATTTTTTCATAAGTTTGATGTTTTAGATATGAAAGAATTATACTAACTTTTGAGGTTTTATGAAATTATTTTTGAAAAAAGTTTGGACAAATTGAGAATATGTAGAATAATTAAAAATTTTTTACTGCATTATAAAGTGAAAACGTAAGCCCAATGCGACCCTTATAGCAATCAGGTTCCATAAAATATTCGAAGAAAAATTTATATTTTTCCATCAATAATTATTTGGTTATTTTTTGTAGAAAATATTGAAAGTATGAGAATGGCAACAATAAAAAATCACATATAAGGTTGTAACGATCGTATAATACGAATTTTTCTGATAAAAATAAGACTACGGCAGCATATCAAAATAAGTACAATTTACTGATAATAAACAGGAATTGACCTCATCAAAGAAGCACGACTCGCACAAATGAGTATGGACATTGTTGGAGATACTCGATGAGCTAACCTATTCGGAATCATTAAAGATGGCGAAAATGGAGTAATCAAGAGTGCTTTGGATATGGGGCGAAATCTCGTTGCCAATAAGGAGGTGGTGGCGAGGGCGAATACCATCAAAAATATCCTCTGAGTTCCAAAGAATACAAAAATTGCAGGACTGAATCAAGCAATTTCTGAAATCAAATTCTCCAAAAATGATATCAAGATGATTGTAGATATTGCCAAAAATCTAAAAAATAAAACTCCGCTCACAAAAATGCAGAGTAAAAACCTTGTCACGATCCAAAAACTCATTGAAGAAAAAATCCCACAAAAAGAAGTGGAAAATGAACCAGTATAGTCAATTAATAACTGATAATTAAAAATGGAAAACATATTACAAAACATCGCCTTAGTACAACAACGTATTGCCAACACTTGTGA
>CALHQS010000009.1 GCA_938036655.1 uncultured Candidatus Altimarinota bacterium
TATTAAAAAAATTTTTCATAAAATTTTAAGCATATGTTAATTTTAAGAATATAATTCGCGTAAAGATCCATAGTTATTAAGGACAATATCAACAGGGAAAATTACCCCTCCATCTTTGTCTATATCGATATTAATGGACGTTTTTTTAAATGCCAACCATGCAAGCTGAGTACAATATAGTCTGGCTGTTTGATTAATATTGTAAAAATCATAATTATAAAGCTTATATCGTAAATTATCAATTGCATAGTTATAAATATTAGAGCCATCAATCGACCCTACATTCATTTTCTTTACAGATACTTTATAATTTTTTTGTAAGTTAGAGTTTAAAAAGAGCGTACTTAACGCTATTCTTCTTGATGTAAATGGATCGCCAAGGGCTTCAATGGCGTACTTCTCATCTAATACCATTGCTACATGAGTATATCCTTGATTAACAAAGTTATACAAAGTCCCCATAATTTTTGTAAATGATTTCATTCTGGTTTTCATCTGAAGATAATGATATCGCCAATATCTAATTGAACTCCATTATAAGTGAAAGGCCTAGGCGCATAGATGTGGGCACTAATCTGATCAGAAATAACATCTTTTTGATATAATTCACCACTTCTTTTTAAGAGCTCTATTTTAACATCAGCCATTGTATTTTTAATTTTCATGGCTTCTTTTTCTTTTATGTAATCAATTCCATTGGAATTTCTTGTGGAAAAAGAGTATTGTTGATGTATTCACTCTAGTTCTTGTTCTTTTTCTTTCATTAATTGTTCCAGTTCTTGAATAGAAAAAGTGGAAAAGTCTGTTTCCTGTGCAAAAGTCACACCAAAACTACTTGACACGAGTATAAGTGCCACCAAAAATGAAAAAATTCTTTTCATAGTTGTAAAAGTAAAAAATTATTCAAAAATGCCAATTGGATAAAAATATATTCGGCGGATATATTTTAGAAATACTTGTAAGTTTTTCTAACTCAGATTTTAAGAAAATTTTTATAAAAATCAAATAAACATAAAAAATTACTCAAAAAATCCCATAAAATGGGAAGATTTGAGTTTTTGAATAATTTTCCACTTTTACACGGAAAACTGACTGATTATATATAAAATTTTTAAAAGTCAAATTTTTTAAAAAATTTTGATTTTCTTTCTGATTTTTATATAATTTCGAAAATTTTTAAAAATTATGCCAAATTTCCATATTCTCAAATCTCGCGGAATTATCCGCAATGAAAACGGCGATATTTTTCTCGCATTTATCCCAAAGGCGGGATTTTTCTGCTTGCCAGGCGGCACGATGGAGCCAGGCGAGAGCTTCCGCGCGTGTGCCGAACGCGAAATCATAGAAGAAACAGACGTAAAACCTATTTTCGGCGAAGAGAAATTTTGTTATTAAAATCCCCTTTTCGGGGATTATTTTTTCATACAATGATGAATCACGCACTGACAAGAAATTTCCGTATTGATAATATTCTTCTGTAATCATGGCTTAGTTCAGCCGTTATAATCCCGATTGACACACACATCACTCTGCCACCCCCTGACGACGCACTGATTATCTGTCTGACATCAAAATTTTTCTGCATAATAACCAAAATCAAAAACTGAAAAATATGAATTGCCTCACAGATAAAGCCAGGCTGATACTATCAAAATGAGTATGAATAAACAAATAAATGCTATCTTTTTTAAATATTTATAAATCATAGTAGATATTATTTTGGTCTACAAACAAAGAAAGAACATTGACAACTCGGGCTATCGGAAGTAAATACATAATGACCTTTAAAATTGGTATATAAATTATTTCCACAAGTATTATGAAAATCTGAAAACTGGCACATGTCATCTTCAATACAGCCTATCTGCCCTGGCAGCCACAAAATATCAACATCATGGAAAAATTTTAAATACACTGCCAAGGCAAAGATAATAATGAGAATAAAAATTGTCAAAAATATTTTTCCAAGTAATTCAAACATATTTTTTGTGTATAAAAATTTTAGCAAGAGCATTTTATGTAAGGAACAATTTTTTAAAAATCTGAAACAAAAAGCGAACAAATTTTTCTATACATATTCCTATCGCATAAAATACCATGCACCACAATCAAGATAATATCAAAAAAACCATAAAATTGATGCCTATCAAGACTTGGTCGTGCAAATCAAAATCAAAAAAGCCAATATGGGGAATATTTACCTGTTCTTGAAAACAAGCCACCGAATGGTCAAGCGTTTTGACATGAGTCAGTCCATTTGCCTGAAAATCAATCGGACTATGAATAAATTTGGCAGGAAATCTTCCACTGAAAATATTATATGAGAGAAATGGAAAATAATCGGGATTTTCTAAAAGAAAAATATCAATACCATTTGTGGTAACAGAACTGAAAGTTTGAGAACATTGCATATTATTGTTGAACAATATTTATTTTTCATGTGTACCGAGAAAATGCCAATTCCACTGGAAATACAATATCTTTGCCATTATCACAATATTTTCTTCAAAAATAAATTTTCTACATAAGAATATATCTTTCTTTTATTATTTGTCAAGGAAACATAAAAAATTCTGATCCAAAAAATATTTTCCCAGAAATTTTTGGCTTGATTTTCGTGAGAAATCCGTATAATTTTGATATCTATAATCTCACCTTTTCTGATTATGGTCTACTTTTTCATATTTTGATACGCGCTTGTCGTGCTGATTTTTTATATTTTAGTCGTGCAAAGAATGAAATTTTTGAGCCAACGACACGCCGAAAACACCAAACTTGAATCCCTCGGGCGCGGTTACAAGAAGGTACAGCGCCGCCTCGTGGTGTTACTCCTCATCCTCGTAACGATGATAACATTTTTATTTCTAATTTTTTCAAATTATGAGATACTATGAAAAAGATGGCTATATGTTAATACGCCGACACTGGATTGTCATGTTGCTTAATTATCTGAAATTTATTTTTCTGATGAGCCTCGCGGGACTTTTGTTCTATATCGCGATTGCTTTTCAGGGCGTTCTTGGGCGGGTGCTTGTCGTGTATGTAATGTTTCCAGCAATTTTTTTGACGATCAATTTTGCGTTTTTGAAACTCATTTTTGATATGATAAAATATTTTAATCGCCTCATTGTGATCGATAATCACAGCGTTATTGTTATCAAAACTTCGCTGATTGAAACGGACAACATCGAACTTATTGGGCTTGGAAAAATTATCAAAATCGATACGGCGATGCGTGGGATTTTTCAAAATCTTTTCGTCTTTGGTGATATGATCATTGAACAAGCGGACACAACTCGATTTTTTGACAGCGTTTATCGACCATATCAGGTTGCCAATTATATCAAAGAAGCGCAAATTCGCTACGAAAAAGAATTGGCAAAATCCGGAAAATTCCCACAATAGTGGGAATTTCTTACGCAATATTTTATTTTTCAAATATGACTCACGACACTTTTTTACCAAAAATTTCTCAGAAAAATCTCGCCAAACTCACCGACGATTGGGATTTTTTGTTTGCGATTTTGGATTTATATTATGATGAAATGGAGAAAAATGGCGAAAAATCCGTTTTTTCCCGCGTCAATGACCATCAGGCGATTTTGCTAATTTTTAACGATTTGTACGGACAAGTGACCAACGGCGGATTTGTTCAACTCATTTACAATGGATACGGTTTTAGTGTTTTTGAAAGCGAATTTATCAGCCTTTTGGAACCGATTGGAATCACAAAAATTCAAAATATTCTGGAGCGCGCCAAAGTTTTGTACCAAAAATATCGAGAAAAATTTGAAAATGTGAATCGCGAAAATTGGGATGATTTTGCGGCATTATACGAAGAATGTCCCGAATTTGAAGCGCTCGACGAAGAATTTTACGAAGTAATGGATGAAGAAGTTTCGATTTTAAGAAAATTTATCGAAAAAAATTTGTCAGATTTTGTCACAATTGTCGCATAATATGGAACTTCTCAATATTCGTGAGCACTCGGGCGAATACAAATCGCACCGCGACATCGAGACGGCCATCGCGTGGTCGACCGTCAAAAAATTTCTCACAGAAAAAAAATTGGACGCGATTTTTGATGAAATCTCAGGAATCAAAATCACCGAACAAAATATTTCCATCGTGGTTCGCTCACAAATCGCAAAAACCGAACTTTCCCTGTATAAAGAGGATATTTCAGCACTCATCACACAGAAACTTTCTGCGATATACGGCTCGCATACGCGAAATGTGCGAATCATTTAATTTGAAAAAAATATTTTTCTCGATACAATAGCAAAAAAATTACAATGGCTATACAATCAACCAAACACATCGACGAAAATCCTCGGCCCGTTTCGCCAAAGCAACAAGAAATTGATATTTTGGCGGAAATTTCTTTGCGCCCGAAAAAATTGGACGAATATATCGGACAAAAACAAATGAAAGAACATCTCAAAGTGGCGATAGAATCGGCAAAAATCCGAAAAACACCGCTTGAGCATATTTTGTTTTACGGACCACCTGGACTTGGAAAAACAACGATTTCAACGATTATCGCGCACGAAATGTGAGCGCCGATTAAGTCGACGAGCGGCCCAGCCATCGAAAAACAATCAGACATTATTTCCCTTTTAACAAGCCTTACAGAAGGAGAAATTTTGTTCATCGACGAGATTCATCGCCTTCGCCCACAAATTGAAGAAATCCTCTACTCCGCGATGGAAGATTTTCAAATTGATATCATTATTGGTTCTGGAACAGGTGCGACGAGCGTCAAAATGGATATTCCGAAATTCACACTAGTAGGTGCAACCACCAAGCTTTCTTCCCTTTCTCATCCGCTTCGTGACCGATTTGGAAACATTATGAAGCTTGATTTTTACGATGAATCGGATTTGGAAAAAATCATCGCGCGGTCATTTGTGATTATGGATTTTGAAAAAATTTCAAAAGAGGCTGTGGAGTCGATTGCCAAGCGTTCACGCGGGACGCCTCGAATTGCCAATCGTTATGTAAAAATCATTCGTGATTATGCGATTGTTGGAAATCCTGTCGAGACTCGTGTTGATTGTGAAGCGGTTTTTGCAAAATTTGGAGTCGATGTGTACGGATTAGATACTTTGGATAAAAAATTATTGCAACACCTGTATTCTGATGGAAATCCTCGCGTGATGGGCCTTACAACGCTCGCATCATTGATTGGTGAAGAGGTTTCAACCATAGAGGATATCGTTGAGCCATATTTGCTTCAGATTGGCTTCATTGAGCGAACGCCGCGTGGCCGACAAATCACCACCAAAGGTGTGAAATATTTAAAAAATAAAAATAGTTAAAATTATAACTCTCGATATTCGTAGCATTTTGAAATCCCCACTTTCACAAGAATTTTCCCAAAAAGAAAATGGGATTTTTGAGTACATAAATCCTGATTTTATCATTAGAGACAACAAAAAAATATATGGGAATGTATGACAAATTGGCGCGCTGGTACGATTTTGGTGAAAAATGGATTGGTTGGCTCAAATATGGGAATTCAATCGCCAAAATGCGAACACATCTTATGAGTCAACTCGAATGGAAAAATAATGCGCGTGTGTTGTATGTTTCGATCGGGACGGGCACGGATTTGCAATTTATTCCCAAAAATATTGACCTCAAAACGCTCGATTTTGTCGGGCTCGATATTTCGCTTGGAATGTTACAAAAATGCCAGAAAAAATGGAATCAAAAAACAAATTTATCGCTCGTGCACGGCTCAGCAGAAGATTTGCCATTCGCGGATAATTCGTTTGATGTGGTGTTTCATAGCGGCGGAATTAATTTTTTCTCCGACAAAGCGAAAGCAATTTCTGAAATGATTCGCGTCGCCAAGCCTGGAACCAAAATTTTGATTGCCGATGAAACGGCGGATTATATTGATTCTCAATACAAAAAAAGTTCATTTTCCAAAGAATATTTTGATGACACAACTTTTGATTTGGGAGAAATTGAAAACGCTATTCCTAATTCTGTTCACGAAAAAAATTTGGAATTTGTGTGGGACAAAAAATTTTACGCCATCACATTCCGAAAATAAAAGACCCAGTCGGGTCTTTTTTATGCAAGATTTTCAGTAGCATGATTTTGCGCAATGCGTTGTTTTGGAGCACTGATGTGTTCCGTGTGTGTGAGGTGACGCAATCCAGTGGCAAGTCCTTGACGAACATCAAAATTGAGATGTTTCGGTCGCTCAAATTTTGCCATAAAAATTCTCGCCGCCTCCTCTGGCGTACGCGCCGCGGCAAGTGCCACGCCAGCATTTTTTTCGGAAGTCTGTAATTCATAAAGTACAAAACTGAGTTGTTTTTCAAATTCCGTCGCGCCAGGAAGATTCGCGCGCATATTTCGAAATTGTCTCGCACGCGCGCCAATCCACTGAAAAATCCCGAGCCCATGCTTGTGAGCGTCCGTACTGAGTCCATTTTCCGCTATTCCATTCGCAATAATTCCCATTGCGATGTGCATCGGTACATTTTGACTCGTCAAAAATCAAATCCCCTCATGCGCGCGCTGAACGCGTTCAGGATTCATAAATTTTCTTGTGTGAGAATTTGCGTTTTTTGTGCTATCAATCACATCGGAATTTAATTCTTTGAGGGATGTTGGCGAATGTTGTTTCAAAACATTTTCCAAATTCTTCGAAAGTATTTCGTTGCGAAGTTTTTGTGTTTCTGGATTTCGTGGCGCACGAATTTTTCGGCGCGGACTCGGACGACGCTTTGGCTGTGAGATATTTTCTCATGATGAGCGTTCCAATCTTCGATTCATACAATAAAAATTAATCTTTAATAGCGTATACTATTTTTTTCAAAAAAGCAAATTTTCGCTTATTTTTAGGAAATTTTTACTAAATATCCTAAATTTTATTGTAAATCTTTTTTCATTGAATAATCCGAAAAATCTTGACGAAAAAAGAAAAATTCATACAATACATTTGACTTTATTCCTCATAACCTATGGTGGTCGCACAACTTGAAACCACATTTTCGGACATTTTTTCCCGCGAATTGTAGGTTTTTTGTTGTAAATTTATTTTTCCAATTTCTCATTCGTGGGGAATTTTATTTTTTAATTTTTCATTATGAATAAAAAATATCTTGCGATTATTGTACTCGCATTTTTGGGGATTATCAATGCGGCGTATCTTTCTCATCAGGCATATCTCGCGCTCAACCCAGATATGCTCAGCTTTCTGAATGGAAGTTTTTGTGATATCAACGAAACTTTTTCTTGTACCAATTTTCTCGCGCAGCCAGAATCTCGCGTTTTCGGAATTCCCTTTCCATGGATTGCAGCAGTAGTGTATCCAGTTATTTTTTTGCTCGCGCTCATCGGAAATGCTAAAAAATCTACACTCATCACCAAAACAATTATGATTTTGGCTTTCTGTGGACTCGCATTCAACGGATATGTGATTTACAACGAAGCGACAATTGGCGTTTTCTGTCCGCTCTGTATGATGTGTACTGGATACATTCTCACCATCGGAATTTTAGCAGCAATTATTCTCAAAAATAAAGAACTTAAGTAATTTTTTCTATGGACCTCGCAACAAAAAAACATTCTCTCGCGCATATTATGGCGCAAGCCGTAAAAGAACATTTTCCTGATGCCAAACTCGGAATTGGACCTGCAACAGACGACGGATTTTATTATGATTTTGATTTTGGTGATGCGGTCATCACAGAAAATGATTTGAAAAAAATTGAGAAATCAATGAAAAAAATCCTTTCGCAAAAACAAAAATTCATCCATTTTCATGTTTCGTACGACGAAGCTCGCGAAATTCTCAAAGTGATGAACGAAGAATTTAAAAATATTCTCATCGACCGATTTGAGAGCGGAAATTTCAAAAATGAAGAAAAACTCGAATCTGGAACAATTGGCTTTTCTATCAATACTTCCAAAGGAAAATCGAGCGAATATTATGCGAAAATTCAGGAATTTTTGAAAGAAAAAAATTTCTATGATTTTGCAGAATTGGATGGCGATCAGGTAAAAAATCTCAAATTTATCGATATGTGTGCTGGACCGCACATTGATTCGACCGCAGAAATTGATCCAAACAGTTTTGCGCTTGCCAGAATCGCTGGTGCGTATTGGCTTGGTGATGCCAAAAATCAGCAACTCACTCGTATTTATGCGTACGCATTTGAGACGGCTGAAGAATTGGATGCGCACCTCAAAATGCTTGAAGAAGCCAAAAAACGCGACCATCGAATCCTTGGAAAAAAGATGAAATTGTTCACGATTTCAGATTTGGTCGGTTCAGGACTTCCCCTTATTCAGCCTCGCGGGATGATTATTCGAAAAGCGATTGAAGATTATCTCTGGTCACTCCACGCAGATAAGGGTTATGATCGCATCTGGACACCTCATCTCGCCAAGGAAGATTTGTATATTACTTCAGGTCATGCTGGGCATTATCTCGAGGATATGTTCTCGGTTTGGGGTGGAACTTCTCAGGAAAAATTCTATGTAAAACCAATGAATTGTCCGCATCATATGCAACTTTTTGCGGATAATCAATTTTCATATCGCGATATGCCGATTCGTTATTTTGAACCAGCAACTGTGTATCGCGATGAAAAAACGGGACAGCTTTCTGGACTTACACGCGTTCGATCTATCACGCAAGACGATGGACATCTTTTTTGTCGCGTAACGCAAATCAAGGACGAAGTTTCGACGATTGTGGAAATTATCAAAGAATTTTACAAAACATTCGGGCTTTTGGATGGATATTGGGTTTCTCTTTCTGTTCGCGATCCAGAAAATTTGGAAAAATATTTGGGTGATGAAAGCGTTTGGCAAACGGCCGAAAAAGCACTTGAAGATGCTGCCAAAGCAAATGACCTCAATTACAAGCGAATGGAAGGTGAGGCGGCGTTCTATGGACCAAAATTGGATTTTATGTTCAAGGATGCGATTGGTCGCGAATGGCAACTTGCGACAATTCAGTGTGATTTTAATCTTCCGAATCGTTTTGAACTTTCTTTCAAAAATGAAGAAGGCCAGGAAGAGCGTCCAGTGGTGATTCATCGCGCGATTTCTGGAAGTCTGGAGCGATTCATGGGGATTATGATCGAGCATTTCGCGGGCGTATTTCCGCTCTGGATTGCGCCAGAACAGGTGCGAATTGTGCCAGTTGGTGAAGCGTTCGTGGAATATGCTGAAGATGTTTTTGTGGAAATGAAAAAACACGGAATTCGCGTCAAGCTCGATGATTCAAGTGATTCCCTTTCCAAAAAAATCCGAAACGCTGAGACGGCGCATGTAAACTATATTCTCGTGGTGGGTGAACAAGAAAAAAATTCTGGAACACTTGCCGTGCGAAATTACAAAACCAAAGAACAAACTAATGAAAGTATTGCGGATTTTGTCGCGCGAATCCAGCAAGAAATCAACGCAAAAGAACTATAAAAATTCCCCCGATTTTGGGGGAATTTTTTTGTTTTTTGACATTTGATGGTTTTTTTATATAATTTGATGGCTAAAAATATATTTACAACTTTCAACTTAAAAAATAATAAGGGCATACAAAAAGTTTGCTCGTTCTTTCTATTTTTTAGGTTGAATAATGTATTTTTAGCAAAACACATAAGGCTTTTTGGTGCCCTTTTTGTTTTGCTGAAATCATTGTTCAACCATCTATATCTTTACCAAATTTTCATTATAGAAACTTTGGTTATTTCCAGTAAAATTTTTTAGCACTTACTTAAGTGCTTGTCTTTTTAAAATCGCACTTAAGGTTTATTTTTAAGTGTTTTTATTATGCAAAATTTTACAGAGCAAGAACTTTTAGCTCGTATCAAGGAACTAGAAGAAGAAAATCGAAACCTTCGCAATGATAAAAAATATGGGCTCATTTGGGAAGATAAACCTGAGGAATTCAATGAAAAATCTCGCGATTCTTTACCAATTCTTCAAGAAGATGTAAGCCTGAGAATTGATGATTCGGAGAACAAACCATACAATATTATTATCGAATGAGATAATTACCATAGCCTTTCTACGCTCAGTTACACGCACCAAAGAAAAATTGATGTGATCTATATTGATCCGCCATACAATACTGGAAACAAAGATTTTATTTACAATGATAATTATGTAGATAAAGAAGATTCCTATAGGCACAGCAAATGGCTCTCTTTCATGAGCAAAAGACTACAATTGGCAAGAGATTTATTAACAAGAGAGGGTTCAATTTTTATCAGCATTGATGATAATGAGCAAGCAAATTTAAAATTACTTTGCGATAAAATTTTTGGAGAAAACAATTTATTAAAAACCCTAGTTTGGGAAAGTGGAAAGCCTTTTTGATTTAAGGCTACAAAAACAACTTGGCCTCGTATACATGAATATATTTTGCATTATGCTAAAGATATAAATAACATCTGATATAATCCCACATATACAGAAATTGTTTCATCTACATGAGAAAAAATTTTAACCTGAAGCTTAATAAAAGTTGAAACAGATAAAATTTATTCAATGGATTTTATTCAAGGCGCCAAGGAAAGTGTTGTAAAATATGGACTAGAATCATTTGGCTCCTGACAAAAACCAATAAAGTTAATTCAGAAATTTATTCTTGCTGGATGAAACAAAAATTCCACAATCCTCGACTTTTTTGCATGATCAGGAACCACTGGACATGCAGTTATGGAACTTAATAAAGAAGACGGATGAAATAGGCAATTTATTCTTTGTTCAAATAGAGAAAACACAAAAGAAAATCCAGAAAAAAATATTTGTCGTGATATAACTTATGAAAGAAACAAAAGAGTTATACAAGGCTACACAAATGCAAAATGAGAAAAAATAGAATGACTCTGATGAAATCTGAGATATTATAAAACAGAGTTCATTCCCAAAAATAAATCTATTGATGACTTAAGAGATAGTTTTATTAACAAATGTGATGATTTACTTTGTATAAAAGAAAATACATTTACAAAAGTAAATTTTTGAGAAGAAATTCCAGAACTCAAAATTTTTAAAAATAAAAATAATTTTACAGTGATTCTATATGACATTGACCTATTTGAATTACTTAAGAATAAACTTCGATTATTTGGGCCGAGCGAACATATATCACTCTATCTTTTTACCATGAGTCACCCAGAGATTTTTGTAGATGAAATCCAAACGATTCACTCAAATACTGATCTCAAAAATATTCCTGATGATATTCTGGAGGTATATCTTAAAATTTTTAACGCGTAAAATATGATTCAGTTAAAAAATTATCAAAAAGATGCAGTCGATGCACTCTTACGAAAGACGCGAACCCTTCTCGGAAAAGGTCAAAATAAATCATTAGTTTTTCAAGCCCCAACTGGAAGTGGAAAAACTATTATGATGCAAGAATTCTTGCGAGAATTCTCCGCTGATGATTTGGAACAAAAATACGCATTTCTCTGGATTTCTATTGGTGATCTGGCTAAGCAGTCCAAAAAATCTTTTGAAAAAAATTGTCACGATTCCAAGCTGATTTTTTCCAATCTGAGCGATGTCAAGGATCAGATACTTCGCGACAATGAAATTTTATTTATCAACTGGGAAGCCATCAATAAAGTAGATAGAAAAACGGGTGAATGGAAAGTTCTTGCCATGCGAGAGAATGAAACAGGTGAAAATTTGCCAAATTTTCTTCAAAATACACATGTAGCCAACAAAAAAATTATTCTCATCGTAGATGAATCGCACAGAAATCTCGACACCCCAAAAGCACAAGAGTTAATCCAAAATATTATTAAGCCAGCATTACAAATCGAAGTCTCCGCAACGCCAGACAGCACAAATATTGATGAGATCGTAAAAGTCACTATTGAAGATGTGATCCAAGAATGAATTATCAAAAAAGAAGTAATCATCAATGAAGGTATGGCAGATATTTCTGATGATACCGAGGGGACAAATGAATTTATTCTCAAAAAAGCTCTTGAAAAACAGGCACAATTGCGAGAACACTATGAGCAACTAGGAATTCCAGTTAATCCCCTTCTTCTCATACAACTCCCATCGGAATGAGAAAAGACGACAGAGTTAGATACCAAGAAAATTGATCATATCTGTTTTTTGTTGCGCGATAAATTTGACATCACTTTTGAAAATAAAAAATTGGCCATTTGGCTCTCAAACGACAAAACCAATAAAGAGCTTATCAATATCAAGAACTCGCCAGTTCAAGTACTGATTTTTAAACAAGCCATCGCAACAGGATGGGACTGTCCTCGTGCGCAAATTCTCATTATGTTCCGCGATATTAGAAGTATCACTTTTGAGCTACAAACCATTGGGCGAATTTTGCGTATGCCAGAACAGCGACACTATATGGATGATATACTTAATAAAGCATATATTTTTACAGATCTGGAACGTGCACAAATGGGGGTTGGCGAAAGTGCCAAAAATATGATCAAGATTTTAAACGCTACTAGAAAAGATACTTATAAAAATCTTGGACTTCGGTCATTTTTCAAATCTCGCTCAGATTATAATGATATTGGCCGATCTTTTTATGAGCATTTTACAAAAATATTTTTACAAAATATTGATGCAATAGCAGATGAAAATGCAAGAGATGCGAATTTGGAGATTCTTCGCCAAGCAATTGAAATAGAGAATACTCATCTCGAAAATATTCTCATGAGTGATGGGAAAATTTTGGTTGATATTGATAATCATACATGAGAACCTATTTTTGCCCAATGAACTACTTCGCGCAAAACAGAAAGTGAAATAATTAAGATTGAATGTGACAATTTTATAAAATCACAAGTTCGCCCACAATTTGGGAATATCGCGCGTAGTTATAGACCTATTTTAGAGGCCATCTACTCCACTTTGAAAAAATATTTTTTCTGAGAAGTGTCCAAAACATATTTACAAACGATCGTATTAAAAAATCAGGATTTTTTCCATGAAATACTCACAGAAATCAAAAATTCCTATGTAGCAATACATCAACAAGAAGTACATAAAAAAGAACAAGAAAGCGAAGTAATAGAAACTTGGGAGGCACCAATTCATAGAAGTTTTGGAGAGTCAGCTCAAATGGGAAATTATCAAAAATATATTTATTCTCCGGCTTTTATAGAATTTGATAGTGAAATCGAAAGTGCTTTTGTTGAAAATTTTTTGGAAAAATCTGATTTGGTAGAATTCTGGCTCAAAAATGGAATCGGTCAAGAATCTTTTGGAATCAGGTATACAGACGAAAATAACAAGATTCGTACATTCTATCCAGATTTTATCGTTCGTTTTGTGAATGGAAGTATCGGAATTTTTGATACAAAAAGTGGCTACACTTTATCTGATGGAAATACACGAGCCCATGGATTGCAGGAGTTTTTAGTGAAATATAATTCATCTTCCAGAAAAATCATGGGTGGAATTATTACACTCAACTCAGCAAATCAATTTTGCATTAATAAAATTCCAAACTATGATGTTTGAAATATAGCGGATTTTGCAGTTTTTAATTATACATATATACAAAATTTTGATTTTTCTGTCTATCAAAATAATGAGCAACAAAGCATTCTGTCTGATGAGTACAGAGACGAATTAGAGTCATTATTACAAGAACTTCAACAATCCCTCAATGCAGTTTACAAAGAATTTAATGATTTTGTGGAACAAGATCGTGAAAATTCTGGAGATTTTGATATCGGAAAGCGTGCTGAATTGAGAAATAACATTGACATGGTGGAGCAACGAATTCATGGCATTGAACAAGAATTACTAGTCTAATCTTCCTATACAGGAAGATTTTTTACATCAGATTCTTTTCATTTTGACAAAACAAAATTTTTGTGCTAAAATAATAAAAATAATTTTTCAATATGTCTATCGAAAACCTCAAACCAAATTTGGAGGCCTCCCCACAAGCAGAAAATCCTCCAAAGATGCCACCCGATCATCCTGAAAAACAAAATCTTTTTGGAAATATTTCTGATACCCTTCGGACGCTGAGTGAAAGCTTTTGAGGGCTTTTTGGACTCAGTGAAAACGGAAAACCCAATAAATTGCAAGAATTTTTTTCGAAAATTCTTGGGATTTTTGGCGGCATCGATATTGAAAAAGGCGTAACAATCGAAAAAATTGAAGATGTTCAAAAAGTGCGTGAAGCCTTTCGGCCGATTATTGATCTGAATGATACGGCGATTGAGCTCAAACCAGGCGATTTTATCCGATACAATAAAGATTTGGGGACAGTGGATTTTTATCCTGCGGATTCTCAAGAAAAATCTGGACACAGTTTGACACCGAATGGAATTGTCCCGATTACCAAGCGTCAAATCCCAGTCCCAAAGGCCGAGGACACCAACAAAGAAATTCAGCTTAGTGGTGATCTCGAAAAAGGCGCTACCATTACTTCCAAACAACTTGCACACTATATTACGCGGCGTGGACCAGCCAAAACAGGCGCAGATAGTTGTGGAACGGCTGTTGATGTGCTTTTGAACGACTTTGGAATCAAAAATGTTGCCCCAAAAACTGGCCGCCATGGAAAAAATTGGCAAAGTTTCCTAGAAAAAGATCCACGATTTAAACGTGTTGAAGTGAATAGTTTGGCAGATATCCCTGAAGGCGGAATTATGACCTATAATGGCCGTGGAATGCTTAATGGAAAACTCAATGGAAGCGCCATGAATCAAAAATTTGGGCATGTGGAAATCAAAGGAAGCAACGGAATGTTTTATAGTTTTTACGCGAGCAATAATCCTGGTGGTTCTGCCAAAGAGCCTCAACTACACAATAATTTTGAAAAATGGAAGCAAGCGACAGGATTTACGGGCGTGTATGTCCCAGTTGCTCTCACAAAAGCATGAGCTACAAAACATGAGGCCACAACGCAAATGAATACTCCAACAGAGACTCAGTCAGTAGTAGCGCAAGCTCCTCGCGAAAATAAAAATTTTCTAAGCACACAACTCAATTCTTTGCGCGCAAAATGATTCTCGTCCGGCGAACAAGCCATTATCGTTTCTTCAAAGACGCAAACCGCCTATCTCGTAGATTATCACGGAAACATCGCAAAATCGTACCCTGTTTCAACTGCAAAAAATGGTATCGGAAATTCTGATAATTCCGAGCAAACACCATCTGGAACGCTTGAAATCAGTCATAAAATCGGTGGGAATGCTCAAAAAATGACGGTTTTTAAAGGAAAGCGTGCGCAAGGAATTACGAATCTCAAAACCGTCGACAAGGATGAAGATAATATCACTTCTCGAATTTTGACGCTCAGAGGTCTTGATTCTGCGAATCAAAATGCGGAAAATCGAAGCATTTATTTCCATGGAACAGATGAGGAATTTTTGATTGGGAAGCCAGCTTCTCATGGCTGCATTCGTATGAAAAATGATGATATTATTGAACTTTTTAGCCTCGTAAAACATCGTACAAAAGTACAAATCGCGTAAAATAAAAAATCCCTTTTTAGGATTTTTTATTGCTAATATTTGCAATAAAAATTTTTCAGGAAAAATTTTCCCTTATTGAAGCCAAAATATTATTACAAAAATTTGCAATAATTATTATTTAAAAAATAAACAAAAAATTTTGCAAAAAAATATTTTTCCAGTATACTGAGCGAAATTTTTTGAAACTATGGTACGAATTCCTCGGTGCGAATGTCCGCACATGCAAAAACTTTTTACCATTATTGGGAAAAAATGGGCGCTTTTTATCCTTCATTCAGTACAGGAAGGAGCGCACACTTTCACTGATATCCGCAAAGAAATTGGTGATGCAAACACCAAAATTTTGACCGATCGACTCGCAGAATTGGTAGAAAACGCTCTACTTCTCAAAACCGAAGACGGCAAATACAAGCTCACTCAGGTGGGCGACGAGCTCACTTCACAACTTATGAAAGTGGCGCACTGGTGGGGCGATTTGCAATGCCAAAAATAAAAACAACCCAGTTATGGGTTATTTTTATTTTTTTTCATGACCAAAATTCGAAGTGGCTTATCATCTTTCCAACGCTCTGCATGTGGCAAATAAATCTCATCAATGATAATTTTGTAAAATCGATGTGAACGATTGAGAACAATCATTGAAACTTTGGACAGCAATGAGCTACGAAGCTCTGCGGGAATGTCCATAGTATCGACTTCCTCTACATGCCCAGATCACTGAATTCCAAAGGCATTTCCCACGGTTTGCGAAGAATTGTAAATCGAAAATGCGACCGCTGGATTTTTGGAAATATTTTGAATATGTCGAGAATCTGGCGCAGAAATAAAAAATAAATTTCCCTGCGTTTCGTCAAATTCATACACAATAGGCGACGCCCAAGGCTGACCCTGTTCATCGGCCGTCGCAAGCGACAAATATGTATTTCCTGAGAGGAGTTCGTATAAAATTGCAGTATATTCCATACACTCATTGTAGCAGAATTTTGGTATTTTGCAAAAAATCGCAAAAAATCTGTTTGACAAAATTTATTTTTTGTTCAAAAAAATTTTAAAAAAATCCCTCAGTGGGATTTTTTTAAGAAATCACAAGTCTATCAGGATTAGCGAGTTCTGCGAATTTTCCACCACGCGCCACCAATTCATCATAAGTCCCTGTTTCGATAATTTTCCCATGTTCAATCATGAAAATTTTATCAACATTCTTGATAGTCGAAAGTCGATGAGCGATGATAATCGCCGTTTTCCCTTCCATCAGAGCATCGAGAGATTTTTGAATATTTTTTTCAGTTTTATTGTCAAGGGCGGAAGTTGCCTCATCAAGTACGAGAATTTCTGGGTTTTGCAAAAATAATCGCGCAATGGAAAGTCGCTGTTTTTCGCCACCAGAAAGCTTGAGACCACGCTCACCAATCATCGTTTCGATGCCTTTTTCGAGCTTCCAAACAAAATCGGCTGACGCTTTTTGAAGCACGATTTTTATTTCTTCATCACTCGCATCAGGTTTCGCAAACAAAAGGTTTTCGCGAATCGTAAGATTGAAGAGCGAGTTATCCTGACTCACCATTCCGATATGAGAGCGCAAATCCGCTTTTTTGAGCGTAGAAATATCTTGCCCATCAAGCAAAATTTTTCCAGAATTCGGCTCCCAAAATCTGAACAAAAGGCTTACAATCGTAGTTTTCCCCGCGCCCGTATTTCCCACAAGTGCCACTTTTTGTCCTGGCAAAATCGAAAAATTCAGATTTTCAAAAATTTTTCGTTCATCGCTGTATCCAAAATTCACATTTTCAAAAATAATTTCACCATTTTTGGGTTCAAAATTTTTCCCATCATCCAACTTTTCTGTATGAGATTTTTCAATCATTTCATAAAAAATCCCAATTTCCACTTCCCAACGCTGAAAATCTGGAAGCGAACCAAAAAGCGACGAAAGGGGGAAATAAATGCGTTCCAAATATGAAAAAGTCAAAATCAGCCCTGCAATCGTGAGTTCGCCTTGCATGATAAAATAAACGCCAAATCCGATGACCAAAAATCGAGAAATCCCTACAAATACGCCCGTGATCATATCTGAGGCCGACCACCAACGCGAAGTAAATTTTTGCAAGCGAAGCGCCTCAGAAATTTCTTGTACAAATTTGGAGCGAAAAATTTCTTCCAGTCGCAGAATTTTCCCGAGTTGCATATTGGAGAAAAAATTCCCAATATGACCAAACGCATCCGTCCAGCGTTTGTTATTTTCCTCCTGCGGTTTGTCTGTTTTTCGTGCAATTCAGAGGCCAACAATCGCCATAAATGGCAACATCGCGAGCGCCAAAATCGTCATTTTCCAGTTAAAATACATCATAATTGTCAGCGCTACAATAAATGACATAATAACTTTGACAAATGTCAAGAAAAAGAAAAACACAACACGAAAAAAAGCGTCCATTCCGCGATCAAAATCCTTATAAACACTTCCTGATTTTTTGGTCAAAAAATCACCATAATGCATAAAATAAAGATTTTTCACATATTTTATCGCGACGGCATTATGGAATTCGAGCGCCGTTTTGTCAGAAATAAAGTAGCGATGCACATAATTGAGGAACATATTAAAGAGCAAATATCCTCACCAAATCACCAAAAAAAGCAAAAAATCGGTCAGCAAAAAATTACCAGTTTTTTGAAAATCTTCCAAAAAACCAATCGTTCGCGCCATAAAAATCGGCTCAAGCATCGCCACAGCCGCGACAACAATCGTTACAAAAACGAAAAGAAAAAATTTCGGGTATCCCGCAAATTCGATAAATTCATTAAAAACTCGCTTGAGATTTTTCATGTTCTCATTCTAAAAAAATAAAATTGAAAAAATGGAAAAAACTTCCATTTTTATGTTATCGTAATGATTGCTTGATTAGTCTTGTGACATTTTTTTCTTCGCCCAAAAGTGATACGCGATATATAGAAGAATCACGATCAATAAGGCAATTCCAAAGGAATTAAGGTTTTTGAGAATCAAATCTTGCTGATTCGCAAAAAAATAACCAATACAAAGCAAAATAATATTCCAAATTCCCGCGCCGATGAGAGTGAAAAGCGAAAATTTCACAAAATTCATCTTAAAAACTCCGGCTGGCAACGAAATAAGCTGACGAACCGCTGGTAAAAATCTCCCCACCAAAGTCGTTTTGCCACCATTTTTCGCAAAATATTTTTCCGCCTGTTCGTAGTGAGACGGCTTCAAAAAAACAAATTTTCCGTATTTTTCAATAAATTTTTTGAGGAGTGGTCCACCCAAAAAATACCCAATTACATAATTGATTGAAGCCCCGAGCCACGCCCCAAGAGTTCCCACCAAGAAGGCAATTCCAAAATTCATCTGACCAGAATGTGCAAGCACTCCGGCCGGAATCATCGCAACTTCCGAAGGAAATGGCACAAAACTGGACTCAATCGTCATCATGATAAAAATCCCTATATAGCCCATTTGGCCAAAAATTTCCAAAACCCACTGTACAAAATCGTGCAGCATAAGTAAAAATTAGATTTTTTTATTGTAGTGATTTTTCTGAAAAACACAACTCAAAAAATAGAAAATTTTGCCATTTTTTGCAATAATATTCTCAAAATTCATTATTGCAATTTTTTGCATTAAATTTTTTTATAAAAGATTTTCCCTTATATAAGGCATTTATTATTGCAAATATTTGTAATAAGTATTTTTGAAAGAAAAAATCCCTATTTTTGGGATTTTTTTAGCGATAATTTCGAACTTTCATAGAATCAAATACTCGTTTCAAAGCAATCGCATACGCACCTTTTCGGAGATTTGTATTTAAATTATTTGTCATCGAAAATACCTCTGTCATGGCGTTTTCCATTTTTTTCTGAAGTTTTTCAACCACCTCTTCCTCTTCCCAATAAAAATTGGTATTATTTTGCACTTGCTCAAAATATGAAACCGTCACACCGCCAGCATTCGCGAGAATATCAGGAATCACAGGAATATTTTTGGACGTCAAAATCACGTCAGCTTCGGGGGTTGTCGGCCCATTTGCGAGTTCAACAATGAGTTTTGCAGCGATTTTGTCAGCATTATTTTCGGTAATTCGATTTTCCAGAGCGGCTGGCACCAAAATATCACAATTTTTTTCGAGCATCGCTTCATCAGAAATTTTTTCCGCGTCCGCATAATCCATTACCGATTTTTTCGCTTTTTTAAGAGCAATAATTTCAGAAATAGAAATTCCATTTTCGTTAAAAATAGCACCGCGAGAATCGGAAATTCCAACAATTTTCGCTCCCAAACTTTCAGCAATTTCCGCAAAAATAAGTCCAACATTTCCAGCACCTTCAACGATAATTTTTTTGTTTTTAATAGAATCATTGGTGAGTTCTAGATATTTCAAAAGCACATATATTCCGCCTTGAGCCGTTGAGCGAACACGGCCCTTAGACCCACCAGAACCAACAGGTTTTCCAGTAAAGCTTCCCGGCGTATACACTCATGCAAGGCGAGAATATTCATCCATCATCCAGCCCATAATGGCAGGATTCGTATTTACATCCGGCGCAGGAATATCCGCCAAAGGTCCAATTTCTTTAAAAATAGCACGAACATATGCGCGAGAAAGTCGTTCAAGTTCACCAGCTGACAATTCTTTTGGATTTACAATAATTCCGCCCTTTCCCCCACCAAGTGGTAAATCTAGAACCGCACATTTAATCGTCATCCAAACAGAAAGTGCTTTTACTTCGTCTTTGTTAACATCCTGATGAAAACGAATCCCTCCTTTAAAAGGACCACGAGCATCATTGTGCTGACTTCGGTATGCGACAAAATTTTTAATCGTTCCGTCGTCCATTTCCACCGGAAGATTTACTTCCAAAATTCTTTTTGGTTCCTGAATAATAGTCAATTCATTCGTATATTTTTCACCAAAATTTGCAACCGCATACGCGTCAATAATCTGTTTTTTTGCAGATTCAAATGGATTATTCTTCATACAACAATATTTAAATAATAAAGCGTTTTCATTCTATTCTATTTTTTAAAAATTACAAATTATTATGAGACAAGATCTCATAATTCGATTTACAAAATAAATTTAGTAATTATAAATAATCCTATTTTTCTCATTTTAAAAAGAAAAATCTCCCAAAATCGGGAGAATTTTTAACAGCCTTTTTCTTTGAGCCAAGCAATAAGATTTTCAATTTTTACAATTTCCTGTTCGCCAGAATCTCGGAAACGAACCGTTACTTGACCTTGATTGTAATTTTCTGGTTCAACCGCAATCGCGAATGGAATTCCCATTTCTTCACTGCGTTGATAGCGCTTTCCAATGGTTCCCGCCTCGTCATATTCACACACAAAATGCTCAGAAAGTAGTTCATACAATTCACCGGCTTCATTCGCAAATTTTTTAATGAGCGGATATATTGCCACCTTGATTGGGGCAATCGCTGGTACAAACCGCATCACAACACGCTTTCCTTCGTCATTTTCAATTTCTGTATACGCATTCGTGAGTGCCGCCAAAAAAAGTCGCGTCAAACCAACAGATGGCTCAATTACATATGGCACATATTTTGTATTGTTGTACGGATCAAAATATGACAAATCTTGCTTGGATTCGGCCATATGTGCTTTCAAATCAAAATCTGTTCGATCCGCAATCCCCCAGAGTTCACCCCAACCAAACGGAAATTTGAACTCAATATCCGTCGTGGCATCGCTATAATGCGACAACTCGTCTGGTTCGTGATCTCGCATACGAAGAGAATTTTCATCAATTCCAATCATTTTTACAAGAAAATCCCAGCACGTTTTTTTCCAAAATTCGTGCCACTCAAGATGCTTTCCTGGAGCAACTGATTCAGGTTCGCAGAAAAATTCGATTTCCATTTGCTCAAATTCTCGCGTTCGGAAAATAAAATTCCCTGGCGTGATTTCATTTCGGAAAGATTTCCCCACTTGTGCGATTCCAAACGGTACTTTTTTTCGAGAAGTTCGCGCCACCTGAGAAAAATTCACAAAAATCCCCTGCGCCGTCTCTGGCCGCAAATACACCGTCGCAGAACTATCTTCCGTCACCCCCTGTGAAGTCTTGAACATGAGATTGAATTGTTTTGCATCGGACCAATCACCCACTTCGCCAGTGTTTGGATTTTTCACCGCCTCGCGAATCATTACTTCAGTCTGCTTTTCAAGTGGCCAAGATTCTGGAATAAGGTTTGAAACATCATATTTTGCTTTCAGATTTTCTGCGTCATCGCCCAATTTTTCAATCAAATCTTCCAAAAGCTTATCTGCACGAAAGCGCTCTTTGGTTTTTTTATCATCGATAAGCGGATCACTGAAGCCGCCCACGTGGCCAGACGCCACCCAAACCTGCGGATTCATCAAAATCGCAGAATCCAAAAGTACCATATCGCGGCGTTTTTGGACAAAATTTTTAATCCAAAGGTTTTTGATATTTTCTTTGAGAAGCGCACC
>CALHQS010000010.1 GCA_938036655.1 uncultured Candidatus Altimarinota bacterium
TTTTTAGCTTCAAATTTATATTTCTGTAAACTAAAAAATCCCCATTTTACGGGGATTTTAAAAACTCGGAAAATTCTCAGCAATTTCCTCCAAATGCTCGGCATATTGGCTCGCATATTCTACACTCGCGATGGTCGCAATTTTCGCCAAATAATGATTGTCATCATATTTTCCATTCACATCAATTGGGAAAAATCGAACATATTTTCATTTGTAAAATAATACTCAAAATTTGTCAAAAATCTCATCATCAAGCCGATACACGACATTGCACATTTTCTTTTTATAGAAAAATTTTTCAAAACTTTTCCCAAATAAGAATTCTTGCGGCAAAAAATTCCCATCCTGTGGAGGAATTTCCTGGATTTCCACAAAATCCGTAATCAATTCTAAATTGACGAGCATCCAGCCGTCCCATTCCTGATTATATTCTTGATCCCAAAGCCGAAAATGCAGCCATTTCTCCGTTTTTTCGACCAGCAATCCAAAAATCTTTTCATTATTGAGATTTTTCCAAGAATAAAAATGTCAAAGTTGTAAATCCATATTTTTCAAAAATTTTTCAAATTATAATCAAAAAAATAAAAAAACAAGAATTTATCTGACAAATATGCAAAAAAGCATAATATAAAAAACGCTTTTTAAAAGCACTTTCTTTAACTCACATATAGGAGCAATAACAATGGCACATGGTCCTCAAGGTACCGGCAATTATAAGGGTAAACGTGATCGTCACGAGAAAACTCCACATAATTCAGCCAAAAAAAGAGAAGAGCTGGACACATATCGGCAACAAAAAGAAAAAATAGTTTTGTTACATGTGTTTAGTCACCTATATTTAGTGAAACGCCCACCAGCATAGGAAACTGGTGGGATTTTTTATTCTTTATATATCAATACGAATTAATAGTCGTTTTCTATTTGTATACAAAAAATGAGAAATAAAAAATTTTTTAAAAAATATCAAGATTTTAAGTGGACTTAAAGTAAAAAAATATAATGACTTTGTATCGAAAGATACATTCGGAAATCCGAAGCAATATTATTTCTTTACTTTTCTGATTATGAAGAAATTGGTAGCACTTATGTTGGCACTTTTGCTTGCGATGCAAAGTTTTGCCACAGCGAGCGCGGCAGCATTTAACGAAAATATTTATTATTGGGCAAAAGGCTTCAATGTAACAACTATTGAACAAATCGAAAAATTCCGCCCAAATGACAATATTTCTCGTGAAGAAGTGGCAGCATTGATGACTCGCGCGATTGAAAAAGGACTTTTCCCAGCAAAAATCGCGACAGCGAAAGAAATTCCGTTTGTGGATAAAGCACAAATTGCGCCAGAATTCCAAAATGCGGTTCAAATGGTGCAAAATTCTGGAATTTTTCAAGGAAATAATCATTATTTTAATCCAAAAAATTCTCTCACAGAGCTTGAAGCGATCGCGATTCTCGTTCGCGCAAGCCGTGAAGATGTAGACGATCTCAATACGAAAACAAATCCTTGGTATCAAGAATATTTGAACATTGCGAGAAAATTTGATGTAGTTCCTGCGAATTTGAACGCACCAATCACTCGCGACAAATTTTTCACTTGGATGAAACAATTTGTAGAAAACACGACTGTGAAAACAGTGCTCGAAGGAAAATGGATGCTCAAAAATGTCGAACTTGAAAAAGGAAAACCAACAGAGCTCAAAGACGTAACGCTCACTTTTACTGGTCACAAAGTGCACGCAAAAATCTGTAATAATATCAATGGAGAGTTTACGCTCACGCCTGATACTATTAAAACAACTGATCTTATCTCGACTCTCATGGCTTGTCAAGATAAAAAGATCATGTCAGCTGAAAAAAATTTTGAACTCAATAATGCAAAATTTATGTTGTCTGACGATGAAAAAACTCTCGAAATCACGACAGCACGAGGCATTAAATATACTTTCCAAAAAGCATAAAAATCCCCAAATGGGGATTTTTCTCGTTTTTAGTGTTTTCTTACCGAGGAATGATACAATATTTGTGCTTATGTCTTAAAAATATTTTCTTATGAAAAAAATTCTTATTCCTGCAATGCTTGTAGTTCTCTCTACAACCGCAGTAATACCAATTTTTGCACAAAGCTACAGAGTTCGTGACGCTCATCGCTGTGAAACCTGGGAAGGTGAGCGATGGGATGCGCGATACGGAAAATGCATGGATCCGGGTGATTATTATGATGACGATGACGATAATGACTACTACAAATATCACCATCGGGCTGTCAGTACTGCCCCAGTAACACCAGTAAATACAACATCAAATAATGATAGTGATGTGGCTGTATACAATTGGGCAAAAAATAATGGCCTCACAACTGCGGCAAGCTTCCGTGACTTCCGCGATGACGGCAAAATTACGCGTGACGAAGTGGCAGTAATCGTTCAGCGGGCGCTCAACAAAGGTCTTTTTTCATCAGTTTCTACATCAAATAGTGCTGTACGATACAATGATGACGCGCAAATTGCGAAAGAATTTAAATCCGCAACTTCATTTGTTCAGAATGCTGGAATTATGCGCGGAAATCGAGGATATTTTTATCCAAAAAATCTCTTGACTGATTACGAAGCACTTGTAATCGTTGCTCGTGCGACTGCCAAAACAGAAATTAGCAACTTTGACCAGGCTCGCGCGTTTGCTGCTCGACTTGGCAAAAGTTTTGAACGTGATGATATGTATGATCGTATTGATCGTGGAGATTTCTTTGAATTGATCAAAAAAGCCAAAGAACGCCTCTAAAACCCGATTTATTTCATAATTTTTCGCTTATGAATCTTCAAACTATTTTGCACGCAGATGCTTTTGAAAACGAAAAAGATTTTCTCAAATCAGAAATCGAAAAAAATATTTCTGGAAAATTGGATGCCTACATTCGCCCACATCTTTCAGAAAATAATGATTCTGTACGAATAGAAGCCTTTTTCGATCGATCAAAAACAGGATTTGACGGAAAACTGATTCTCACACTTCCCGACACAACTCTGCGCGCTTCACGCGAAAATTTTTCAAAATTGGACGATTTAGTATCTCACCTTTTCACCCATCTCAAAACACAATTATTAAAATAAAATCCCATTCAGGGATTTTATTTTTTGCGAATTGTTTCAATCTTTGCGAGAACTTCCAGTAACTTTGGGTCGTTTTTTTCGACTTTTGCAATCATGGCATCAAGAGTCTCAGTCGACGGCATCTGCTCAGTGAGCAGATGCTCTTCTAGCTCCAATTTTTCTATTTTGAAAAAATTTTTATAATTTTCATCATGAAAAATCTGATTCTCTAAGCCAAAAGTTTTTAGTCTTTTTCCAATTTCTAGATAGTCTCCAAACGAAATGTTTTCGTTATTCAAAAATTTTTGATTCCAAATGAGTATTTTCGTTTCCTGAATTTCATATTCTACATCGGGAAAATCAAGAAAAATTTCTGCGAGTGAATCAGAAAAATTTTCTATCAAAATGTTTTCTGGAAAAAGGACCAAAAGCGAAAAAATAAACATATTAAAGGTGGGTTTTAAGATTTTCTAAAATTTTTTGAATTTCTATTTCGTTTTCTGCCATTTCAGTAAGAATCTCATCAGGTTCACGAAAAATCTCTTCTTTTATTTTGTTTGGATTTTTGGCAGAAAGGTCAAAATTTTGGATGTCTTTTGCTTTCACTATCCAAGAATTTTCTGAGATTTCCCTTTTTTTCATAAGTTCTGGAATATGCTTGATCTCATCATAATTGATTGGTTTATTTTTTGTCAATTTTCTTCATAAATCAACTTCATAATACCAAATATCTTGTGTAGCCCCAGTTTTATCAAAAAATATAGTATTTGTTTTCACTCCAGAATATGGCAAAAACACTCAGGCTGGCAAACTTACGATAGAATGCAAATTGCACTCTTGAATCAATTTTTTCTTGATTTCTACAAAAGCATTTGAATTATTAAAAAGTACTCATTCTGGCACAATAATCGCAGATTTTCCACCATTTTTGAGAATTTTTATGATGTACTGCAAAAAAAGCATTTCTGTAGCATTTGTTTTGATAGGAAAATTTTGTTGAATTTCTTCTTTTTCCTTCCCACCAAATGGAGGATTTGCCAAAATAATATCAAATTTATCTTTTTCTTCTATATCACGAATATTGGTTGTCAGAGTGTTTTTCTTGTTGAGATTTGGATTTGAAATTCAGTGCAAAATCATATTCATCATCCCCATTGTGTAGGCAAGTGGAGTTTTTCATTTGCAAAAAATGTTTCATTTTTCAGTATTTCTAGCTCTTTATCAGAAGAAATTTTTGGTTTCATAAAATTGAAAGCCTCTATCAAAAATCCACAACTTCCTGCTGCTGGGTCACAAATTTTTTCTCAGATTCTTGGAGAAATAGCCTCAACCATGATTTTAATCACACTTCTTGGAGTATAAAATTCTCCCGAATTTCAACCGTCATTTCCCATTCCTTGAAGCAAGTCTTCATAAACTCATGAAAGCTCAAACAAATCTTCCTGTTTTTGAAAGCTCAGTTTGTTGATTTCATCAGTAATATCTTTGATTGTATGTCCAGACTCAATACGATTATTTATAAATTTGAATATTTCTCCAATCTTGTATTTCATAGAGTGATAATCATTTTCAGAATCACGAAAAGTGGCAAGATATGGGAAAAGTTCATTGTTTACAAAATCCTTGATATCATCACCACTTGGAAGCTGAGTCCAATTTTTCCAACGATATTTTTCCTCAAGAATAAAATCATATGTTGTGCCATTGAGTACAGCATTGTAGGATTCCCTGTCTTCATAATCGTCCAAAAATTTCAAGAACAATAACCAAGAGATTTGCTCTGTATAGTGCATAGCACCAGAGATTCCATCATCCTTGCGGAGATAGTCAGTGATAAGATTTATTGATTGTTTCATAAAATAATTTTAATAGCTAAACAAGCTCACCAGCAAAAGCTTTTTTCAGAAAACTTTGTTTCATTTCATCCAGATTTTTGATTTGTGCCTGATAGAGATTTTTGAATTTTTGATTTTCAGCAAAAATATTATCCAGATAGCTTACAATATTTTTTTTGAGTTTCAAGTGGTGGGAGTGGGATGGAAAGATTTTCAAGATCAGTTTTAGTAATTGAAGCGAAAGTACTTCATTTTCAAAGCTCTGAAATTTCTTTTTCAAATTTTTTAAAAAATTTGAAAACATAAGATGAAAGAATACAATTTTCTTTTGCTCGTATTGCTCATAATCATCGTCAAATACAACATTTTTCATTTGCAATATTTGTTGGTCCAACAGGTGCTCGCACGCTTATCAAAATATCTCATTTCTCAGCAATTTTTATAGGATTACTGCAGAAAATCTCTGGAGTTGGAAATATTTCTCAAAATTCTTTTTTTCATTGAAAAAATGGAAGCCCAACTCATTCTGTATTGTATGTTTCAGATTTTGGAGATTGTCACATGATAAGTTCACACACCTCCCCCAACTTCTTCCTTTCCCACTCATCATTTGCAAAAATTTTTTCCAAAACAGATTTATTCATCTCATCCACATTTTGGAGATTTTTTTCAAGAAGATTTTTTGATTTTTCTATTTCTACAAAAATCATGTCCAGCTTTTCTACAATGAGTTTTTGGGTTGAGAGTGGTGGGAGAGGGATTTCTTGATTTTTTAAACTTCCTAATTTTATGTAAGGGATAGCACTTCATAGTGTTTCTGTCAGAAGCTCTCTGCGTAAATTTCAATCCAAAAAATAAAATAAAAAATTTTTATAAATATCTTTAAAATTATCCAAAACATAAGTTCTTTGATATGCTTCAAATTTTCATTTATATTTTTTACAAGCTCAAACATCTCAATTTCAAGCTATCAAGATAGCATCTGTATCAAAAGAATATCAAGGAGCTTTTAAAATTTCTCTTCAGCAAGTAAAAAAAGGAAACAATCAATCTTCTGTTGAATAGTTAGCATCTTTTCGTCAAGTTTTAATCTCACAAACCTCTCACAATTTTTTTGTTGGGTACATTTTTTGGTTAGTTATTTTTAATTTTATTTAAACGTTTTCATAATATTTTTTCTTGATATCATTCTTCATTTAATTTATTAGCAATAATATCAATAATTGCGGGATTAAAAACTATTTTTCCTCTCTTTTTTAAAGAATCTGTTTGTTCAAACCATAAGTAAGTTGCATTCTCTATAAAATCAATCGAAGTCTTATCTGGTAGTATTACTTTAAATTTCTTATCATTTACCCAACCTAAATCATACATTACAATCTTTAAGTCATTTGAACTTATATTGAATCATGATGCTTTTTTAACTCAATCTATTATTGAAGATAATGAAGTATAATCTCTTTGCTGATTAATATCTCAAACAATTCTATATAATGGCTTTCATTTGTCACTAGTAATTTTACCTATATCTCAAGCCTTTATACTTTGTAATATAATATTAAATACATCATTATGATCTTTAACAACATCAATTTCAGTTCAAGATAAAGTGTTCGTTTTTCAATTAAATCAATAAACTTTATTTTGAATAGGGTTTAATATTAAAACTTCCTTTGGATTAATATCTACCATTTCAGGTAGCAAATTAGACCAAATTTCCATAAATTCCTTACTCTTTTCATTTGCTTTTATTTGTAAAAAGCTATTAAAAGTGGAACCATTTTCATTTGCAAGTGTATTTGTACTTCATATTCTATGATAAATATTTCATTTTTTTACATTTCAATAATCCTTACAGTCCTTATTAGGAATAAGAATTTCATCTGATTTTGATATAAGGAATGCATAAAAAATTCTTGAAGCAATATTAAATTTTTCAAAATCAAAATTACAATTCTGTCAAGTTATGCTGTTTATTTGCTGAGATAATGAATTTCAATCAATCTTTTCAATTAAATCTAAATTTTCAGCATTTAATCAAATATCTGTAATTATTCAAGATTTTCAATCCTCTTCAAATCACAACAATAAAATTCATCAATCTGAATTTGCAAAAGATAAGATATCTTTTAAAAAATTAGTTAAAAAATTTTCTATCTCATTTTTAGAACTATTTATACTCATTTCTTTTTTATAATCAAGAAATTGATTTTCTTTTTGATAATTTCCATGCTCTACAATTTGATTTTTTATATCTTGAAATTTTTCTTTTAATTCTCTAATATACATAATTCGATATTTAATTAAAAACTAAACCTCCACCTCATACAAAGCCTTTTGAATGCCATAATAAGCCTTCACAAGCTCATTTGGTCATCCAAATTGCTCAG
>CALHQS010000011.1 GCA_938036655.1 uncultured Candidatus Altimarinota bacterium
GTATTATTTTATATCAAGTTTATTTTTTTGATGAAATTTTTGAACGATGCAAATATGCCCTTGATGTTGAAGCTCATTTTGAACGGACGCTTATTTGATCCATATTTTTGAATGAGAAGCATCGTGCCAATCACAGAAGTATAAATTGGGTCGCTAATGGAAGTTCCGCTGATAGATTCTACCATTTCAGGCACACCAATATTGGATGGAAGTCGCATGTAGTTGCGCGCAAGATCGGTAAGTCCACGAGTTTTTGCGCCACCACCAACCAAAATACTTCCTTCTGGGAGCATCCCGTCGCGGCCAACTTTTTTAAGTTCCATGACTACATGATGAAAAATTTCCTCATAGCGCGCGCGGATGATTTCGTTCAAAAATTTTCGTGAAACCGTGATGGTGTCAATATTTGAAATCTGAGAAAGATCAATATCTTCATCATAATCTTCGCTTTCGCTGGCTCCAAAATTAAGATCTCCGTATTCGAGTTTCAATTTTTCAGCGGTATCAATAGAAATTCTCAACCCAAGAGCAATGTCACTCGTTACGAGTTCGCCACCGATAGGAATTACTGCACCATAAATCAATGCACCTTCTTCGTATACGGCCATATTGGTTGCACTCGCACCAATATCAAGAATTACCACACCCAATTCTTTTTGACGGCGAGAAAGTGTTGATTCTCCAACAGCCAAAAGATTTGGGAAGGTGTCCATAATCTCAACACCAACATCGTATACACCTTTGTTGATATTAGCGAGAATATTTGAACCAATCGAAATAATATGAGAACGAACTTCGAGTTTTTTTCCGCTCATTCCCACAGGATTTTTGATGCCATTTTCTAGATCAAGACCAAAACTTTCTGGAATTACCTTGAGGACACTGCGATTCATAAGATCAACGCCATTTTGGCTCATATCAAGAGCACGTTGTACATCATCTTCTGTCACTTCTGATCCAGAAACTGGGACGATTCCAGTTTTTTGTGTGACTTCAATGTGCACACCAGAAAGCCCGAGACAAACATGAGAAACTTGTTCTCCGGTCATTTTTTCAGCTTCTCCGAGGGCAGTATCAAGGTTGGATTTGAATTCCTCCATATCCAAAATATTTCCTTTTCGAATTCCGCGAGACTCTGCAACGCCCACACCAAGAATTCGAAGTTGTCTATTTTCATCCCATTCACCGATTACCGCTTTTATCTTCGCACTTCCCACATCAATTGCTACAAATTGTTCACCTGATGTCATAATAAATATGTTGATTAGTTGTATAAATGTATAAAAATTGTATTCTAGGAAAAGGCTTTCCCAATGCGATATTTTTGTTTTTGTATACTATTTGTGAGCTAGAAGCACAGTTGTATTATATGATATATTTTGATATTTTCAATTTACTTTTTTGAGTTTCCGTATACGATAATTGAACGAAAAAAAATTGAAAAATTTTAATTCTCCGATATAGTAGGCAAAAATCTTTGTGAAAAACTTTTTTCCGAGGATTTGGAAAAGTGAAATATTTTTGAAAAAAAATATTTTTTTGGCTTGAAATCGTTATTTATAGTTATTGCAAAAATTTGTAATAACTAATGCAAAAATTAGCAATAATAAATTTTTATGTTTAAAACTTTTTATATAAAGACTTTTGGATGTCAGATGAACTACGCGGATAGTGAAAAAATCAATATGATCTTGATTTCGTCAGGAATGCGAAAGGTGATTGATCCAGTGAAGGCGGATATCGTGATTATGAATACTTGTAGCGTGCGACAAAAAGGGGAAGATCGCGTTTTTGGTTTTATGAACGAAATTCATCGATTTCACAAAAAAAATCAGACAGGGAAAACGCCACTTTTTGGAATTACGGGTTGTATGGTTCGAAAATCCTGATTGGCACGTCGATATTTGGTTGATGACGAAGGAAAATTGGATGAAAAATTTGCTCGAAATAACACAACTAAAATCACGCTTTTGTCTGACGAAAGTGGGCTTTTTAATTATGATGATGAGCTTTTTATTCGTTCAGAAAAAATCGATTTTACTTTTCGAATCGAAGAAATCACGATGCTGACCAAAATTTTGTCATTGATTTCCGGCGAAGAAATCGGGAATGATGCCAAATTTAACGAATATTTGGCGGTAAAGCAACTTCAAGAAAATCCAGCGTCTGCGAATATTATTATTCAGACGGGATGTGATAATTTTTGTACTTTTTGTATTGTGCCGCACACTCGCGGACGCGAAATTTCTCGACCGATTCCTGATATTGTGGCGGAAGTGCGCGATGTTTTTGAAAAATGAACCAAAGAAATTACGCTCCTTGGACAAAATGTGAATAGTTACGGAAAACAATTTATTGATCGAAAAAATTGGAATGCGGAAAAAAGCAAGTGGAATAACCCGATTTTCCGCATTGGAATCGATATTGATGATACGATTTTGCATACTTGGGAGCCAGAATTACTCGCGCGATACAATCAAAAACATCAGAAAAATCTTACGATTGACGATATTTTGACGCACGATTTTAATGGTGATCCGACGCTCCGAGAGGCATGGTTTGAATATTTTTATGAAAATCATGATAATCTCAAAATTTATGAATATTGTCGCGAGGTTTTACAAAAATTAAAAAATAACGGACATTCGCTTTATATCATTACTTCTCGGCCACTTTCTCTAAAAAATCAAACAGAAAAATATTTGGAAAAATATTTTGGCAAGGATTTTTTTGAAAAAATTTGTTATACGGAAGAGTTTGGGGATTCTGATGATAAATCTGAGATTGCTCTCAAATTAAACCTTGATGTCGTAATTGATGACGCACCACATCATATCGAACGATATTTAGCGAACACCAAGGCGAAAACTATTATTTTTTCTCAGTCGTACAACAAAAATTTTTCTGAAAATTCTCGTCTCAAAATCATGAAAAAATGGGATGAATTCGAGGGAATTTTGGAAAATTTTTCACATTCGCCATTTAGAATGCTCTTGGAAGAATTGAATGCGCTCGAAAAAGGTGATAGAATCCGCTTTACAAGCTCAAATCCGCATGATATGACGCGTGATATTTTGGATGCACATTTTGAATTACCAAAAATGTGTCATTATTTGCATTTTGCGCTTCAGTCTGGTTCTGATGAGGTTTTGGCGCGTATGAATCGCCGCCATACATATGAAGATTTTAAAAAACAGGTTGAATATTTGCGTTCCAAAGATCCACTTTTTTCCATTTCGACTGATATTATCGTTGGTTTTCCGGGCGAGACCGAAGAACAATTTCAGGCGACGGTTCGTGTGATGCAAGAATTGGAATTTGATTTTGCGTATATTGCGCGATATTCTTCGCGTTCTGGAACGATTGCGACGGACAAATTTGGTGATGATATTTCCCATGAAGAAAAGGCACGCCGCTGGAATATTCTCAACTCGCTTTTACAAGAAAGCGTTCAAAAACGCGCCAAATTGATGATTGGACGAACGGAAGAAGTGCTTATTTCTGGTCCTGGAAAAGACGAAACGCTGGTTGGGCGCACGCGAAATTTTAAAGAAATTTTCATTCCATTTGATGAAAAAATTTCTGTTGGTGACATTGTAAAAGTGAAAATCACAGAACTAGATCGTTGGGTTCTCAAAGGGGAAGTGGTTGAATAAAATATGATAAAAACATGGAAAAAAGTTTAGAATATTTGCATAACCTTTATGGTGATGATAATTTTACTGAGCACCGCCATAGAATTGCATTGATTTGACAAAAATTATTGCTTGTCCATCAATGATGGAATAGGGCTTTTGGTGATCGAATTTTTGATGATTCTTCTTTGATAGATATATTTATGACATCTAACCTATGTCTTCTTACTTCGGCGATTGATATTTTACAAAGATGGGGAATACCACACCAAACAAAACGTAAAGACTCTTCGGATATTCAATTAAAAAAATGAGGTACATTAGAATTATTACGACTTATACGCAATTGCCTTATTCATGAGGAATATGATTTTCCTATGCCTGCAAGAGGGTGAAGCAATGGTTATATGGATCGTAAATACTATTTGACTCCAACAGACATTAAAAATAAAGAGTTTTTACAAAAACGATTTTGAGAGTGGATTGAAAATTATAAGATGAATAATTATGAGGATTGGATGGATGATGATTATTATGAGAATTTTTTTAACGACGAATTATATCAAGCGCTTACCATTAAAAGTGATACGCTTATTTCTATTGATATTGAGATGTATGACATATTAGTGCAAATTTTTTCAAATACTCAAAATATTTTCCTAATACATAAAAAAATCCTAATTCGGGATTTTTTATTTTGAAAAATTATCAAAATTTGATTTCTCGCGCCTTGTCCATATAATAGTCAAAATTTTTTCAAAAATATGCAAAACGCAAATTCAAATCTTTTTCTTGAAATTATCGATTGGATTGAGGAAAATCCAAATATTTTGATGCAAAAAGTGTGCGACGAAAATAACGATATCAAAAACGGCGCAAAGCTGACGGTTCGAGAATCTCAGTCGGCTCTTTTGCTTTCTGAAGGGAAAATCGTAGAAACTTTTGCTCCAGGAATGCATTCGCTCAGCACTAAAAATTATCCGATTTTTTCGCAGATTTTTGGTGCAAAATATGGTTTTAATAGCCCATTTAAGGCGGATGTTTATTTTTTCTCGACGAAGCAATTTGTGAATCTCAAATGGGGAACACAAACGCCGATTATGATGCAAGATTCACGGTTTGGTCAGGTTCGCTTGCGCGCATTTGGAACATATAATTTGCGGATTATTGATGCGGCGAAATTTTTGCGAGAATACGCGGGAACGTTTCCAATGTTGACGATTTTTGAGTTTGAAGCACAAATTCGTGATTTTATCGTAGCGAAATTTTCTGAAATTATTGCATCGCTCGGTATTCCAGCGATTGAGATTACAAAAAATATTTCCCATATCAATGAACAAATCACTCCGAAAATCGCGCCATTTTTTGAAGAATTTGGGCTAGAAATCAAAAATTTCACAATCGCTTCTGTTTCTCTTCCTGATGAGGTTTCTAAAACTTTTGATACTGTGACGAGTATGAATATGGTGGATGATGTTGAAAAATTACAAAAATTTCAGACGGCGCAGGCGATTGGGAGCGCAAATTCTACAATGAGTCATGCTGCCATGGATGCGGCCGCGATGGGCGTGATGATGTCGTCCATGATGAATGTGCAGAACCAAAAAACTTCTCAAAATCAGGATGATGTAGTGGAAAAATTACAAAAACTCAAAAATTTGTTTGAAAATGGATTGATTGATGAGGATGAATATAAAGCCAAAAAATCTCAACTTTTAGAAAATTTTTAGTATGGATTTTTTGAAAAATATAAAAAATGCGGCATTTGCGCAGGAAAAAATGTGAGGTGAAATTGAACTCGAAAAAGCAAAACTTGCCAATGTTTCATGCCCGAATTGTGGTGGAAATCGCGACGAATTTTCTGGTCTCAAAAATTGTCCGTATTGCTGATTTGAATACAATTCTCGAGATTTTTCTGACGGAATTTTTATCAAAAAAATTCATAATTCTAAACGCTAATGACACACGAAATTTACGAACGATTTGATACTTTTTTGAAAAAATTGGAAGCGCGCGCGAACGATGTTATTTCTCAAGCCAAGCCACAAATTCCTGAAATTTATGCGAGCGATGAGGATTTTTATAAGCGCTCTTTTGAACTTTTTAAAAATAATTTGACGGGTGAATTGCATTCGCTGATTCGGAAAGCGGAAACCGTTTTTTCAACACAAATTGTGCCATTTGAACAACAAAATGGCTTGATAGAGAGTCGTGTGGCGAAACATTATTCGAAAAAATTTGAAGATTGGAAAGATCGACTTGAACTCAGAATTGATGCGCTTTTTGAAAATTTTCAGCCAAAAAAACTCGAAGATTTGTACGAACAAGCTGTTTCGGATTTGGATGAAATCAACGAAAAAATCGCTTGCCAATCGTGTGGAAGCAAAATGCACATGGATACGATTTATACGATTTCAAAATATATTTCGTGTCCGTTTTGTGGCGCGCAAAATATTTTTACTCCGAGCCAAGCGATGCGCGAACTCGCGCTTGATAAAATGAGAATTTCGCAAGCATTTCAGAAAAATTACAAATATCCGCTCGAATAATTTTCTAAAAACCCCAAAAAAAACATTTTTCAAAAAAAAAAAAAACGATTTGCTTTTTCGAAAAAATTCTTATAATGTACGAACTTTACTTGTTAATTTTTACGCGATGATTGACACTATTCTCAATGCAATCAAAGGTCTCTTTGGTGGATTGTCTGACGGTTCTTCTTCATCATCTGGTGGATACAGCGATGATCCATTCGATGCAAGTGCTCGATTCGGTTATGTGAGTGATATTTCTCAAGTAGTTAATGATGTATCATCAGAAATGGAGCCTTTCTCTGATTACTACAAAAAAGGAGAATACTACGATGCTCTTGGGGAATTGGAAAATGACCTTTCTGAATGGGTGGCTGAGATGATTGCCGATCTTGAGGATTCAGAACCACATGAAGATGTAAACAATGATCTCACACTTCGCGATGCTGCTATCAATTATTTGAAAAAATTTCAGGCAGAAATCCCAAATTTGGTTGCTGCTACAAAAGCTGCTGAAGCTGGTAACAAAGATCAGGCTGACAAAATGCTTGATGAATTCAATGCCAAGGAAGTTGCTTGGACAAACGAATGGAATGATATACTCGTTGCATTCTGCGAAAAGCACCATGTTCCTGAACAGGATCCATTCATGGCAGGATAATAATAGCCCGATAGGGCTTTTTATTTTGATAACAAATTTTGTATGTTTGATTTTTTGAAAAATATGTTTGGTGCCAAGGAAGAGCCAAACCTCGATGTTCGCCTTGATGTCAATGAAGAGCATATCATGTATTCTAACGAAATTTGGGCGCTCATTTCTTTTCCAGGGGAAGAAAATATGCCAGAAATGAATGCTGCGATGGTCGCCAAAGATTATGATGCAGCCGAAAAAGTTCGTGAAAATTGGATTGCGGATATTCGTACTGCTCGTGCCGAGGTCGAAAAAATTGGTGATTATAAGGGTGATACGATTATTTTGGAGGGTGCGCGTGAATTTTTGGATGATTTTGAAAAATTTGTACAAGAAGACTACAAAAAACTGATTGACTTGCGTCGTGCTGGTCAACCCGATCAAGTTCAACTTCGCAAAAATAATGAAAAAATGGCATTATTTGCGAGCAATGTTAATGCGATTATTGATACTTTTGTAGGAAGTTATGATCCTGATGGGAATCGTATTGATACGACTTTTGTGAATCCAGTTTTGGAACAAGCAAATAACCTAGAAACTGAGGAAAATTCACTTTTTGAGGCGGTGCATGGGGTAACGCTTGAAGATTATGCGGAAATCGCGTTTTTCTTGGCGAATGGCGGAAAAAATGAAGAAATTTGTGAAATTCTTGGAATTGAAATGCCAGTTTTTGATGAAATCAATGCGATTTGGACTGAACGAATGCGTACGGATTCGAGTTTTATGGTCGCGATGAAATATTCTCAATTTTTTGCGAATGCGGGAAAAAATCCAAAATTTCAGAAAAAAAATACTTCTACATCAGAAAATTCGTCAGCCAATTTTTCAGAAAATTTTTCAGAAAAAATCCGCAATGACGAAGAATTTTATTATGAGTTGTGGGGTGCGCGCGATGCGGCGTACGCGCTGTGAGTGGATGGGGCGCTTTGGATTGAGAAAAATTATGGAATTTCGTTCGCAGATTTTCAGTCGGCCGCGATGGAGTGGATGCAAAAATCCAGTGATATCAATCGTATGCTTGCTCTCAAAGAACGCAAACAACAGGAATATATGCTCAAAATTTCTGAAGAAAAAAATATTTCTCATATCGCTGATGATATCGAATTTTAGTGCCAAATGGCACTTTTATTTTTGAGAAATTTTTGCAAAAAATGAAAAAATTTTTATAATCCGAAAAAATTTTATGTCAAAAATCAGCCAACAAATTCTCGAATATTTGCAGACAATTC
>CALHQS010000012.1 GCA_938036655.1 uncultured Candidatus Altimarinota bacterium
CCATACATTGAAACTCTCAAATCTCATGGAATCATGAAAGGGCGCAACTCAAACACCTTTGCCCCAAAAGAATTCATTCCAAGAACTGAAACTAGTCGAATGATCTATCGTACATTCTTTGGTGGAAATGTATAATTCATTTTGAGAAAATAAAAGGCCCAAATCGGGCTTTTTATTTTTTGTTATTTTTATATGAAAAAGTATCAAAAAATCCCAATTGGGATTTTTATATTTTTCCGACAAGCCATTTTTCGAGATTTTCGGTGGATTGCAAGAAAAATTTGGTTGATTTCTCGGCATTATTTCGCTTCAGGATAATTTCAATATTTCCACTTTGCTCGCTTTCCAAGAATTTTCGTAATTCTTCGGAATCTTCGCGCGCCCAAAATGGTGGCAAAATAATATCAAATCGCTCAGTTTTTTGTTCGTTCACAGGCGAAAAGCCCGCTGTTTTGGCAAAATCTTGAAACTGAGAAATACTAAAAGTTTTCACTGAATCGGACGTGATTTTTTCGCCCGAACGATGAAATGGCGTAATTGGTGCAAGTGAAACTTCACCGCGCTCCTCATCAAATCGTAGTTTTCCATTGACAACCACGATATGATCTTCAAGAATTTTGTTCGCGTAGATCTCGTAATCTCGTGGGAAAACCGCAATAGTAAAATTAAAACCAGCACTTTCCGCCGTCGCGATAATCATTTGCCCACCCGTTTTGGTTGGAATGTGGCGTACTTCCGAGACAAACCCAATAAGCGTCGCTGTCTCATCTTCTTTTTTTTCTTTTTTGGGTTTTTCAGAATTTTTTTCCTCAGATTTTTCTGGCATTTTTTCTGTTTCGACTGGGGGATTTTCTGGGTTTGTATTTTCAGGATTTTCGTCATCAGAATTGTTGGCATTGTGAAGCTTTTCGAACCATGCCTCCACTGCGCCCAAATTTTTTGATTTACTTTTGATAAAATCCTCAATTCCCTCAAGTGGATGTCCAGAAACTGGATATCCAATCATCGCTTTTTCCCCTTTCATTCGTTCTTCAAACGTCATTGGTTCGACTTTTTCAAGCTCAAATTCTACTTTTGGCGCATAGTCCAAATCAAAAAGTCACATTTGAGAAGTTTTATCTTTTTTTTCAATTTCTTTGAGATAAGTCGTTATTTTTGGAATGCTTGCAAGGAGGCTTTTTCGCTCACCAAAGGCATCGAGCGCCCCAGAATAAATAAGCGCTTCGAGTGATTTTTTATTAATTACATCGCCACCCGTGCGTTCGATAAAATCCTTGATAGAATCAAATTTTTTGTCTTTGAGCGCTCGACGAATCGTAGCAATCGGTCCATCACCAAGCCCTTTAATCGCTTTAAGTCCAAAACGAATCGTTTCACTATCAATATAGGTAAAGTGCTTTCGTGACTCATTCACATCTGGCGGTAAAACTTTCACGCCTTTCGCGTGCGCTTCAGAAATTTCCATACGAATTCGGTCGATATCTTCCTCATCAGAAACCATCAGCGCTACCATAGATTCGGTCGGGTAATATGTCTTCATATACGCCGTTTGATACGCAATCATCGAGTAGCACGCGGCATGTGATTTATTAAAACCATACCCAGCAAACGGCTCAATAATTTCATCAAAAATATAAATCGCCAATTCTTCGGGATGCCCTTGTTCTCGCGCTGCATCAATAAATTTGACACGCTGTTCCATAAGGAGCTCATATTTTTTCTTACCAATGGCACGACGCAAAATATCGGCTTCACCAAGCGAAAATCCTGCGAATGCCT
>CALHQS010000013.1 GCA_938036655.1 uncultured Candidatus Altimarinota bacterium
AGAAAAAATGGTGTAAAAATTATTTTCAAAAAAATTTTATGTCGGAAAATCATGAAAAAAATATGCAGAAATGAAAAACCAAAATTTTCAAGACAGGAATGGTTTTTGGAACGTTTGATTTGTTCCACGCAGGGCACGAGTTTTATATTTGTGAAGCCAAAAAACACTGCGAAAATCTCGTGGTTGTCGTGGCGCGCGACGCTCGAGTTTTGTCAGGAAAATGATTTTTGCCGAATGAAAATGAGGATTTGCGACGAGAAAAAATCGCGAAATTTTTGGAAAAAAAATTTGGAGAAAATCCAGGAAATCACGCCATTCTCGGTGATGAAACAAATATTTTTGCGCCGATTGAAGATTTTTCGCCAGAAATTTTATTTTTCGGATACGATCAAAAGGTTCCAGAAAATTTGCTTGCTGAAAAATTTCCAAATATCGAGACAATGCGAATAGAAAGCCATTTTCCAGAAAAATTCAAAAGTTCGATTTTGCGGAAAAATCTCGAAAAAAACTCAGAAAAATAATTTTTGAAGAAATATTGACATTTCATATTTTATTGTTATAAATATACAAATTTATAACAATTTTATGACAAATTCTCGTTTTTCTCAGCTTCGAAATCTCGCCATGAGTCGCGATAAAATCAACCGTTCAACGAAAAAACTGAACGAAGATTTTATGAGCAATATTCCGTTCGACACGATCAAAGATTTGATTTTGCGATATATTGCGGAGGAAGATATTTCGATACACGGCCTCGAACGAATCAATATTTTGGTACATCGTGGCGCCGGCATGATGAATGATCCAAGTGTTGGGATTTTGCAAAATCTTTTTGCCATTTTGACGGAAAAAATTTTATTGCCAGATTATATCGATGAAGACGATGTAGAAGGGCTTTATTACGAAATTGCAGGAATTGTTGATCGCACGAAGGCACGTGCACTTCGAACTTTCGGACGAAATCACCACAACAATTTTTTCAGCGTGCATTTACCAAATATTGACACGATTCGTGCGGAATTTGAAAATTTTGGGCGCATGGAAGATCGCTACATTGACTTGGGCGGTGTTTTTGATGCCATTAAAATTACGAATCATCCGAGACTTGGAATGCGTATTTATATTCCAGTGAGAATTATGAGTGGGCATGTTTTGCCATCAGGGAACGCGAAAAAAGCTGAGATCCTGTGATGTCTCAGAAGGAATTGAATTATGTTGTTAAATCTGTTATGCAGCATTTTCGTGCGAACTATAAAGAAAATGAATATTATCAGATGGCTGTTGGGAAGACACATTTTCAAGTATCAATCAATCCTGATGGGCCCATCAGAGACATGAATGCTTTTGGCAAACAGGAAATTCTTTCGATGATTCTGGTCGATACAGCCGAAGGAATCAATGATTCTATGAATGATGAAGAAATTTTAAATCGCCTCGAAGATGTCATGAAAGTTATTCAAGAAATCGTGAATCGTATCGCGGAAAAATCCAAATTTCCTCATCAGAATCGGCATTATGTGATGACTAGAGATTTTGTGTTGCAGGACGAAGTGGATTTATTTTTGGATGATCTCGGTGCGATGGAGGAAGACGGAGATGATGATTATTATGTTAGTACGCGCGCTTCTAACCAACAAAATTTTGCGCAATTTGAAAATCTTCGCGTCAAAATGGATGAAAAAATTTCTTTAAATGATGTCGGCGGAAATCCTGAAGCCAAAGAGGAAGTCGAAAAAATTATCAAATCTATCAAATTTTCAGAAATCATGAGATCTTGGGGCGCGAAGCCAACTTCTGGAATCGTGTTTGAATGACCAGCTGGAACGGGAAAAACCTTGCTTGCGAAGGCGGTTGCAAGCGAAGTTGACGCGGAAGTGTACAATATCAAAATGACCGATATCGCGACGAATGCGTACATCAACACAGGCGCGAATAATATTCACAAGCTTTTCGCTTTTATTCGGCAAAAGGCTCAAGAAAATAGAAAAATTGTCGTGATTTTGGATGAACTGGATGCGCTTTTTGGAAAACGCGACGAGATCAATGGATCGCGCGAAGATACCAAAATCGTGAATGCTTTTTTGACAGGAATGTCTGGATTTGACACGATGGAAAATGTGATTTTTATTGGAACAACGAATCTTTTAGCAAATATTGATCCGGCAGTAATCCGTTCTGGGCGACTTACAACAAAAATTAAAGTAGATTTGCCAAATGCTGACGGCCTCAAGCAAATTTATCAAATTCATCTTGATAAACTCAAAAAAATTTCTCAAAAATTCTATAACGCGACGGAAAAACTTGATATTGATGCGATTGTTCAGCGATCAGACAAACTCTCTGGCGCGGATGTGGAAGAAGTTGTGCGAATCGTGGCACAAACCAAGGCTATGGAAGAAATCAACGGGAATTACAACGAAGAAATCACAGAAAAATATTTTTTTGATGCAATTGAAAAAGTGAAAAATCCGAATCAGACACGCAACATTGGGTTTGTATAAAATTTCTATAGAGAATTTTTTCTAGATATTTTGCGATGATAATAATATTTTCATCACAACATATTGTGTTTTTCTATAAAAAAATTTTACAAACGAAAAAAAATATAGTAACGACACTTTATTTCTTTTTCAAATTTCGAATATGTCAGAAAATCAGGATTTGCAACGAAATCTCATTTTTAATCCAGAAGGAAATGATGATGTCTCAGTTCGTACGATTATTAAGGGCTCAACGACGGGAATTTTTAATCTCAATGATGTGAAATATCCGTGGGCAAAAGCGATGTATCAGGTGATGATTGGAAATTTTTGGGTACCAGAAAAAGTAAAAGGTCTCAAAGATGATGCGCGAGATTTTCATTCGGTTTTGTCGCCAGAAGAACAGCGCGCTTATAAAGGGATTTTGTCGTTTTTGATTTTTTTGGATTCGATTCAGACGGTGAATTTGCCGAATTTTAGCGATTATGTGACATCACCCGAAGTGAATTTGATTTTGTCAATTCAGACCTATCAGGAAGCTATTCATTCGCAAAGTTATGCTACGATTTTGGAAACTGTCGTAAACGCAGAAGAACGCGAAGAAATTTATTATTTTTGGCGCGATAATCCGATTTTGCTCGAACGAAACAAATATATTGGACAGATTTATCAGGATTTTATCGATGATCCAAGTGATGAAAATTTTTTCCGAGGAATTGTCGCGAATTTCCTTTTGGAATCAATTTATTTCTACAATGGATTTGCATTTTTTGACACGCTCGTGGATCATCAGAAAATGCCAGCGACTGGCCGAATGATTGCGTATATTCGCCGCGATGAGCTCACACATGTGACACTTTTTGCTAATATGATGCGCGAACTCAAAAAGGAATTTCCATCAATTTATGATGAAAATCTCGTAAAAGAAATGATGAAAAAAGCTGTTGAACAGGAAATTGAATGGTCAAAACATATTCTCGGAAATAAAATTCCTGGAATCAACGAGCAAACGACAGAAGAATATACACATTGGCTTGCCAATGAGCGTCTCGCGATGATTGGGATTGCACCACTCTACCCTGACGCAATGAAAAATCCGTACAAACATTTGGAACGCCTTCAGGATCCAAACGCGGACAAAGGAAATTTCTTTGAGACGACAGTTATCAACTATACTCAGAGTTCATCAATGGCTGGAAGTTGGGATTTTTAATCAAAATTTTTCAGAAAAACTCTAATTTTTGCAAAAATTTTCAGAAAAATTATTTTTTGCAAAATTTTGTATTAAGAAATTTTTTGAGAAGTTTTCCCATTTACAAAGGAAATATTATTACAAATATTTGCAATAGTATATTTTTTAAGTTTTTATCTACTATGACTGCCCTCGCACGAAACCTCGACGAAGGAATTCCTCGACAATGAGAACTTTTTGATGCAGATCAGCTCGATTTTTTCGAAGACCAAAATATTGATACACCCGAAAAAGTACAAAATATTTTGGAAAACCATGAACAAAAGCCCTCAAAACCAGTCGATTCTTTGCGTCAAGCAACACGCGAAAAAGTAAATTCTGTTCGTTCTGGCGCACAAGAAATTCCGCTCACGATTAACGGACTTCGCATCATTTATCTACATCGCGCGAAAAATATTAGCGAAAATGAGGCCACTTTTACGATTCGAGTTCAGTGAAAAGAATTGCGTTTTTCGGTAAATTTTGAACGAAAAAAATATCGCGATTTCAATGATAATAACGAATATTCGCGCGCGACAAATATTGAACTCAAGCAACCTGCGAATTTTGACGGACGACATTTTGTACGAAATGCCAAAAGTGGACGCGGAGAATATTTTGATTTCAATTTGGCAAAAGCTATCGCAAAAAATATTCTCAATAATCCGCAATTTTCATAGGCTTTCAAAATTTGCAAAAAATCCAGATTTGCGATATAATCAAGTAAATTAATTTTTGATTATGGATTGGCTTGTAGGAATTATTATTGTGGTGGCGGGCATTGCGATGCTTCGTTATCGTTATCCACTGTATCATTTTACTGGTGAATGGGGCTGGGCGCAAAAATATCTCGGTTCCAATGGAACGGTCGTTGCAATCGCTTTGATTGGTGCATTTTTGATTTTTGTGGGAGTAGCTTTTCCGCTCGGCGCTTTTAAAAATACTCGATCAAATATTCAAACAACTCAAACACAAAATACTTCAGAAAATAATTCGAATCAAAATATTTTTTCCACAAATTCGAATAAAAAAAAATCTTCTTTCGAGGATTTTTATTTTACAAAAAAATTTTTCTGCATACAATATCGAAAAAATTATGCTTTCAATCGTTTCTACACCCATTGGCAACCTCGAAGATATCACACTTCGCGCGCTTCGTATTCTCAAAGAAGCGGATTTTATAGCGTGCGAAGATACTCGCGTCACTGGTCAACTTCTCAAATTTTATGAAATTGAAAATGGTGGTCGCCTGATGTCGTTTCATTCGCATTCTGGATTTTCAAAAATTGATAAAGTGATTGACTTGCTTCTCGAAGGCAAACATGTGGCGCTTGTGTCTGATGCTGGAACACCAGGGATCAGCGATCCAGGCTTTATTCTCATCAAAAAAGCAATCGAGGCCGGGCTTGCTGTTGAACCAATTCCGGGGGCTTCTGCCGTACTTTCTGCGCTTGTGGCGAGCGGATTTGACACACATCAATACACCTATCTTGGGTTTTTGCCCATCAAAAAAGGGCGCCAAACCATGCTCAAAAAACTGCAAAATCGCGAATATACAACCGTTGTATACGAATCAGTACACCGCATCGAAAAAACACTCTCCGAGTTTGAAGAATATTTTGGAAGCGAAACACCCATTGTGGTGGCGCGCGAAATTACGAAAAAATTTGAAGAATTCACGCGTGGAAACATTTCTGAAGTACGAAATTTTTTCAAAGAAAATCCCGGAAAAGTAAAATGAGAATTCGTGATTATTTTTTAAAAAATTCTAAAAATTTAATCTATTGCAAATTTTTGCAATAATTATTGGCTTATTGAAGGGGAAATATTATGCGTTTGAAATAATTACTATTTTTGCAATAAGAAAAAAATTGAAAATATAATCAATTTTTAGTCAATGCGAATGCAAAAATAAAAAGAAAAATCCCAAAAATGGGATTTTTTAGTCAAACAATGTTTTGTCTTCATTAATTTCTTTTTTGAGAGTTCGCGCGCGTTCAAGCCCAGTTTCCACTTCACCTTCCTCGATTTGCAAATATTTTTCATCAATTTTGTCAGGATATTTGTAAAGGGAAAGAATATATTTGATGGCATTGAGACGAGCCTGTTTTTTATCGTCGCTATGAACGATAATCCACGGCGCATAACTCGAGTGCGTGCGCGTAAAATTGTGATATTCTGCAAGCGTATATTTGTCCCACAATTGCTGAGAAAACTGATCCACAGGCGACAATTTGTATTGTTTGAGTGGGTTCGTTCGGCGTTCTTCAAATCGTTTTGCTTGTTCGTATTTGCTCACCGAGAAATAAAATTTTACGATTTTTGTATTCGCGCCAACGAGCAATTTTTCAAATGTCGGCACTTCATTCATAAAATGTTCATAATCGCGCTTTCCTACAAAACCCATTACTGGCTCCACACCCGCACGATTGTACCACGAACGATCAAAAAACACCATTTCACCAGCATTTGGCAAGTGTGCAATGTATCGCTGAAAATACCATTGCCCGCGCTCAATATCACTCGGCTTCTGAAGGGCTACTACACGATGTTGGCGAGGATTCAACATTTCTGTAAAACGCTTGATGGTTCCGCCCTTCCCTGCCGCATCTCGTCCTTCGAAAATAATCAGCAATTTTTTGCCAGTTTGTATCAGATATCGCTGCAATTTTACCAATTCCAACTGCAATCGAACCAATTCTTCCTCGTACGAAATCGTATCTTTTTTCATTTTCACGAGGACATATTTCCCTTTTTCTTTTTCTGAAAGTTTTTCTGTCGGCTTGTATTTATTGTGAATTTCGCGCACAACATCAACCAACTCAATTGGTTCGGCAATTTCCTGCTCCATAATTTCGATATCCTCGTTCATTTTGTGAAGCAATTTTCGAAGCTTGGAAACTTTTTTGAGTTCTGTATCGCTGAATTTTCGCGCATTATTATCCAAAATCGTCAGAATTCGGTTACGCAAAACCTTGAGATTATCAAGATCTTTGTTCACTTTAAGTTTTTTAAAATGCTTTTTCAGCGTATCATGAAACGCTTCCAGCGTCTCAGGACTCATCGTTACAATATTATTGAAAATATCGGTAATGTTAAACAGTTTCATAAGGAAAAATAAATATCCGTCCCATTGTAGCAGAAAAGCCCGTTATTTGCAAATAAAATCCAAAAATCACGTTGCGAAACAAAAAATTTGTTTTCTCGTATAGATTATTGATAAATAAAAAATCCCAAAATGGGAAATTTTATTTTATCGTAAATATTTTTGAACGTTGGCATTGTGCTCGGCGTTTGTTTTCGCGTAATGAATCACGCCATCATTGTCATGTAAATAGTAATAATACGCAGAATTTTCAGGATTGAGCGCCGCATTCCAGGCGCTTACAGAAATCGCGGAAATCGGCGTTGGTGGGTATCCAAGTGTTTTTCGTGTGTTATAAATATTGGAATGATCGTTGATCACGTTCGCAATAAATGACGGTGTACATTCTGAAAAAGTTTTTTGAAAACCATAACAAACCGTCGCATCAGCCCCCATTGCAATGCCTTCACGAACGCGTTTTGCAAGAATTCCTGCCACAATTGGACGATTTTTTGCATTTCATTCTTCTCGCTCCACGATAGACGCAAGAATGAGTGTTTGGTAGGCTTTTTCTTTATTGAGAGCGAGGTAATCCTCAGAAATTTTTGACTGAAATCCATTGAGCAATTTGCGAATAATTGCGTCCGCCGAAGAATTACGATAAATTCGGTACGTGTCAGGCATCAAAAATCCTTCTAGACTCGTTGCGTTCGCCAAAAATTTATAATCTGATTGATATTGTGCAAGATTATCTTTGGCAGTTTTCACAAAATCCCCTGCATTCAAAATTCCTTTTTCTGCAAAATAAGCGTCAAAATCCCAAATATTCCAGCCCGGCAAAAGCGTAATAGAAATTTCGTTGTCCTTTACAATTGTTTGTTTGAGGCCATTTTTGAGAAAATTATCGAGTGTCATCGCCTCAGTCGTGCGATAATCCCCCGCCTTAATAGTCACCTCTGGTGCAAAAAATTTCACATACAACTTGTAACGCCAGTCAGCGATGCCTAATTTTTGTGAATGATTGAGACTCGCAACCGTCTCACCAGACGCTACCGTAAAATCTCCCGCCGGAATTGTAATATTTCCCGTCCCGCTTACATACAAATAGAGACTAAAAAATATTACAAAAATACCAACCAAAATCCCAACAATCGGAGATTTTTTCTGATCAGTGCGAGCATTATTTTGGCGACGAGATTCGATGCGTCGAGAAGTAAAATTATCAGCCATATTAAAAAGGAAGATTAAGAGAGCCGTCAGGCAAAGAAATACTAAAAGCCATATTTTTGATATTGCGAATTTTTGCATTAATATCAGAATTCCCATATTTATCAGCAAAATCTGGAAAGAAAAATACTGACAAAATATACAAAACCGCCAAAATAATCACTATTGAAAAAATTTGCAATAAGATTTTAAGAATTTTGTTCGCCATTGATCAGGTCATTTACGGTAGTATTTTTGGAGAGAATATTTTCGATGTTGAGAATTTCTTCTGATGAAATCGTTGGTTCTGGATTTTTATTGATTTTTTGTTTAGAATCCAAGAATTTTTGCAACATTTCGCGTCATTGTGTTGTTTTGAGAAATTCTGGGCGCATCTCACCCAATTGTGCCGACAAAATCGCCTTCGTCTGACAAGCCGGACAATGATAGGAAAGTTCCAAACTTTTTCCATCAGCCTTCTTGATAAAAATGCGATTTTCATGCGGTTTCTCGCCACAATGCTGACAACGAAAAGTCGCAACAATCGAAGAAATAATCTCTTTGAGAAGAATATAATTCATAATTATAAATATTTTTTAACGCGCGCAAGCGTTTCATCTTTTCCGAGAATATACGCAATTTCGAACGCGCCCGGAGAAAATTGTTCGCCAGAAAGCGCTACACGAAGCGGCCATAAAACCTGACCGTTTTTCTTTTCGGCTTCCGCAATTTTTGGTAAAATCGTGTTTTTCATTGCATCCAAAT
>CALHQS010000014.1 GCA_938036655.1 uncultured Candidatus Altimarinota bacterium
CATGCGGATCAAAAAGCGTCCAATTTTCATTATTTTCTACGCGTTTCATGAACAAATCTGGCACCGAAATCGCTGGAAAAATATCGAAACTTTTGGAGCGAATATCACCCGTTTCGGTTTGTAGTTCAAGAAAATCATAAATATCACGATGAAAAACATCAAGCGTCACCGAAACCGCACCAAGACGCTGTCCGAGCTGATTCACAGCAATGGCCGTATCGTTGATAACCTTGATCCACGGCGCTACACCACCAGCCGCACCCTTAATTCAACGAATCATCGATGCTTGCGAGCGAATATGTCCGAGGTACACGCCCACACCGCCGCCAAATTTGGAAATCTGCGCAATATTTTCAATCGCGTGATAGATTCCACGCAAATCATCAGAAACATTGATTTTAAAACAACTTGCGAGCTGATGCCAGTTCGTTCGAGGGTTATTGAGTGCCGGCGTTGCGAGAGAAATTTTCTGCGAACTCGTATAATCGTAGACTTTAAAGGCAAAATCCAGGCGATTTTCCTTTTTTTCTGGAATCGCATAAAAAAGCGCCACGGACATATAGAGTTCCTGTGGAAGTTCGCGAACGACTTTATTTGGATTGAGTAAATAGCGCTTAGAAAGCGACAAAACCGTTGTGTATCCGTATGCTAAATCCTGATTTTTCCCATTTTTGGCGATATATTCACCAGCTTGGCGGATTTCGTCTTCGGTATAATATTCCAAGAAATTTTTGTAATACAAGCCTTCTTCAAGATATGTTTTGAAAAAATCCAAATAACTCTGGCCGGTATAGATTTCATCGAAAGAAATTCCACGATTTTTTCCTGCTTGTTTGTAGAGATCAAAAAGCGCGAAACGCCCAGCAACCTGCTCCCAGTGAGTGTTTTCTACACTCACAAGGTCGATACACGTCTTGATGAGCAGTTTCATAATATCCTTGGTTTTGATATCCTCAACAATATTTTTCTTGAACGCTTCCACCAATTCTTCGAAGGCACAAAAATTTTCCAAACCTTGCACCGCAAAATTAAAAATTTTCTCAATTTTTGCGATATCAAAAAGCTCTTTTCGTCCGTCAGATTTTGTAACTTTGAGTTTATTTTTTTCAAATTCTGCCACGAGTTTGCGAGCCACATTTTCGCGTTCAGACTGGCGTTCCTTTCGGTACAAAATATAGTGTTTCGCCATATCAAATTTGTTGTGCTTCACTAAATGTTTTTCGACGATATCCTGCACTTCTTCGACACCGACAAGGCAATTTTTTTCGGTAAATTCGCTGTCAATCTCATTCACAATCGCATCCACCATCGTCGACACAAAATCCGTATCGGACTCACCCACGCTCGCGGCAGCTTGTAAAATAGCATTTTCAATGCGCTTGCGGTCAAAAATTTCCAATTCGCCGTTGCGCTTCTCAATCTGATACGGAGGCATACTCTAAAATTTAAAAAATAAATTTGAAAAAAGGAAATTTTCCCTATAATGAAGCGAAAATCCCTTATTGCAAATATTTGAAAAAATCAAATATATTGTGCTAACAACTTTATTCAAAACACTAAATATTGTCAAAAGTTTTTTCAATTTTTTTGTTGCAAAAATCAAAAAAATCATACAATAATCTTATGAAAACTCGTCAACAC
>CALHQS010000015.1 GCA_938036655.1 uncultured Candidatus Altimarinota bacterium
AAATTATTTTATTATTTTTACTCATAAAATGAGTATATTCAAACTATATATTTTTGCAAATTTTTACTATATATTTTTGCAATATTATTTCATAATAAAAACAACAAAAAAATAAACAACCAACCGATTGTTTATTTTGAAAAAAATCCACTCCATGATTTGAGAATTTTGGATGGCGAAATTTCGATGCCAAAAAGCCGAAATTTGATCGTGGACGATTCGTCATAAATCTTGCGAATTTGCTCTTTTTTGGTCTGAATTGCTGGCACATAATCCGTGATAATTCCGTCTACACCGAGCTTCATATAATGCTCAACTTTGTCGGCATCATTGAGTGTCCAGACAAAAATCTTTTTCTCAAAATTATGAATATTTCGAATCGTTCGTGGCGTCACAACCCGCTCCTGAAGCGAGAAAAAATCAACTTCCGTAATCCCAAAATGACCGTATCCACCAAAGATCAGAAGCCCCACTTGTAAATGCGGTTGCATTTTTTTAATTTTTTTGAGAAGGTCTATATTGAACGAATGAATGGAAGTTTTCCCCACCATATCATATTGATTGAGTAATTTGACCAAAGTTTCGGGAAGATTTTTTTCCTGACCATGCGTTTTTGGCTCGATCAGCAAAGCAATATCGTGTTCCTTGGCTGCTTGCAAAACTTCTTCAAGCGTCGGAATTTTTTGATTATTCGGCAAAATAATTTTTTTAATATCATCATCGCCGAGTTCAGCAATAGAGCGAGAATCACTAGCCAATCGCTTAAAACTCGAGTCATGTGACAAAATGAGCGTCCCATCCCTATTCTCATACACATCAATTTCTACCAAATTGGCGCCTTGTTTTTTGGCTTCCACAATGCCTTCAAGCGTATTTTCTACAAATCCATTTTCCGAAACTCCACGATGCGAAATAACAATCGGATTCGACACAAATTTTGACGGATTAATATACTTGGCATCCAAAATAATTTTGACAAAAAATGGCGACAGAATGAGCAAAACTACCGACACAATGATCCAATATTTTTTCACAAAAAATGTTTTCACATTTTTCCAGCGCGGTGTAAATTCGGGATTTTCTTTCAAAAAATAAAATCGACTTTCAAAATGTTTTTGCTGAAATCCAGAATGCCGAATATACGTAATCGTCAATCCAGCCAAGAAAATCGCACCAGTAAGCCCAATAAACAAAAATTCCATCCCGGAATTGATCCAGTCCGACACAATCCAAATCACTTTTCCGATATATGGCTCCAAACCGCGCACAAATCGCGAAAATACGAATCCAATCGCAATAATAGGCAAAACAAAAAGCATTATCCAGAAAAAATTTTTCAAAAATGAACTGAACATTTTTCGGTAGCCGATTTGTTTGGTGAGTAAAAATGACGATTTAAAGGCGCGTCTGACGGTCGTTCGCTCCAAAAATAAATAGTGCAATGCAAAAATTGAGCGATATACAAGATACGCAATTCCCATTACAACGAGTAAAATCAGTGTCGTATAGAGTGGTGTTTTAAAAAGTTCGTCCGTGATAAAATCTGGAATATTGAGTAACAAAAGCGTTTTTTCGGTGAGTTGCGGTTTTGGAAAAAAGAACAGAAAAAGGAAAAAAGGTGCCGATTTGATCGTGGCAAACGACTTCATTCGC
>CALHQS010000016.1 GCA_938036655.1 uncultured Candidatus Altimarinota bacterium
TCGCTTGGCAAGATGAAAATTGAAAAACCCTGAGTGATAATGAACGGGTGTAGCGATCAATGCAAAAATAGCGGCAATTATTCTTCTTTCCAGTATATTATTATAAATATTTGTAATAATGAAATATTTTATATTTAATTATGGCATTAAAAATTTTTTTAATTTTTTTGTAAGCCCGATAACAAGATTTTAACTTTTATATTATGCACAGAACTCATACTGCTGGCGAATTGAACGCCTCAAATATTGGACAAACCGTAACACTTTCTGGTTGGGTGGCTAATCGCCGTGATCATGGTGGATTGATTTTTATCGATCTTCGCGATCGTTATGGAATCACTCAGACGGTTTTTGATCCGTCTCACAATCAGGATGCTTGGCAGATTGCTGATACTTTCCGCTCCGAATATGTAGTGAAGTTGACGGGAGTTGTTCGTACTCGTCCAGAAGGTCAGGGAAATAAAAATATTGCGACTGGGGAAATTGAAGTGATTATTCATGAAGCGAAAATTCTTTCAAAATCAGACGTTCCGCCGTTCGAAGTTTCTGAGCATACAGGTGCGAGCGAAGATATTCGTCTCAAATATCGCTATCTTGATTTGCGTCGAAAATCTGTTTTTGATAAAATTGCTTACCGCGCGATGATGAACAAATATACTCGCGATTGGTTCACAGAAAAAGGATTTATCGAGGTTCAGACGCCACTTTTTACGGCTTCATCACCAGAAGGTGCGCGAGATTATCTTATTCCGTCTCGTTTGCACCATGGAAAATTTTATGCGCTTCCACAGGCCCCGCAGCAATACAAACAGCTTTTGATGGTGGGCGGTTTGGATAAATATTTTCAAATTGCGCCATGTTTCCGTGACGAGGATCCTCGTGCTGATCGCCATTCTTGTGAATTTTATCAAATCGACTGTGAAATGTCGTTTGTTGAACAGGAAGATGTTTTTGAGGTGGCGGAGAATTTTTCTCGCGATTTGATTGCCAATATTTCTGACAAAAAACTTGTAGGATTGGCTGAAAATGGAAAATTCCGTCGCTTGACGCATCACGAAGCGCTTGATTTGTATGGTTCCGATAAGCCAGATATTCGCTTTGATATGCATTTTGAAGACTTCACGGCCGAATTTGAAAATTCTGATTTTTCACTTTTTGCAAAAACTGTAGCTGAAGGCGGCGTAATCAAGGCTATGAAATTGGAAAATAAAATTTTGTCTCGTTCAGAAATTGATTCTTTGACTGAATTAGCAAAATCGCTTGGTGCCGGAGGGCTCGCGTATATTATTTACGAAGAAGAGGGGCCTCGTTCACCAATTTTGAAATTTTTTGGAGAAACAGAATTAAAGGCGCTCGAAGAAAAATTGTCTCCAAAAGCGGGTGATATGATTTTCTTTGGCGCGGGTGAGCACAAAACTGCTTGTAAAGTGCTTGGTGGCGTTCGTATCGCGTGTCGTGATCGATTTGATTTGGTTGATAAAAACGAAATTGCTTTCTGTTGGGTGACAGATTTTCCAATGTATGAGCAGAAAGATGATGGTTCGTACGATTTTGAACATAATCCATTCTCAATGCCTCATGGTGGCGTGGAGGCTTTCGATGGAAATCCTGATCCACTCACGATTTATGGCGCGCAGTATGATCTTGCGTGTAATGGTTATGAGGTGCTTTCTGGATCAATCCGAAACCACGATGTGAATGCACTCGTGAAAGCTTTTGAAATTGTTGGAAAGGGTGAAGCTGAAGTGAAGGAAAAATTTGGTGCGATGTATACGGCGTTCCAATATGGTGTTCCGCCACACGGAGGATTTGCGTTTGGATTTGATCGGCTCTTGATGATTCTTCGCGATGAAACCAATATTCGTGAAATTTATGCATTTCCAAAATCTGGAAAAGCAGAAGATGTGATGATGAATGCTCCAACTGAAGTTGATGAAATGCAACTTCGAGAGCTGCACATCAAGGTTCGTGAAACTCACTAATGCTAATATTTGCAATAAAAATATTATTACAAAAATTTGCAATAATAAAAACCTCTCAAAATTTTGAGAGGTTTTTGCTTTTTAAACGAATATTTCTTGAATTTTTTCATTTTTTGAATATATTTATCGCATTGTAATTTATTTTTATGGAATTTAAAGATTTTTCCCTTATCGAACTGGATGAAGTGGTGTGCTCGGGTAAGGCGACATATCAGGAGATTTATGACTATTTTCGTGCTCGTTCAGAAAAATACAACGATACACTTGGGGCATATATTATGCTTCCAGAAGCAAAAACTGAGATATCAGGATTGCCTGTAGCGGTGAAAGATTTGTTCTGTGAAGTGGGAGTTCGAACAACTGCTGCTTCCAAAATGCTTGAAAATTTCGTACCACCGTATGAATCGACTGTGACAGAACGAATGAAAAAATCTGGATTTGTCGCTTTTGGAAAAACCAATTTGGACGAATTTGCGATGGGTGGAAGTGGTGAAAACTCAGCTTTTGGCCCTACTAAAAATCCGTGGGATACGAGTCGCATTCCTGGTGGTTCATCATCTGGGTCGGCTGCAGCAGTGGCCGCCGGGTTGGTACCAGCAGCACTCGGAACCGATACAGGTGGGTCCATCCGTCAGCCAGCGAGTATGTGTGGTATAGTTGGTTTTAAGCCTGGATATGGGCGTAATTCTCGCGCAGGTGTGATTGCAATGGCCTCGAGCCTTGATTGTCCTGGGTATTTTACCAAAACAGTGCGCGACTCGGGATGGCTCTATGAAGCGACGGCTGGCCATGATCCAAAAGATGCGACTTCGCTTACAGAACCGGTAAAACTCAATCCAGATATTTGGTCAAAGACTCGTCTTGATGGATTGAAGGTTGGGGTTCCTCAGGAATATTTTGCTGATGGAATTGAAGCGGGCGTTCGTAAAAATATTGAGAAAACTATTGAAAAAATGCGAGATTTGGGTGCAGAAATTGTTGATATCTCACTTCCACATACAAAAGAAGGAATTTCTGTGTATTATATCATTTGTCCGGCGGAAGTGGCAACCAATATGGCTCGTTATGATGGACTTCGTTTTGGTGAAAAAGTAGAAAATGGGAACGATATTACTGCGAATCGATCAGCACTTCTTGGAAAAGAAGTTCAGCGCCGATCGCTTGTGGGCTCATTTGTATTGTCGGCTGGATCATATGAGGAGTATTATCAGAAGGCATCTCTGGTTCGTGAATTGATTCGTGAAGATTTTCGAAAAGCTTTTGAAAAAGTCGATGTTATCGTCACTCCAACTGCGCCGACGGTGGCTTGGAAAATTGGAGAAAAGGGTGATGATCCAATGGCTGCGTACATGGAAGATGTTTTCACGGTTCCAGCGTCACTCGCAGGACTTCCTGGGTTGGTAATTCCTGTTGGATATACTGCTTCGTCTGATGTCGAAAAACGAGAAATGCCTGTGGGAATTCAGATTCTTGGGCCAGTGCTTGGTGAAGAAAAAGTGCTCGAAGTGGGGCATGTTTTGGAACAATCTCTCAAAGATTCACTCACAAAAAAACCAGAAATTTTTTAATTTCCGGTTTTTTATTTTATAAAAAATTTGATTTTTCCGCGAGAATATTATAATAATCTCAATAATTATTTACTTTTTGTGTATGAAAAAATTGGTTGCTTTGGTAGTATTGCTTCTTCCGTTGGCATCGTGCGGCTCTCAGGTTGCGGAAAATACTCCGACTGAGCAGGCTCAGAATGTCGAAGTTGTTGAAATAAAAAAATTAACTCCTGAACAAGCTGAAGCGATTGATGAATATCTGAAAATCGTGGAACAAACTCTTCGTGATGATGGAGGTTTTGATGAAGCAACGATTCAACAAGCTCTTGAAATCAAACGCGCCGAGGAAGAGAAAAAATTTCTTGAACAATAAAAAATCCCCAAATGGGGAATTTTTTATGCTTCTTCACGAGGACGAGCTTCGTTAACGGCCAATTCGCGACCACCAACTTCCTTTCCGTGCATTGCTTCGATTACTTTTTCCATATCTTCATCAGCAACATCAACGAAACAGAAACCTTTTTTACGACCAGTTTCACGATCCATAGGCCAGAAAAAATCGTTTACAGGAGCTACTGCTTCAAATTCAGCGCGAAGTTCTTCAGGAGAAACACGAAATGGGACATTACCCACAAAAAGTCTACTCATAATAATATAGAGTAAAAAAATAAAATTGTCGGTAACATCAAACTTCGTACTTTCAGGAGCCGTCAGGAACTCGACATGGCAACATTGTAGCATATTTATCCAAAAACACAACCTTTTTTTGAAAATCGTATTTTGACTTTCTGTGTTTTTTGTTTACAATGCTCGCATATTTTAACCAATTTTTGTATGCGACATATTGGATTTATCATGGATGGTAACCGAACTTGGGCACGAGAACAAGAGATTGCACAGTTTGAATGACATAAAAAATGATATGACAATATTGAGAATATTATCGATGGATGCTTGGCTCGCGGCGTAGAGGTTGCGAGTTTTTGGGCGCTTTCTGATGATAATATTCGCGAACGATCCGTGCTTGAAGTAAAATATTTGTTCGATTTGTTGACGGATGGTATCGATAAGCTGATTACTCAGGCCAATGAAAAAAATGTTCGCCTGCATTTTGTGGGAGATAGACGATTGTTGCGAAAAGATTGTGCTGATGCGATCGAGCGCGCCGAGATTGCGACGGAAAATAATTCTCGTATGGATGCGGTTTTTGCGATTGGATATGGCGGACAAGAGGAAATTGCGCGCGCGGTTTGCGATCTTGCAAAAGAGGGGCGTGATATGCAAAATATTACACGCGAAGATATTTTTTCTTGCCTCGAAACGGGGAAATTTCCGCCTGTGGATTTGATTGTTCGAACAGGCTGACATATTCGCCATTCGGGATTTTTTCTTTTTCAGAGCCCCTATGCAGAATATTTTTTCTCAGAAAAAAATTGGCCAGCATTTGATGAAGCAGAATTGCAAAAATGTTTTGAAAGTTTTGCAGAACGAAAAAGAAAATTTGGAAAATAAAAAATTTTAGAATTCGACTCAGTCGGATTTTTTTTATTGCGAAAAATCACAAATATTTTAAAAATTATTTATTGCAAAAATTTTAAATAATAGTGAGATAATTATTATTGCAAAAATATGCAATAGAAAAATTGTTTGCATTTTGTAAGAGAATATATATATTGAAAGTGTATCTTTAATTTTTTGCTATGAGAAAAATTGTGATTTTTTTCGTGATGCTTTCATTGCTCACAGCATGCTGACAAAATCCTCAGACAAATCAGGAAAACCTGATGGGGAGCGTGGAACAAACAGAAAATTTGACTGGTAGTACACAATCCAGCGATGGATCTTCTCATTCTGGAGCGATTTCGTTGATTCAAGAAAACGAAAAAACAATTTGTTTCAAGGAGATTTGCGTCGACAAGACAAAACCATTTGTTGAAAAGGATGGCAAAAGTATGCAAGTTCAAAAACTTTGGACAGAATGAGATGAAGAGAAAAGTGAGTATGTAACGGAGTGGAAATTTACTATCAATGATGATGGATTTTTGGAGGCAATCGATGAAAAATATGAAGATGTCCCAAATTCCTATATTTCAACGGTTGTTAATCGTAACAAGCAAACAGCAATTACTGTACATGGTGAAGAGGGTCCGTTTTCCACGGGGACTGGTTACACACTTTTTCAGAATCTCTTGATTCACTCAGTGAATGGTTTTGGTTGTGGTGGAAAATCTTCTGAACTTCATTTTTTTGATGCGACTTCAGGACAATCTGTTGCTGATTTGGACTCTTATCTTCCGAATTATCCCAAGGAATTTTCGTATGGGAATTTGAAATTTGAGTTTGTTGATTGGAAAGATGTTCCAGCAGTTGAAGAACAAGCGCACAGTATTAAATACGGAAATGATGATACGCCATCACTTGGAGCACTGGAGCCTGTTTCGTTATGGTCAGATTTTTCACGACATCTAAAGTCTGAACTTGATGAATCAGTTCATTTTGGGACATACACATATTACTGAATTCAATTTACAGAAATTCCAGAAATTACCTTTTATTATAAGGCTTCGATGCCACAGGCGTTTGGCTTGATTCATGCCAATATTCCTGCTCAGAAAATTGCTCAAAATGGCGATTTGCTTGATGAAGAGGTGACGAAAAAAATTCTCAAACATCAATCATATAGTGACGAAAGATCTGATATGGATCAGGAGTTCTTCTTGAAGCTTGGGAAAAATACAGAGGATTCTTATGATGCGATTGAGCTCAAGGATTTTTCCCCAAACATGATGCCGATTTATCGTGTCAAAAACATCAAAGACGATTTGTACGCGCTGTATACAACTGAAAAATATAAAGCCTTTACAACTGCGGAACTTTGCAAGCCGCTCGTATATGTATATGATGTAAAAAATCGCAATAACACTTTGCGTATTGATTTTCCAAAGGGTGGATTTTTCACTAAAATTATTCCAGATTTTACAAGCGTAAATACTTGGAATTTTTCGGCTGATGCTTTTTCTCATCTGAGCGTCAATCATCAGAAAATTGCTGATCAATATTTGTACTATTCCGCGGTGGTGCCAAACTATACATTCAATCACGAGGGCTGGCAGATTCGCGGTCGTGATGTGGAAAAATTTTTCCAAGAAAAACTTGATTATATTAGTTTCAATGAACAAGAAAAGCGTGATTTTATTGATTATTGGAAAACAGAATTTGAGGCAGAAAAATTGTATTTTATTTCCTTCAAATTTGACGAACAGATTGATGAATATGTAACGCTCAATTTTGCAGAAAAACCAAAAAAACAAATGCGTGTACTGCTCGAAGCCCATACGCTTGATGAAAAGCAATATAATCCTGCTTTTGTTTA
>CALHQS010000017.1 GCA_938036655.1 uncultured Candidatus Altimarinota bacterium
CGGCGTGTCAATTCCGTATTCGAGCACCAAAAATTTTGGATATTTTTGAAATAATTTTTTCACAAAAATGCAAAACACCCATGCCCATTTGAATAGATTTTTCCCGCCTGTTTTTGCACCGATAATCGTCAGTGGTAAGCCAAATTCTCCATTATAATGATATCGAGAAAATTCTACCGCGTCATCGCCGAATTCTTGTTGTAAAAATTGCACAACAAAGCTGGTTACAGTCGTTTTTCCGGCCGTTCCTGTCACGCCAATCACGAATGGCTTTTTTTGTCGGATTAAAATCCTTGCCAAAAATGCTAAATATTGTCTCAATAATTTTTTCATAAATTTTTTTCAGATTTTTTGGAAATTTTTCAAACTATAAAGAAAATCCAGAGAAAAGCAAGTCAAAAACTCTATACAAACGCAAAATTTATTTGCTAAAATGACAACTTTTCATACAATGTTCACATTATTTGTATTTTCATTTTTATGGCACAAATTACTCACAACAATTTTACTTTCACTGTTCTCGAAGAACTTCAGGTGCGCTTTCCAGAGCTTATTGATCTCATTTTGAATAGCGAATCTATCGACAATGCTCAGAAGCAATATTGGCTTGATATTTTGCCTTCTATGACGAATGAACAGATCGATCGTTTGTTTAATATTTTGATGACAGAAAAAATTGAAATTGAAAAATTGGATTTGCAATTCCAGGAAGATGTAAAAGCGCTCAATGAAAAGCATTTGATTCAATGGCAGGCCCTTCAATCCAAAAAAGCAAAAGAAAAAATTGCAGAAGCGGAAAAAGAAGACACTTCCAAACAAGATGCCGAAGATGCTCTCGGAATGCTCGGTTCTCTCTAAAATTTCACAATTTACAAAAATTACGATATGATACAGGTTATTCCCATTAAGCGCGATCTTGACGGCAATACAAAACTTCGCACGCATGTTCTTTCTCCACGACTTGGTGTGACACTCACGCTCACGATAGAGGGCGGAAAGGAAAATATTATCAGTATTTTGGAAGATCATCTTTTGGAGACGATTTCTTCAGTGGAGTGGAATACTTCCGAAGATGATACGGATTTTACTTTTTTGACGGAAAATTATAATCGTTTTATTCGTAACTTGGAGCCACAAGATTTGGTAGATATTTCTGTGGCTGTTTCGCTTTTGAGAAATAATATGCTCACGATTTCCACGATTGGAAATGCGACGGCATATCTCGTAGAAGGTGACGATATCACACCGATTGCGATTCCAGAATCTGGGCGATTTGATTTTCATACGCTTACGGCGGGTGAAGTATCTCGCAATGCAGCGATTTATATTTCCAATCAGGATGCGCTCGAAGTTCTTGGGAATGAATTTTTGTTCGAATTTTCTGCGATGAATTCAGTAGAATTTTCTGAGGTTGCCAAAACAATTTTTTCTCGAGAAATCAGTATTCCGTTTCATTTGGTGCGAATCGCACATTCTTTCAAAAATGTGCCTCAACAACCTCGACAGCGTGGGCGCGGCCAACTCGATTTGATCAAAGAAAAGGGGAAGGATGTGGCTCTCAAAATTAAAGAATTGCCAATCTGGAAAAAAGCCAAAGAAAAAATCGACTCCGTTGATTTAGGTGCGAACGAAAAGCAAAAATATAGCTTTTTGGCAGTCGGAATTATTCTGATTTTTATTCTGGTTTATATGTTGTTGTCGGCGATTGGTGGTGCCCTCACAACAGGAATTTCTGGCGATGCTTTCGCTGAAAAGGTTCAACAGGCAAAAACTCTTGTGGAAGAAAGTCGAAAATTAACAGGAAATCCTGATGCCTTCACAACCAATATGCAACAAGCCGAGACACTTCTTGCGGAACTTCGTGATGCGCAAAAGTATTTGCCAGATGTGCAGACGATTCAGGGCGATATTGATGCGCTCAAAAAAGAAGTTTACGGCATTGAGACGATCGATTTAGCCAAGTCAGAATCACTTGTTCCATTTGGAGAGACAGGATTTGTGCCAGTTGCCACTTTTGAGGTGAACAACAAGCTCTTGTTGATTGGAAAAACAGGAATTATTTCTGATTATGTTCGTGGCTCTGCGTTGCCAACTATTCAGACATATCCACAGAATGATAGCGCGGTAGCTGCTACTATCAATGATGCCGGAACTCCATACATCGTGTCAGCCGCGACTCGTATGATGACACTTCGCCAGAACAATGCAACATATGTTTCTGTGACAGGACAGGGGACTTGGGAACTTGGTTCCAAGATTAAATCTTTCAATGGAAATATTTATGCGGTAAATGCTGAACAAAATCAGATTTATCGATATCGTCCAAGTGCGAATGGCTTTTCTCAAAAAACAAATAGTCTTACAGCATTGACGACTTCCAAAATTCTTGATATTGCCGTTGATGGCGGATTTTACATTCTTACAGAAGATGGTAAAATCAATCGTTTTGTTTCCACGAATGACAAAGGACTTACTTCTCTCACACTGAACAAGATTCCTGGCGCATGGAAGATTGATAACGAAGCCTCTTCACAGATTATCGCGAATGATAAGCTTTCATATGTGTATGTTCGAAATGGTCGTACTATTTGGATTTTTCAGCCAAATTCTCGTCAGTTTCAAGACATTAATTCTCTCACATATATTGCACAGGTTCAGATTCAGTCTGACGGCGATGTAGTGGATTTGTCCGTTCCACGCGATGGACAGATGTATATTTCGACGGAAAAAGGAATTTTTGAAGCACAATTCCAGATTAAAGACGGAAAATTTTCTCTGACAGTGAAATAATGTATACTTTTGATGCGATTATTCTCGAGAAAAATATTCTTCGAGAAAAACAGATTCGTATTGTTGTGCTCACCAAGGAATACGGAAAAATCACTTTGTGGCACAAAAAACAGATTACGGGCGTTGATATTGGAGACATCGCCCGTGTTGTTGTGCGCCGAGAAAATTCGATGAATTATATCAAAAGTATTGATACTAAACTTTATTTGATTCACAAAAAGTGGAATTATAATTCCCTTTTTTCATTTCTTTCCTTGATCAAAACGCTCAGATTTTGTGTAGCTTCCGAAGAGAGTGCGTCACAGATTTTTTCTGATTATGAAGGGGTTTTGCGAATCATGGGAGATTCCATTTCTCTTGATTGTTGTCAGCTTTTACAAATGCGGATTTTTAAGCATCTTGGTTCGCTAAATCCAGATTTTTTCCAAGAAGATGCGGTTTTGCGATATATGTATCAGAAAATTACTGAAACGCCACTTGATCGCATTCTGAAGGTACAACCGCTTCAATCTCACCACAAAGAAATTATCGAAAAATCGAACCTCTTTTCACTCTCTACTTTTCTCTAAGATATGGAATTGACATTTTTATATAGTAGTTTGTTTATTTTTGGGCTTCTTTTTGGGAGTTTTTCAAGCGTTTTGATCAGTCGCTGGAAAAATAAAGAAGATGGTATTTTGATGGGGCGAAGCGCGTGCCCACACTGTAAGCATATACTTGGTACAAGCGAACTTATCCCCGTATTTTCATTTCTTTTGCAATGAGGAAAATGTAAGCATTGCAAAACAAAAATTCCTTGGAGGTACCCGATTTTGGAACTTTCAATGGGTGTAGTGTTTTTATTGATGGGGTATGCTGGTTTGGAGGTTTTTCGTCTCGCATTTCCAAGTATTGCTTTTTTCTTTTTGATTTTTCTCGGATTTATCACGATAGTGTATATTTTCTATGATATCTTTTTCATGGAAATTCCTGATGAAATTTTTGTTATTTTTATAGTTAGTAATTTCATACTTTTCATACTATCATATTTTTATACTTGAAAATTCATATATTTTAACTGGAATTCAAATCATACTTTTCATACTTTTTATTTTGATAAATTTCTTGGTGCTTTGATATTGTATACTTTTTTGTATGCACAGATTTTCATTTCAGGAGCAATATATCTTGCGAAAAAACAAAAATATCGTGATATTGAAGAATTGTTTGGCTACTATTTTCTCTTTCCGTTCATGACGATTTGGGATTTTTTCAAAGAAAAACTTTGACCCAAAAATCCTCAGAAAAACCTAGAAAATTTGGAAGACGAAGAGGAAATTCCATTTTGGGTGGGGCCTGGTGAT
>CALHQS010000018.1 GCA_938036655.1 uncultured Candidatus Altimarinota bacterium
GACTTCCACGAACAACAAGCAGAAGAAATGCTTGAATGGTACAAAAGCCTGAGTGAGGAAGAACAAGAAGCATTTGAAGAGGACTTGATCGGAATGCTGACAGCGTTCACTCAGTACATGAAAAAGAAGAACGCGTAAACACTGCAAAACAGGTTGCTAAGGATGCGGAGGAAAAATTTGCTGCGTTTAAGAAGAGCACAGTAGAATGATTTCAAGATGATATTGAAATAAAATATGAAAAGGAGATTAACAGCCTCATAGAAAAAGCAAAACAAATTGGGAATGTAACATCGGGCGATATTCGTCGCGAATTAAAACTCTCAATGTTTGATAAAAATTCTCCAAGCATTATTTCAAAAATAGAAGAAATCATTACTCCTTTCATTAAAAAAGAAGATACGAAAATAAAGAAAAATATTATAGATCATTGAGATAATATAAATTATTTTAGTATAAAAAAAGATAATTCTATACTCAATTCTATCAATCCTACTGGCACAGTATTTACTAAGTATGAGCCTGAAAAACGAGCAAGTGCAACCCTTTGAGACAATATAACCACCCTTGCTAATAACATGAATAAATCTCCTCACACAGTGATTACTGTATATAGGGGAGCACCTAAAATTCAAAAACAAATAAATCCAGGCGATTTTATTACGACAAATAAACAGTTGGCGCAACTTTATGCTGGAATGGGTCATGTAATAGAAAAACAAGTACGCCTTGGGGATATACTTGATAATAAGGATGAGCCACTGGGTGAAGAATATTTGTATCGACCAGGTGCACATAAAGAAATTTTTGGAGATATAAACACATTCTCTCAAAAAAATAGAGAAAATAAAGGAAAGCGAACTCCGAGTAAAGAGAATAAAAATCTTTCAAAAGATGAATATATTAAGTATCACACTTTCCAAATCGTGGATGAAAGAAAGTGGGAAGGAAAACTGACTGGTGCTACTATTAAGCTTGAAGATGGAGAACTAAAATTTTCTATCGATCGAGAAGATGATGAGACTATAATGATCATCGATATAGTGGAAGCAAAAACCCCACGCAAAGGAATTGGGACAAAACTCATGAAAAAAGCTGAGCAAATCGCTGATAATGAGGGGGTAGATAGAATTGAACTCTGAGCATATCCGCAGTCTGATGCAATTGAAGCTGAACAATTGAGAGATTTTTATGAAGGATTGGGGTATGAAGTAAATGAAGAATCAGAATTTGATGGCGTACCCTATTATGATATGTCCAGAACTCCATATGGAGAATCTGACGAAAGCATAGGAGTAAAAACTCCAGAACAATTAGAAAAGGAGTGGGAAGAAAACAATAAAGTAAAAGCTCCTGAAGAATCAGAAAAAGTTTTGACCTTCAATAAAAACATACCAACTTTCCGAAAAGATGAAAAACCGCAAAAAGATGAAAAGCCAAAAGAAGAAAAACCAGTAGATAATCGTGAGGAAATTTACAAAAAAGAGTGAATTGGAAATGCTGAACAGCGTGAAACTCTCAAAACAGAAAATTTTAAGCTGGCAGATAGTATCCGTGAAGTCATCCAAAAACTGGATACATATTATACACGATATGTACAAAAGGGTTCAACAGGCACATTCTATCCAGAATCTGAAAATATTGCGATTCAGTCCATAAATGATATTGATACGGTAACACATGAGCTTTCGCATGTGGTGGATATACGAAATGGGGTGGTACGATCTAAGCAAGATGACCCGCAAATTGCGAGTGAATTGGAACGAGCATATTATGAAATGTATCCGTGAGCGAGTACGGAGGAAATATATCAGCGAAGAATACATGAATGATATGCAATGATTCAGGAAAAATACCTGATGATGCCAAAAACTATTCGTCAAAAATTTCCGTTATTGGTGGAAACCTTTGTAGACAATCCACATCCTATGCAAAAATTGCTCAATGAGGAAATGGACAGAATTGTACGAGAATACCATGGATTGAGTGATTTGGATAAAATCGGAGCGGTTGTCAATGATGATCAGAAAAATAATGGCTTTAAAACTTTTTTGACTTTTGGAGAAAAAATAGAGCAGATGATGGCAGATGTGGTAGTGCCATTTGCGAAACTGCAACGACAGGCAAAAAATAAACTCGATGTCGATAATCTCTTGTATGCGAGCAAGGCTATCAATAATCGAATTTTGCGAAATATTGAGCATGTGGGAATTGATTTGGGGGCGACGGTTGCGAACAAAAAATACACAAAACAGCAAGAATTTTGGCATTTTAATGATAAACTGGAACTCGAAAAAAAGTTTGACTATAACTGGGGGTCGCTGATCGCAGAAATTGGGAAAGCAGGGAAAATTGATGAGTTTTCTTATTTCTTAATTGCACGAGATCAGGTTGGGCAATACGAACGACTGGACAGAATAAATGCTCGTCTGAAAAAAATGGAAGATGGGGAAGATAAAGAGCGACTCACAAAGCGTCGCAACGATGTAATAGGGTATCTTAAAGCGAACGAAAGTATTCTTTCCAGAAAAACAGTAGAAAGTGTGCATAATCAGTATAAAATGCAATTCGCGAAGTGGTCCAAAAAGTTTGATGACATGCTCCGTCAGGATGTAGAATTACAGCACAATGTAGGGCTTATTAGTAACGAACACTATAAGGCTCTGAAAAATAGCTACTGATATGCACCAATGCGTCGTGTGCTGGATGATGGTATTATTGGGCAACTCAATGGACAATTGCAAATTTCATGATTTTCTGTTCCAAAAATGCGACAACTCAAAGGGCGTGATGGTGGTACTGCCGAAATCGTCAATCCACTTGTTGGGGCGATTGCTAACCATATTGAGACCATACGAAAGGGGTATCAGCAACTCACAGTAAACCGAGTGTATGATCTGATGACAGAATTTCCACAATTTGCACAGGCTATCAACGCTGTGGAAACTCCTATTAACGGAAAGGTAACATATACCACTCCTGATGGTAAGCCTCTGAATATGGATGAAAATATCATCACAAAATATGTAGATGGAAAACCGCAGGCAATGGTATTGAGTAGTGATTTGGTAGAAGTACTAAGAAGTGTGTTCCGCCCAGAAAAACGAGGAGATCTCGAAAGATTTGTTACGAATGCAACGGGAGCGTTTGTGAAGGGCACTACTGGCTTATATACTCCATTTGCTACTATCAACCTCATCCGTGATCAGTGGTCTGCGGTAACTCATACGAAGAATGGATACAAACCACTTATTGATCAAGTACAATCCATCTACAAGATTGCCACGAAACGCCGAGGAAAAACTTGGGAGTATATGCGCGAGTATATAGCTCTTGCAGGACATCAAACAAGAGGAGATTGGGCGCTGGCACATGGGGGAGATATGTTGGAGTATTTATCAGGAGTTAAAAAGGAGACAGAAGGACTCAAAAAGTGGGTACAAAATCTTAAAAATAGTGCTAAATGGACATGAGAAAAAGCAATGCAAGCAGCAGATTTGTTGGGCGTTCCTGCCAATGTTTCAGAAATTGCTACCCGTATGCAAGAATATGTACTCGCACGAGAGAATGGGAAAACACAATGGGAGGCACTAGAAGACGCAGGACAGCTCACAGCACCGTTTCATCATCAAGGAAGGCTTATGAGCAATACATTTGGGCGAGGTTTTATTCGTTCCGTACCATTCTTAAATGCAACTATTCAGGGTGTTTCTCAGTATATGAGAACCAATAAAACATCACTGGGAAGAAAACGAATCCGCAATGTGTATCTTTCTGCTACTGCACTTATAGTAGCTACAATGGCTCTGGCGATAAGTATGGCAGATGATGAGACCAAACAAGCATTGCTTGATATGGAGCCGTCACAATTTGGGCAATATTTATTCCTGCCAAAATGAAATGGGGAATTTGTAAAAATCCCACTTTCCCAAGAATTGGGGACAGTTGGGGCGATGATTGGGATGATGCTATATGACCAGAAGGGTGCGAATTATTCTATGAAAGAATATGTTAGCACACTTACTTCTTGGCTTCCTGACCAACTTAATCCAACTGAACCATTTAAAGCGGCAATTTCTTGGATTCCACAGATTATCAAACCAATACTGGAAGTTGGCTTTAATAAAACTACATTTCCAAAAGTACGAGACCTTGAAAGTAGTTATATGCAGAAGCTACCAGTACAATTCCGATATCATGATGGAACTTCTGTATTTGCAAAGTGGACTGGACAGGCTGGCGTATTGTCGCCGATTCAAATTGATCATTTGTTAAAAGGACATTTTGGTCGAGCAGTGGGGTATGTAACTGGTACGGATACTGCAATGAATCCTCTATCAAGTCTTAAACAAAAACGATTCTTCATGTCTGGGCGAATGATGGAACGATTTAAAACTGAAAAGGATGAGGTAGAGCAGATGCTTATTTCTGGACGAAAAGGACTCCTACCACTAACTGAAAATCAGATGGTGGAATACACAGCGAAAAAAACACGAATTCAGGAAATTGACAACCGAATTGAAGAATATTTGGTACTTTCTCGAAATCCTGAAAAAGAAGCAGAAACACGAGCTTTGGGCGTGGAAATCTGGAATGATATCAATGATTATTTCAACAAATGAGTAGAAATATCAGAGGCTGATCGTGTGAAATACGAAAAAAACGCTGAACAGTCAGAATGGCGTCAAGAAAAATCGGACATCATGAAATTCGCAATGGATGAATGGGAAAAGGATAGTGGATTTGGGCGTGCTACTCTAATTGTCAATGCTGTCAAAGATAGAATGGGTGGGCATCGAATGGATGACAAACAAAAACGCCGATTTGAGGAATTTAAAAAGGATTTCTATATTATGCGAACCTATAAGGATAATCAGAATGTTCAGAGATTTTATCACGCAAGTTCAAATGATGAAAAATTACTCCACATGGAAAAAATGACTGAAAGTGAACTGAAAGACCTCTGGGATAATGGTTTGATATCCAAAGAGCTTCGCAAAAAATTCAAAAATAAAAACACGGATTAGTCCGTGTTTTTTAAATATCAAAGCAAAAGTGGTATAGATATAAAATATCAAAGAGCCAATTGGGAGCTTCAAGATTGTTGATGTAGATACCCAAATATAACACATACACCCATTAGTAATGCTCACATTACATAAAGAGCTACTTTTTCGTTTGGTGCGATTTCTTGAGCTACAATAATTGCAATAAGAACTCAGGCAGTTACAACCCCAGGAACACAAAACCAATCTATCATAAATAAAAACAAAGTCTTTCACCCTAAAAATTCAGGAAGCCCAAGAACGACTGCTTTATTCCCAAGGATAATAAAATAATTCAGTATAGTCATAGCCAAAGCCCCTGCGATTAAGGAAACTGGAATAAAACCAATCCATCGTAAAATATTTTTGTCTCGTTCTTTCATACTAAAAAAATGAAATAATCCATTGCACCAATCCTACTAACAAACATATAACAACAATAATAGTTCCTACAAGAACTGAAAAATGAAAATGATTATTATACATGGAATGTATTCATATTAAAATGCGTAACTATAATAGCAAGAATCATTGCAAAAAGGAAAACTCCTGAAAGTCTATTATCTCCTAATTTTTTCACAGAATAGGAGTGAATAATAAGAAGAGCAATGATAATAAATATTTTTATCCCAGCAATGCTATCTGCTGAAAGATTATAGTAGGTTGATATTGCAATTCACATCATACCAAATGTGAAAGTAATAACAATTGCAAGAAATTGTACCAAAGTCTTTTTGGAAAAAAATTTTTCTTTTTGCTTCATAGGTAATATATATTCTAAATAAAAATTTTTGCAAGTTTTTTATAAATTTTTTCTGTATTAAAAGTGTTTAAAACAAAATCCACTTTCTTAAAAAAAACTTCTAACAAGTATTTTTTTAATCCTGACTATTCATGATTTATAAAATTCTTCATTAGAAGTTATTGAGTTATATATTATTGCTGCTGTGCAGCTTTCATTGCAGCCTCCCATTGAGCAGTTTCATAAGCAAAATAATTTAAGAAATCATCTATTTTTCTGCCTTTGATTTCGATACTCAATATTTTATCTTCCGGTCTAATTACCCTTACAACACTTAAATCCTGTCTGGATTTTGTTTCTCCTATAATTGTATGTTTACCATCCAGCTGTGAAAGAGGAGACATTGTTAAGAAAAACTGACTGCTGTTTGTGTTTTCTCCACTATTTGCCATAGCAAGCATTCCTGCATTTTCAAAACTCAGCCAATCCGAAATTTCATCATTAACTGTATATCCTGTTCCTCCAGTTCCGTTCCCAAGGGGATCTCCTCCTTGTATAAGAACATTTTGTATAACTCTGTGAAAAGTAAGTCCATTGTAAAAATTATTTTTAGCCAAAAATAC
>CALHQS010000019.1 GCA_938036655.1 uncultured Candidatus Altimarinota bacterium
TATTTTCCACAATCCATTTATTTGTATTGGACTGCTTAATGAGAGAGCCGTTTTGGTGGAGTGCTACGGCGGTTGTGTATTTCATAAAATTATTCGAAACGAATATAATCAATCAGAGATGAGGAAGTACTTCAAGAATAGAAATGAAGCCTTGGATAATATACATCGTAATTTAAAAAACTATATGATACCTTTTTTTCAGAATTTTCATCAAAAACTTCTATTGTGTATTTTGAACTATTTCTTTCTACATTGAATGTAAGCCATTGGTCTTTGTATGAACCACTGAGATAGTAGTGTTGGTATCCTGTACCTATTCGTAATAGTGAATCTTCACTATACATCGAAAAAATAAAACCATTACTATCCGTTAATTTAATCATTCAATATCAGATTTTAACCTTTATACTCAGTTTTTCTCTATTCCCTAAATATCTGTACAACCGTGCTTCTGCTGTTCCATTTCTAGAAGCAAAGCTCAAATTTCCATTTTCAAGAATGAAATTCCTTCTTTGTGAATTTCATAAATCAAAATCATTTAAATCATTATAATTATTAAACTCTAATGCATATTTATACGATACAGCTCCATACACTTTCTGATTACCAATATACACCTCCTTCACCTTCTGGTTTCCAATGTATATTTCTTTTACTCCTGCGGTTCAGATGTTGACTGGCATATTATTTCAGTTTATCAATTAAATCCTGTGCTTTCTGAAAGAGTGGCAATGCCTTAGGAGGGAAGGCATCAGGAAGAATTTCTGCGCCCTTGAACTTTTTTCCTCCAAGATGAACCTTGTTTTGCACTTCTCCGAGAATATGGAAAGCGACAATAAGTTTTTCGTCCATCACAATTCGTGGAGTTTCAAGGAATTGGTCGACTTGTGCTTGATATCCTTCTTCCAAGCGTTGCTTTTCTTCTTTTTCTGCCTCTGTTAGAGTTTTCTTTTCAAGAAGTTCTTTCAGGCGTTCTGGTTGTGCTGGATATTCTTTGCTCAAATCTTCCTGCGACCAGTAGATTTTTGCTTGGTGAACATCGACATCAAGCGGTTCAGCATTGTTGTCCATTGCTTCCTTGCTGGCATAGCCTGACATAATTGACTGGGCTTTCATCTCATTATAGTCAATAGAGATACCGGTTGCCTTCCAGTCGGTAACTGGTACAAGTTGTCTATTTTTAATGTTTTTAGTTTTAAGTGCCATAGATTATTCTTTTATAATATAAAGGGTGTTTGGGTCTTTAACAGCAATAGCATTATATTCACTTTGACTATTCAATACCTTAATTTGTGCATTTGTGCCAAGACCATCTGCAAGGACAGGAGTTTGTAATTTTCTTCCATTCTCGCCCTTATCCCAAACACATACCCAAGGCGACCAAACACCGTTATGGAAATAACGCCTGTATTGAAAATCATCCGTATATCAGGTTAATACCTGTATGACACCAGACGCTCTGTATACAACTAACGAATACGCCACCATCTTATCTTGTGGGACAGGGGTGTTTAAATGTGTTTTAGCGCTTGCAGTTAGTTTACAATAATATCTACCTGGTCTATCTAAATCATTAAGATTTATATTTGAAGTAAGATTTGGGTATATTGTAAACAGCATGGTATTGCTATTCTCTTCATCTAATGAATAGAAATCAAAAATATTTTTCGAGTTAAAACCCATTATAATGCTTTTTATATTATCACTTTGGTCATTAAACATATGAATATGTCCAATACTTCTCGCCGAAAAAAATGAATTTGCTTTATTGCTTTGGGGGTCAAAATATTGTACATCTCTAATAACAGAAAAATCATCTTTTGTTATTGGTACTTCTTGCCAGGCAGACCATTCTTTTTTAAAGCTATAATACCTGCGTATCCAACGAGAAGTAACATCAAAAGTAATGAGTTCCTGGATAAATCCTGCCGCCTTATAAGACATAAGCGTAAACGCCTTTTGAACAGGAACATTCCTCAAAGTGGAAGATTTCATATTGGTTTCTGACACAAACCAACCATCTTCTAGGATATCATTCAAGTCTGTTCCATTAGCAAGAGATTTAGTACGGCCAATGTGTTCTGTATATTCTTTGTACTGATTTTGATTCCACACATAGAGATTACCGGTTTCTTCATCCATATAAAGTTTCCCAATTCGTCCTGTTGGTGGGAATTTCGTTCTATTTTGATATACTAATGGATTTTCCAGATATGGAGGTATATGCTTTGAATCAATAGCACCATTCGCATTCAGGGTAGCAACTCCATTTGGTTGTCCTTTCTCTGATTTATCCAGTTTTGCATCCAATTTAGTTTGCAAGTCTGTAATTTCTACTGTTGTATGCGTGTGTACTTTTGGTGCTTTCCCATCAAGTGATAATTGCAGGTTGGTTACATCAGCAATAGTATGTGCATGCTGTTTTTTTGCATACCCTGACAAATCAATATTTGGCGTGGCATTCTGAATTTTTGCGTCTACTTCTGATTTTCCATACACATCAAGGTTTTTTCTGGCTTCTGTTTTATTTGTGAGGTCAGAGAGATTGTTAGCTTTAATCATATCGCCTGCACCTGTTCCATCTGCACCATCTTGCAGTTGGAAATTATGTGAAGTACCATCAGTTTTCTCAATAGTGACAGTAGTGGTTTTTCCTGATTTTTTTGAAGTGATGGTTTTTACACCTACTCAGGGTTCGCCCTTCTGTCCTTGCGCACCATCTCGCCCAGGGTTTCCATCGTTTCCTTGGGGTCATTGAGGTCAGGTGGGTCAAACATCCCCACGAGGTCATTTAGGGATTCTCACATTTTCTATTTGCCCACTTTCTAATTCAAATTGTATTACTACATGATCGGCATATTCTTTGGATCGAATTTCCTTTATTCCTTCCCCCTTTTCCCCTTTTTCCCCTTTTGGCATCTGCACTTCTATATCTCTATGCGTACCATCCGTTAGTGTTGCTCGAAGCGTTAAGAGTCAAGGCGTCTGATGAAGCATTTCCATTCGTTCAATGCTCGCGCCTGCATCTCATCGCATACTTTCCACAGGAATCCACTTGGCATTACTCGTTTCTTTGTCCAAAATCAGGATTTTATCGCCAGCAGTCGGCTTGGCGTCAGTCGGAAAATTTCGTATGTTAATTTTTTTAATCATATTAAATCATTAAGAATATACCGGTCGTGTCAGTCAGGAGGGCTTCTGTATTACTAGTTGGATTGTAGTATTGCCCCACCTCATACACATCCTCTAATTTTCTTTTTCCAAATTTATAAATTCTACTCGTACTTACCACTCCAGCGACACGCATTGCAGTCTGAATGTCTCCTGCCATTTGTTGTTCGCCACCAGTCAGCGGAATCGGTTTGTCTCTCGATTCCTTCCATGCAATCGCCATTCTATTTTTCAAAAGTCTGTGCCAAATTCTCGGAAGTCCAGCCTTATTTCAAGGTTTTTCTAATGTGTGTTCTGTATTAAAAATATCTGATTCTATGTAGTCAGGATACATTTGAGCGTACACTCTAATAGTCTCTATATCTTCATTAGCGAGCATATACATAGTACGCCCAAATATTGCAAATCCTGCCTTTCTGTTTTCCATATAAACAGACAAGAAGTCTGCATCAGCGAGTGTAGGTACTCTGTTTAAATTATACAGTTGAAGTATCTTCCATTCTCAGGAGATGAAGGCTTCTATCCTATTGATACGGATAACTTCTGATGGGATTTCTACGCTCCCATCAGTTACCGTCAATTCTCGGACCCCACCGAGCCAATGTTCATTGACATTCGCCAATACCGCAAAATGTGCATAATTTTCCACTTCTGCATTATAGAGCGTTGCGAGGTCATCATTCGAGAGTGTATATTCGTCCGCTCCTACTTGCAAGCGAACCTGCTTGGCGAGATCCTTGAATTTCATATTATCGTTGTTCTAGGTTAATAAATTCGTTATTGGAAACTTTAATTTGCGCGTATGATACGATTTCCGCAATAGATTTCGGACAATACACCACTTGTCCTTTGAGGATATTGAACTGATACCCATTGATAATCACTGGTTGCTGTGTGCCTTGTTCTTCTCCAATGTCCAAAGGAATGTAGACAGGGATAGTTTCTTCCTGTGAAAGCTTTTCTGAAATTTCAGAATCCGTCCCATAAATACCAGCGAACACCTGTCCTTCTTCCTTCTCTGCGACTTTCAGAGTTTTCGCGATAGCTACCTTTGGTGCTTCCACTACTTCCTCAGTTTCCACTTCCTCAGTTTCGTCTGATGTATTTTGTTTGAGAATTGCAATGATTTGCTCAATTTTCATTGTTTCATCAGCTTCCAGTCCTTGTTCTGCTGCCAGATCCAAAAGTTGTGTTTTGTTCAATTTTGAATAATTCATAGTTATTATTTAAGAATAAAAGGGGCAAAAGCCCCTGTTTTATTGGGCAAATTCTCCACGAACAATGAATTTATCATTGAGAATCTTGTACCCGAGTGCATCTTTCCAGCCGAGTGTACCACGCTGGTTCAATGGATCTTCCCCAGCCTCTCCAAGCGCTTTAAGAATCAATTGTCCATTTCCACCAACACCCGTTTCCACGCGTCCGTACGCTTCTTCTCCGAATACCACCATCTGTTCAACCTTAGTTGCACCAGCGATAGTTTCAAGGTCACTCGTTTCAATGAAACGAATGTTTCCCACCTTCCCAATTTCATTCTTGAAGATTTTTCCGTTTTGTGCGTATTTTTCTACTGGCACAAATTTGGCAAGGTTACGGATTTTGAGCGCTCCATTAAGTGATACGAACCCTACATACGCAGGTGCTACTGGTTCCATTGATACTGCATCAGTCGTGGAAATCGCACGAGTTACTCGTTTCGCTTTCCCCTGTTTGATCGTTAGCTCAATTTTATCAAGAAAATCCTGATTGAGTGTATCAGAGCTTGTCAATGCTGCGCGGTTCAATTTTCCGCCAGCGTATACAACATTTGTACCAGCCAAAAGAGCATTGCGACAAAGTTTGTTCTTTGTTTCCCCCTTCTGCTGTCCCATTACTTTCGACAAGTCAAGAATAGTATTATCCAAGCTTGTTGTAGAAAGAATATCTGAATACCCAGTATAATCACCATACTGCTTCACAGGAATATCTACATTTGTGATAGCAATTTTTGAACCAGTTGGCGTCACACCTTCTGTAAGTGGCGTCATCGCTGGATCAATTGTGTTCAGTCGTCGAACACGGATAGTCATTGAACCTTTATTGTTTGAGAGCGGTAGATTTTTTGCAAACTGTTCAAAAACCATTTCATCAGTTTCCATCATCAAATGTTCTTTGATGTACACATTTGATACTTCATCTGGAATTTCTACCTTCGAGTTAAAAATGATTGGCATAAGCTAAAAGTTAAGAATTAGTTCTCAGCCCTGCAATGATTTTTTCGCGGTCTTTTCGCCAATCTTCCATACTCATATCTTTTATGGATTTATCCAGTCCTCCATTGCTTTTTGGCAACGCTGTTTCTTCAATTTTCTTTTCAGATTCTCGTTGCTTTTTGGCATAGATTTCTGGCATTTTGTCCTTGAGGGATAGCCATACAAGATCTTCGTATTCGAGATCAGCATATTTTGGGTCAAGTGCTTTTGCGACAATCGCATTTTCGTCAATGTATTCTTTATAATCGTGATTATTTACGAATTTCTTGACTTCTTGTGCGACTTCGTCAGCATCCAGTCGACCCTCCATTTCATCCACTTTACCCATCAGACTTTCTGTCATTTTCCCTACTCGCGAATTGGAAATCATTTCATCATCTTCTGCTTCCAATCCACTTTCAAAAGTTACAGGATTTGCCTTGCGGGCTTCGCGCTCGCGAATGCGTCGTCGTGCATTGCTGGCATTTGAGGCTTTTTGTTCCTTTGAGTCGACATCAGGTTTCGCCTCATTCACGCTGTTTTCAGCGGTATTTTCGTTCTCTGGAACGCTCGTGTTTTTATCTCCCACGGTGTATAAAAGTTAATCTCGTAGAATCGCTACGGTCGAAGAGTTTCAGAACTCTTTGAAAGGCAGATTTCTGCCCTTCCAACAGTTATGAATACACATCCGTCGTTTTTTTCTTTTGTGTTTTTGCTGCAATCATCGAATCAAGAATATCATTCATACGATGATAGATTCTGGCGCGCGCCTTGTCCTCGGCAGTCAGTTCTGTGCCGTTCAGTACTTTCAACATCAATTCTTCACTAATGAGTGATTGTAAGTTGCTGGTGAACTCTTCCCATCAAGGGTGCTGTTTAAGGTTTATAAGGTTTAAGCTTCCGGTAGTCATAATGGAGTTTTATATTCTAATGGTTCGATAGGATTCATTGCTGCCATCATTCTTGTATCTTGATTTTGGCTATTCTGCATGTATCCCATTTCCGCCATTCGTTGCGGATTGTTTTTGATAAAAATTTTCGCTTGGTAGTGCATTTCAATATGTGCTTCCATCGCTTTCGTCATTTCCCCCTTCATATGTTCGCGAATATGTGCGTCGTGATCTTGATGAATATCGAAAATCACCGTGTTTTTTCCATCCGTCAGGAGGTTTTGTTCCAGGAGCTTATTTTCTTCTTCCGCTTCCAGCTCATCCGTGGATTTCGGGAATAGAAAATTTAAGTCTTGCGTTGAGAGTTCGAGCGATCGCCCAATCATCTTAATTCCTTCTTTCACTTGGTAGCTTGGATCATTGATAGCAACCTGATGGAACTGAATCAGCTGATTCGCTTTTCGTACCTTCATTTGATCGCTAATCGCCTTGCTCTCAATTCTAATATCCACATCTGCAATCAGTGTAATATCTTTTTTCTGAATATTTCGCCATTTTGGTCAGTAAACACCAGAGATTTTGACCACTTTCTGATGGATTTCGTCGTCCCAGTATTTCTGATATGCATCGTACCAGATTTCCCAGAATTTTCTGAACGCTCGTGCGAACCATTTGGCGGTTCGTCCATATCGTCGTTTTGAAGCTGACGACAAAATTGAAAGTTCACTCGCTGTTCTCTGTTCATCCATCTGTACTCCCTGCTGGATTTCTGGAATTCCCGTCACTTCCTGCGACTGCTGATCCAACATGTTGAGCAACCAAGTTGCTTCCGACGCAACACTCTGTTTTTCTAAGAATCGAATCCCTTCTGGGTTTTCCGCCTCAATAATGCTTCCGCTTTCTGCCTGTTCCAAGAGATGAACAGGAAAACCAGTTTTTGCAATTGCAATTGGTGTCAGTTTTTCGTCCACCAATTCTTTTGCGGTATTGGCGACACTCGCACGCGTTCGGTGCTTGTCTTCTAGCATATCGAGCGTCGAACGAGGATACCACTCACGCCCAACCCCCACACTCGCGTCAATAAGTGGAAATTCTTTCCCTACTGGCAAGATTTGGAGAATTTTCGTTACTCTGATATCTGTAAGCACTCGCACACACGCCCCATTGAACCGAGTGTACCATACAAGAAGAGTTACTGGCATATTTTCACCATCTTTCAATTCTTCCTTGAAGTTCGATAGATTCTTGTATGCTTGCTGTCCTTCTGTTTCCTCAGTTTCAAGGTTTTTTATATTTCCCCGAGTAGTAGTGAGTGCATACCCATACCAACGAGCCGAACCATCAGCGCCTTCTCCGATTCCGTGCATACAGAGCGCCGTTGGATCAACAAACTCGTGAAATGGATTGATGAACCTTGGAGAAATAGTTTTGGTTCGTTTTGATATTTCTGAACAATCCACCACACATCGTCCCACATACACCGTCCATTGACACATCAAGTCCTTCACTTCTTCCATCCTGATTTTGTTCCAGTCATACTCCATCATTGCATTCAGGAGTTCACACGCCTCGATATCCCCAGCCTCAGTAGGCTCAAATTCGTGCAGCAGTTTATCATCTTGAAGCGATGAGATAATGGTATCAGATACTGTCCAGCTGATTTCATCCCCTACCATGTTTTCTTTTTTCCGCTCATTATAAAGGAGCTTGAACTGCTTCTGCCAAATTTTGTGTTTTTTTGACGCAAAAGCCTCAGATACGCTTTTTTCCGCGCGAATCTGATCCAAGAGTTTCTCGAATGTTTCGTCTTTTTTCGTCATAATAAAAAACTATTACCCACAGAATAATAGTTTTTGTGTTTTTGCGTAAAAATCCTAGTACACATTTTGTCGTTTTCCTCTTCCTGATGAGGTAGAGAGGGGATTATTTTTATGTAAAGATTTTTCGAATCCACCATTTTTTAGATTCTTATAAAATGTCAGCATGAACGCATCTGCCTTGTTTGGACTCTTAATTCCTCGGCGTCGCATTTCCTCTTTCCCCATGATTTGTATTTTGTTTTTTTGGTTATTTTTATATTTGATTGCGGGGAGTTCTTCCAGTATTCCGCCTGACACTTCCCCACCAACCTTACACCATTCGCGCGATTTCCAAAAAAATTCAGCACGCACATTGAGATATCTGCTATCCTCCGACTGGTCTCACACATTCACACCAATTGCTGTTATTCCTAGCTTCATCAGTTCCATTCCAAGATTTGCACCTTCTCAGAAGTTATCATACACAATTGTCTTACACGGATAGCTCGCCAATATGGTTGCCACGAGTTCTGCAATTTCCTGCTCATTGGATTTCTTGAGTTCTCCCATTACCCAAGCTTTATGATTGTCTCGAACAACGATTATAGTGCTATCATGTCACTCGCCAGCTGGATCAATTCCCATTATCATTTCTCCAACGAATGTATTGTTTTGAGTTTTTAAAACTTCAAAATTGTATAAAGGCAAAAATCCTTTATCATCCACATTTTCCGCTTCTGGGAATTTTCCCTCCACACGCACTCTGTACTCGTCAGAATCCTCTTCATGCTCTGCAATGATTTCATCAACGAATTTTTTTGAAACTACTGGACTTTCCGCACTGCTGAAACTCAAAGTTTGAAAAGTATTTTTGAGTTTATGGTGGCTTTCATAAAAATACCCCTCCAATCTCGTTGGATTCGAAATCATTATGAAGAGCGTATTTTCATTCGTCAGCGCTGATTTCGCAGAACGAAAAATTTCATCATCTACACCACTTGCCTCATCCGCCAGAATGAGCATATGATCCGCATGCAACCCCGCAAGTGCTTCCGGACTTTCCTTTCGTGCGGTTCTTGCACGCGCAAACCAGTTCTCAGGACTTTCCACGATTCGTACATAATCATTCGTGTATTCGTAGTATTCTTTCACGAATTCTGGCATTCTATCAAGCCACGCCTTGATTTCCGCCCACAGTACATCGTACATTTGCGTTTTCGTTGGGGCGGTACATCCTATTTTTGCGTACGGATGTACAAATAAAAACCACAAGATTATCATCGCAACAATCGTACTCTTCCCAATTCCATGTCCTGACGCAATGCTGATTTTTGGCGTTTTCGCTCCAAGGCTTGCGTACAATACGGATCGCAGAATTTCCGTTTGTTGCCAAGTGATATGCTTTCCTCGTTCGTATTTTTCAAACATTTCCAGTTTCATTTTTTCGAAATTTCCGGTTCTGCGGCACTCATACAATCGTTTTCTGTATTCTGGCAGTACCTCTTGCGGCACTAGCCCCCAGATTTTTTCCACAAAAATGAATGGATCTCGCAACTTCTTATATGCTTCCTTGCTATTCATTGTCGTTATCATCAGAAAATAAATCAGCCAAACTTAATCTGCCGCTGTGCTCAATCTGCATTGGCGCGAAATCCCCACGAATCTTATGAATCGAATCCAGCGCCTTATGTTGGAGATCATACATGGGGTAGGAAAACTTCGCTCGCAGGTATTCTTTTTTACCTACTCTCCACGGCAGACAGCGGATAAGCCTCGCACCAGGAAAATCTTCCTGCAACTCGTCCAAAATCTCTTCATCGAACTCCTGCATGTTCTTCTCGTAATCTTCCCATTGGATGTATAAGTTTTTATATTCAATTTTTCGCGCATCCAAGTGCTGTTTTCTTTTGAGCGCCAAAAAATCATCATCAATCCCCAGTGCTTCCAGTGCTTGCAAAATTTTTTTATTTTCAAACACTTTTTGTGGGTTCTTTTGCATGGCTTTGCTATATCATGCATCTCTGAGCATTGCCCCCTTTGGCTTTCCACCTTTTTCCACCAAATTTTGGACCACCTCGTGCACGAGGTTTTTTTGCTTGTTTGAAAGCTTTGTTGTGATATTTTCTACTTTTTTTCTCATATTTTTATTTTATGGTAAGAAAGATAATGATTTTTCCCCAATTGTTCACGCACGCGAATTTCAAAAACTCCATATCTTATCCGTCATTTTGAAATTTCTGAAATGCTAAATTTTTTCAAAAGTAAAATAATAAAATCCTTTGTCATCCACGGATGAATGAAAGAAATTTTAAAAATTGCCCGCTCTTGTGCTGACATTTTCTGAAATCACAAAAAATCCCCAGCATTCGCTGAGGATGGATCGAGATGATTTGCTGGTTTTTTCATAAGTTATAAATAAAAATGGTGCCCATTTTGGGCATAAAAAAACACGCGTTATGCGTGTTATAAATATTATTCGATAATATAAAATGTAAAAATAAAATAAATTAGTTATCCATCTGGATATCGTTCTCTTCTCGCCATTCTTCTAATTGATTAGAATAAATATTGTTAGCCTCGACAATACTTTTTAGATTAGTCTCAAATATAGAATATAAACGATAAGAGTTAAAATGGGTAACAAACCCATATGAGCGTTCTTCTCCCCCAAACTCATAAAAGTCAATATCAATACAAAATGCTCCCATTCCTGAAACATTAGTCCAAGCGGAATATCTGTCAGGGTCAGACCAAATGTGCAGTCCGATTTTCTCTCCTATCTGATAGAATTTAATAGTGGTATTTCCTGTGCCACTTTCGTAGTAAAACAGGAAATCTCATTGATTTTCCCCAATATTTTTTCCATATTCTCTTTCGACTTCCTCGAAAGAGAAATCTTCATCGGATTTTTCAAAAGAGTTATGCCAATTACGGCATTCCCCAAAATCGTTAGAAAATAGTTTTACTTCGGCTGAATACCATCCATCCCCAAAGAGATGTCGGTTTAATGCCCATCTAGTAACATCTTTGATGAGGGTTTTAAGGTCAAAATGAACCTGAATATACTCATCGTCGTTATAATGATAATCATTATTACTTGTTCTCTCTTCGAGAATATCATTTGCTACATCAATAGCAAATAGAAAATCTTTTATAATTTTTTGTTTGTCCTTAGATAAGGCTTCAAAATAATTTTTTATAGAATTATCATCAATTGATAATTCAAAATGAGGAATATCGAAATTCGATGATGAAAATGATGTAGTAGTCATAATAAAAATGTAAGATAATAAGTTTTTATAAAAATTCGAGAGCGTTTTGCCCCGCTCTCGGTGGGCTTAAAGATTATTCTTCGTCCGCTTCAACCGCCTCACCAACGATATCAAGGCGTGGCGTTACATCTTTCACTTGTTCGCGAAGAACTTCGCGAGAAGGAAGAGGAAGATTGGCACGGTCAAGAGCGCTCATAAGTTCATCTACAATAGTAGTGTAATATAGGTCTTCTTCCCATTCATAATTGTCTTCTTCATATTCCAATCCATCGGTAGAATAATCAAGCCAAGTATAATTCTCGGTTCTCTTTCCGTCTTCATCCAATTCATAGATGAAATATTGGATGTTAGCTGGATATTGTTTTGCTTTTAGTTCGTAAGTTGCCATAATAAGTAAGATAAAATAATAAAGTTTTTATAATCTTTCGTGATGCCGATTATTTGTACTTCCTTAGGAAGG
>CALHQS010000020.1 GCA_938036655.1 uncultured Candidatus Altimarinota bacterium
ATAATGATTTTTAGAAAAAAGCGAAGTCAATTTTTGATGATTTTTTGCAAAAATGAGAATTTTTCATTACAATAGAATTATTATTTTTTAAAAAATTTTTATGCAAGAATTTCCGTACGGAATATTTTTTGGTGGGGTGGGACTTTTTCTGATTGGGATGATGCTTATGACGGATGGTCTCAAAGCCGCATCAGGTCCAACATTGGTAAAATTTCTTGAAAAAACGACCAATACGCGCCTCAAAGGATTTTTATCAGGATTTATTGCGACCACTATTTTACAGTCGTCCGCTGCAACAACACTCCTTGCAATCGGGTTTATCAATGCGGGAATTCTCACTTTTGCGAACTCACTTTGGCTTCTATTTGGAGCAAATGTCGGAACAAGTATGACTGGCTGGTTCGTGGCGCTCGTCGGCCTCAAAATCAAAGTAGAAATTTTTGCAATGCCGATGATCGGTGCGGGAGTGTTTTTACAAATGTTTTTTAAGAAAAAACTTGGCGCATTTGGTGGGATTTTGTCAGGTTTTGGAATTTTGTTTCTCGGGCTCGGATTCATCCAAGAAGCCTTTACCCAAGCATCAAATTTATTTGATTTTACACCGCTTTTGAGTCTAGGAATGTGGTCAACGGTGGCTTTCCTGGGAGTCGGACTTGTCATTACGCTTTTGGCACAATCTTCAACGGTTTCGACCGCACTCATTCTTTCACTTTCTGCGACAACAGATTTGCCAATTATTTCTGCGGCGGCGGCGATTATTGGTGCGAATATCGGAAGTACGATTACGGCGATTTATGGAGCCATGGGAGCGACCGCAAATGCCAAGCGCGCAGCCTCAGCACATATTTTGTTCAATGTGACTGCCGGAATTGTTTCGTTCGCGCTTTTGCAATTTCTCGTACAATTTTTGGATATTTTCATCGAATTTTTCAAGATGGATTCATCCGATGCTACCAAATTAGCACTCTTTCATACACTTTTTAATGTTCTTGGTGTACTCCTCATGATTCCGCTCGCGAAATATATTGCGCGATTTCTGGAAAAATGTTTTACAAAAGACGATATTTTGATTGAAAAACCAAAATATTTAGACGAAAATCTCGTATCCATGCCACCACTTGCCATTGAGGCGCTTTCCAAAGAGCTGGATCGTTTCCGGGATTTGTTGATCACATCAGTTCGTGGGTTCGTTTCTTATCTTCATCAAGAATGAACAGTTTTACCAAAGATTAATAAGCTTGATGAACTTGGGTCTAGCATTACGGATTATATCAACAAAATGGCCAAATCAAGTATGTCTGAGCCTATTGCTGAACAGCTCACAGAATGTTTGCGTATTCGTGATCAGTATTCCAAAAGTGCTGATTATTTGAAAAAACTCGTTTCTGAACACAAAGAAGTTAAAAAATATGGAGATGCGATGGATAAGCAACTCTACGAATTTTTACATAAAATTGATGTTTTGCTGGAATATATTGATACGCCGATTGGTACAAAACCGAAGAATCTTTCCAAGCGAAAACTTGATGAATTTGATATGGATTATGGAAATTTTAAGCAACTTCTCATGAAATCAACCGTTGTGGGGACAACCACTATTAGCGACATGGAAAGCATCACGAATCTGGCGCGCTCACTCCGTAGAATGGTCTATTCTTTTGCAAAAGCACAAAAAATCACATATCACAACCCTGATGAAAATCAAAAATAAAATCCCCTGAAAAGGGGTTTTAAATCATTTAATCAACAAAATATTACGACGATGTCTCCATTATAAGACCTGGTTTACTGGAAGCGGCTATCGCTCCACGAAGAATACCTCAAACTGAATACATACCCGTCGCCAATTCCATTGCATAATGTCGGGCAATCAAGTCTGAAAAAGAAGTACCTTTTTGATCCATTACTACCTCAGTTCGCAAATAATATCTCTCAAGCATCGGCACCCCCATCTTTTTTTCCCATTCATCGAGAATTTTTTGTATTTCAGAAATACAACGCGAATCAGAAAAATGAATAACCAAACGATCATTGTGTGCTGCTAACGCCACGAAATTGCTCGGAATTTTAAAAGAAATGCGCGATTGAAACGAATTCCCTACTTCCTGCAATCTGCGGTATAGCCAATCTATCGTATGAAAATTTAAAACATTCAACCACTTAATATCAAGTGTTTTATACATTTTGAATGCATATCATTCTGTATTTTTAGGAAAATCGGCACACATTATTTGAAACCAAGCCACATTTTGTGATGTATTATATTTTCTTTCCAAGCCACCAAGTAATGTATTATAATAATGAATATGCTCGCTATGTTGCTTATAGAAATTGCTACAAAAATTTTCGTCCTGTTTGCTACAAATATAAAAATCCGGATTCGTCGTGAGAAGTTCATATATAAGATTTTGTGTTCTCTCAATGCTTTGATGTGTCAATGAATTCGCAATTTCTTTTTCTGCCCGATTAAAAGCTGCATATTCTGCAACAGATTGAAGAAATGGAGAAGTAGGTTTTTGGCTCATGTGGTCACCAATTATAACATATTTCTAAAAACTATTGATAGTATTACATAAAATGTCAATTTTATAACAAAAAATAAAATCCCCTGACCAAGAGGATTTTTTAAAGCTTTTACCACAATTATTCTTTCATAGATTCCACTCCAGAGACAATTTCTGTAATCTCTGTTGTAATAGCTGATTGTCGTGCCTTGTTGTAAATGAGTGTCAAAGCGCCAGCCTTTTTGCTTGCTGCATCTTTTGCATTTTTCATCGCAACCATGCGAGCAGCATGTTCTGAAGCGCGAGCTTCAAGAATGGTTTCATATACCATTGCATCCAAAATCATTGGAACCACATAATCCAAAATTGTTTCTGGATTTGGTTCAATAATGAAGTCAATATTTTCATGCGAATCTTTCTGAGTCTCGTCGCCAGAAACACGATTTAAGAAATCTGTAATTTCTTTTTCCTGAAATGGAAAAATTGGTTTTACGACTGGAAGCTGAGAAATGGCTGAAACATAGTGATTATACACGATTGAAATTTTAGAATATTTTCCAGAATTCCACGCGTCCAACAAAAATCGCACAACAGATCGCCCTTCTGAAATTGTAGCAGGATCCTTAATTTCATCAGAATAATCAGCAATCATATTATGATTCATTCGAAGAATAAAGTCACGAGCACGCTTTCCAATAACAACAAAATCATTATCACGAGCATATCCACCATCTTCGCGGCGCAAATACTCCATTACTTTTTTGAAAGTATTTACATTGTAACCACCACACAAACCTTTTTGTGAAGCGATTACAACGATGAGTTCTTTTTGAGTATCTGGTGCAATAGTATATTTTTTGAAAATATTTTCATCACTTGAAATAGTTTTCAAAATCGAAAGTGCCGCCATTGCAAATGATCGCAATTGCAGGACATTTTCTTGAGCTTTTTTCATTTTGACCGTTGAAATAAGCTCCATTGCTTTGGTAATTTTTCCAGTATTTTTTACCGTTTTAATACGGGATTTAATCTCTTTTCCAGCAGCCATAATGAATTAAAAATTATTTTTTAGAACCAAACACTTTTGCAAAATCATCAAGGAATTTCACAAGTGATTCTTTTGTTTCGTCAGAGAAATCTTTTGTTTCACGAATTGCATTCAAAATTGTTCCCTCACGTTCAAGTGCCAAGTACAATTCTTTTTCATAATCCAACACATCATCAACGGCAATTGCATCAAGATATCCGTTGTTTCCAGCAAAAATAATACATGTTTGCTTTTCAAATGCGATTGGAGAATAGATTCCTTGTTTGAGAATTTCTACCATGCGTTTTCCACGTTCCAATTGTTTCTTTGTATCAGCATCCAAATCAGAAGCAAACTGAGAGAACGCTTCAAGTTCTCGGAACTGAGCAAGTGTCAATTTGAGGCTACCAGCATTCTTTTTCATTGCTTTTGTCTGAGCAGAACCACCCACACGAGATACGGAGTTTCCGACATTAATGGCAGGTTTAATACCAGCATTGAAGAGTCCAGATTCTAGGAAAATCTGCCCATCAGTAATCGAAATCACATTCGTAGGAACATAGGCAGAGATATCACCAGCCTGAGTTTCAATAATTGGAAGTGCTGTCAAAGAACCAGCTCCCAAGTCATCATTCAATTTCGCAGCTCGTTCCAAAAGACGAGAGTGAAGGTAGAATACATCACCAGGATACGCTTCACGCCCAGGCGGACGGCGAAGAAGAAGTGACATTTCACGATATGCATTTGCGTGCTTGGTCAAATCATCGTATACAATAAGCGCATGTTCCCCGTTGAACATGAAATATTCACCCATAGCAGCACCAGCATATGGAGCCAACCACTGCATTGCAGCAGGAGATGAAGCACCAGCAGATACTACGATAGTATAATCCATAGCCCCAGCTTTACGAAGTTCTTCAGTGATTGCAACCACTTTAGAATCTTTCTGTCCAATAGCTACATAAATACACTTCACACCAGTTCCCTTTTGGTTCAAGATAGTATCAATTGCCACCTGTGTTTTACCAGTCTGACGATCACCAATGATCAATTCGCGCTGCCCACGACCAATTGGTACCAAAGCATCAATCGCCTTAAGACCAGTAGCCAATGGCTCATGAACGGATTTACGACTCATCACACCTGTAGCCACGCGTTCTGATGGATAATATTCAGTAGCCTGAATTTCTCCAAGTCCATCAATCGGATTTCCAAGTGGATCAACTACACGTCCAAGAAGATTTTTCCCTACAGGAATTTCAAGAATTTTTCCAGACGCTGTTGCCACCATTCCTTCATGAATTGTGGAAAAACCAGAAAGTACCACCACACCAACAAAGTGTTCTTCCAGATTCATTGCCACACCACGAGCACCAGATTCAAATTCTACCACTTCGTTGTATGCAATGTCTGAGAGGCCAACCACTTTAGCAATTCCATCACCAAGATACGAAACCACTCCAGAATTTTTGCGTTCTGGGGCAATTTCTGCGCTATCAAGTCGGGCTTCTATATCACGGATCAGTTCCTCCGCGAGTGCTACAGAATTATGAGACATAAAAAAGCATTAAATATTGAAATAAAGATGGATTAAAGAGTGTGAGCAAAATCCTGAAATGACAAATCCACCATATCATCTCCATAAAATACGCGAATTCCTCCGATAATTTTTTCATTCTGAACAAATCTGCGTTCAGTATTTTCTGGCGCGTCTGGGAAAAATTTTTTCACCGCTTCACCAAAAAATTTTTCTAAAAATTCTTGAGAAATCGCTGCTGTGTGTTCTACTCGAAAAAATTTTGCTTGTTTGTGTTTTGGATGAGCAAGCTCTGAGCGTTTTCCGATTTGTTTCAGAGAATTTCTATAATCCTTCAAAACAATCAAAATATTCTCCAAATCTTCTCGAGAGTACTGGTTGAGATTTTGAGTAACCATAATTAAAAATTGATATCTTTATGAGAATTTTTGAGAAATTGTTCGTTTGCTTCATTTTTTCCAAAAAGTTTTTCGTTCATTTTGAGAGCAACATCAAGAACTTTTTGCTTCATAGTATCAGCAAGAACTTTTCGCTCATGTTCCACATCAGCAAATCCTTTTTTTCGAGCAAGTTCTGCCTCAGTAGCAGCCTCAGTTCGAATAGTTTCAGCTTCTTTTCGAGCATTTTCTACGATTTCATTTGCCATCGTTTTTGCGTCAATACGAGCATCATCGCGAATTTTTTCAGCTTCTGTGCGAGCTGTATCAACAATGTGAGCACTCGATGAAATATCTTCTTCAAGTTTTACGCGTTTTTGCGCTTCCACATCAAGAAACGCCAAATACGGCTTGAAAAAGAATTTCCATAGTACAAATACGATAATACCAAGATTAATCGCCTGAATCACAAGCGTTGGTACATGAATCAAGTCTGCCATAGAAAAAGAAAGTCAATTAAATAAGCTGAAAAACGAAAATTACGCTGAATTACGCTGTAAGAAGGAAAAGAGAAAGGAACGCAAGAAGACCAAGAAGTTCCGCAAACGCAAGAGCCATAAGCATAGGAGTAAATACTTCTTTCGCAGCAGATGGATTACGACCAATCGCTTCCATAGCGCTTTTACCGATAAGACCAATCGCAAGAGCTGGACCAATAAGAGCGAGAAGAGCAAGACCTTTTGCAAGAGCAACCATAATAAAAAAGAAAAAAAATAAATGAAATCCCTGAAAGTCAGGAGGAAAATATTTTTTTCAAAATATTTTCACGCCAAATTTTCAAAAATTAGAGAATTAGTGACCTTCGATGAGTGTCACAGATTCTTTAATATAAATACAAGAAAGCAACGAGAAGATGAATGCTTGGATACAAGCCACAAGTAATTCAAAGAACCAGATAGGCAAAACAACGATTCCTCCGAGCCCACCCATTCCAATCATATTTCCAAGGTATTGCATTACCATAATCAATGCCACACCCGCAAAAATATTAGCAAAAAGTCGAACTGAGAGAGACAAAACACGAGAGAATTCTCCCAAAAAGTGAATCCAACCAACTGGAACATTGATTACTTTTTCGATAATTGTGTGACCAGAAAAATTAAAGAGAAAATGTTTCCAGTGACCAACAAGACCTTTTCGCATCATGCCGGCAATATGGCACACAATAATCACTACGAGCGCGAGCGCAAGAGTTGTTCCCATATCAGAGTTGAATGGTCGCAAATAGTGATGTAATGCAGGGCTTACAAGCCCAACCCAATCAAGAATCAATCCAAAGAAGTTTGCAAGCAAAATGAAGGCAAAGAATCCTCAGAGCATTGGAAAATACAGTCGCGCATATTTTTTATCACCCACCGTCTCAGTCGTAAAGGTGTCAAGGCGATTCACGAGGTCAAGCCCCATGCTTTTAAGACGAGGAAAAGCTTTTGTTTTAATAGCAGTATAGAAAATTGCTACCAAACAAAAAAGTACAATCATAAAAATCCAGGTCGAAAAAACCGTATTTGTAATAGGAATCCCTGCAATTTCCCAGAGCTGATCACCAGAAATCCCAGGAATATGAGGACCAGAATGTGCCGCTTGAGTTGCGGTTTCGAGAGAATGAGTAGTTGCTGTCGCCATAAAATAAATACTTTTTCGACGGAAGTATATAAAAATCCAAAAAAAAATCAAATTTTTCTCAACTTTTTTTCAGGAAAAATTTTTCCTCACAATTTTTATAAAATTTTACTAAATAATACTTTATAAAAATGAGTAGAAATTTTTAGAAAAACATCTTGATAATTATTGCAAGATAACGAGCGAAGTTTTGTCTTGCGAAATGTCTTGTGACTTGAGTTTATAAGTCGAGCCTGAAGCTACTTCTGCACCAAAAACTACTACCAAATCAGAACCAGTTGGCGCAAATGTTACAAGCATTTTTGGCTCAATTTGTTCCAAGAATTTTTGCTCTGTTTTTGAAAAAGGTGCCACCAAAACATCGAGTTGACCGAAAAAATCAAAAATTTTCGCATCAATTTCGGTAGGAATTTCTGGAATATAACCAATCCAAAAACCTTCTACACGAAACATATAATAATGAATTTTTTGATCCTCACGAACATACATCAAAAATCCCGATTTTTCATATTCGCCTGCACACTCAATCTGAAGGCCATCCAAATCGACATGATTTTTTTCGAGGATAATATTTTTTTTCTCAGATGAAATAGTGATTGTATTATTTTTATAAAGGAATTCCATAATATTACATAAAATGTTTATTTTTTTCGATAAAACCGAAGACATCAGGTTTTATGAAAATATCTTTGAGTCGTTCTGGTTCAAACCATTTATAACCAATAAAACGCTCTTCACGACGAGGCCGAGGCTCATCGCTACCAGTATATCGAACGAGAAAAAGTGAAACTTCTTTATGAATCATCGGCGATCCTTCCATGTGACCAGCTATGAAAGAATAATTGATCGTATTCATAAATTTGATAACCTCCAGAAATTCTGTATTTAGTCCTGTTTCCTCTGAAATCTCACGCAGGGCGGTTTCTGCGGCAGTTTCATCATTTTCAATATGTCCTTTGGGAAGCACATATTCTGTGTCGCCACGAGCATTTTTCCAAGCCAAAAGAAGAATTTCTAAAGTATTATTTCGCTTTCTATACACGATACCACCAGCACTTTTTTCATGAAGTTCTGTCATATCAAAGTATAAAAAAATTAAAAATCTTCGGCAGTATATTGATTTTTTTCAAAAACGCAAAAAAACTCTTGAGAAAAGTTGATTTTTTTTTGTTTTTCGTTACTCTATAGCGAAAGAATTTTATTTCTCTTGATTTTTATGCGATTTCGAATCAAAACGGATATTTTCCGAAAAGCCATTGATGCAGCCAGTCGAGCTGCGAGCACTTCCAATCTTTCGCCAATTCTTGAAAATATCATGATTGATGCAGGATACGAGGAAGTTACTTTTACGGGAAATAATTTGGAAATGTCGATTGAATATAGCGTTAAGGAAGGTGTCGAGGTGGAAAATCCTGGAAGATTTACACTTTCGGCAAAATTTTTGCTTTCCTATGTGTCACTTGTACAAGATCCTGAAATTACACTTGACTATGAAGGTGGCGGGGCTGCGTCAATTATTACAAATGGTGGCCGAACCAAGCTTCATGGAATGGATCCAGAAAAATTCCCAAGCATCCCAATGATTGCGGAAGAAAATCCAATTATTTTGAATGTAGAAGATTTTCGTGGTGCAATTGATAAAACTATTTTTTCTGCTGCCGAGGGCAATGTTCGTCCGATGCTTGCGGGAATTTATATGAATGCAACAGGAGAAAAATTGATTTTTGCTTCAACAGACAGTTTCCGTTTGTCGGATTATTCTTTGGTGCCAAAAAATCCAATTTCACATCCACCAATTATTATTCCAAAGCGCACAGCACTCGAATTGTCGCATTTGATGAACGCAGAAAATATCAAAGAAGTTGAAATTTTTACGCAAGAATCGCAAATTTTGATTCATATTGGAGCTGTAAAAATGACTTCTCGCCTGCTTTCTGGAAAATTTCCTGAATATAGCGCTTTTTTTCCAAAAGAATTTCAAACAAAAAGCACGGTTTTGCGTACAGAATTTATCAATGCCCTCAAACAAGTTGATTTGGTAGCGCAAAAAAATAATCACAATGTACGCATTCGTTCTCTTGTTGAAGGGAAAATTGAAATTTTCACGGGCGACACAGATATGGGAACAAGTAATCGCATGATTTCTGGAACAGTAGAATGAAAAGATGATACCGTTGGAATTAACAGCACTTATTTACTTGCTGTGTTGAATGTGATTCGCGACGACTATGTGAGTTTTGAATACAAAAATCCTCTCTCCCCTATCGTGATTCGCGGCGTTGCTACCGAAAATTCTTCCACTCAAGAATATCGCCATCTTATTATGCCTCTCAAAATTTAATTTATGAAAACGGAATTACAAAATCTTGAAAAAAGTGCCCTTGAAGGGCTTGAAAATGTGACTTCTGAAAACGAACTCATTGATTACAAAAATACGATTCTCGGAAAAAATGGCTCACTCACACACATTTTGAAGGGTCTAAAAAATCTTTCTGGTGAGGAACGTTCTGAAATTGGAACCCTCGCTAACACGCTTCGTGATCGTCTCAATCTCGCTTTTGATGAAAAAAAAGAACAAATCAAGCAAATCAAAGTTGCTGAAAAAATTGAGCAAGAATATGAGGATGTGACAGCGCCTGCACCCGTTTTTAATGGAAGCCTTCATCCGATTACTATTATCCAAAAAGAGGTTGAGGATAGTTTTTTGCGAATGGGATTTGATATTTATCAATCAAGCGATCTCACGACAGAATATCTCAATTTTGATGCGGTAAACGTCCCCAAAACACATCCAGCTCGTGATATGCAGGATACTTTTTGGCTTGAAGGAAACGGAAATGTTTTGGCAACGCAGACTTCATGTATGCAAAATCTTATTTTCCGAAATAAAAAAGCCCCAATTCGTGCTATTATTCCAGGTCGAGTATTCCGCAATGAAGATGTGGATGCAACACACGATAATACATTTTATCAGGTGGAAGGTGTTGTAGTAGATGAAAACATTAGTCTTGGAAATTTGAAATATACCATTACAACTATGCTTTCTGATTTGTTTGGAAAAGAAGTAAAAATCCGTATGCGTCCAGGATATTTTCCATTTGTGGAGCCTGGAATGGAAGTAGATTTTTCTTGTCCATTCTGTGGCGGGCATGATAAAAATTGTCGCGTTTGTAAAGGTTCTGGTTGGATCGAATTTATGGGGGCAGGATTGATTCATCCGCACGTTCTTGAGGAGGGAGGTATTGATCCAAAAAAATACTCTGGTTTTGCCTTTGGATTCGGACTTAATCGTCTTGTTATGATCAAATATGGAATTCCAGATATGCGATATTTCATGCACGCAGATATTCGTTTCTTGAAACAATTTTAATAAAAATGAGCAGTTATCAAATGATAATTGTTCTTTTTTATAGTTTTCTATAATTTTTATGACAATAATTATTATTCCAACACCTCCTGATATCAAAAACTCGGAATATTCTGCCCACATCATTGAGCATGAAAAATTATCAGTTTTTCATCCGAACGAAAATGCTTTTCTCTGGAAAAATGTGAATGGCTATACCTACACGACATATACAGAATATCACCTTCCAAATAACAATAAAATTTTTCAAAAAAAATTCATCAATCACCTTCTCTGACCGCTTGATAAAAATGTTTTTGAAAAAGAAAAAGTTCGCATTCAGGACGAATTATCAGACAAATGATTTTATAAAAAGGCGCTCGAATTTTTTGGGAAAAAATATTTTAACACCAAATATTCGTATGGAAATGTCGAGAAAATTTCTTTTGAGGAATGCAAGAAATATCAAGAAAAATATTACACAAAGGAAAATATCTTAATTCTTGACGAAAAATCTCCGATTTTCGAAAAAGAACTCAGTATTTTTCCTGACTTTTCGGTGCATTCAGACAAAATTTCATACTATAATTTTATCACTCTGACAACCAAACCAACGCCCGAAAATTTTTTTATTGTAGAAATGCTGGAAAGTTTTCTCAATGTTATCGTTGCAAAAGAACAAACCATATATACTCCGCGCGATGTTGTGAGTGGCTACAATTCAGAAATTCTTTGGCTCATTATCGAGAAAAATATGCTTCCTTGGATCAAAAATATTTCCAAAAAAGAAATTTCTTTTTTCATTCAATCTGAGAGAAATTTCAAAAATAATTTTATTGATGCCAATGTAGCAAGCATGTGTTTTTTTCAAAAAATATTATCTCATTCACAAAAAACTTTTATCCTGAATCATTTTGAAGAAATTTTTTCTCATATTTTCGAGGAAATCTCATAACAACAAGTAAAATTGAATATATTTTTTGTTCAAAAAAACAAGATACTCCGATAATAAAGGAAAAATAACAAAATCCCTTATTTTAAGGGAACAAAACGGAAAATCGTCTTTATTCTTTACGAAAAAATTTTAAAAAAGCGCGATAAAAACTCGCAAGAATCCTTTGATATTTGCACATTTTTGATTTTTCTGCTATAATAAGCAAAATAAGATTTTACTATGTTCCCTTCTCAGCAAGAACTTGTGAGTAATTTTGCAGTATTTTTGGAAGAAAATCCTGATGCAAATATTGCTCTAAAATGAAATTTTTGAACAAATAACAATTGATTTTTGTACGAAATTGAGAAAATCGATTTTTTGTTGCAAAAAAATAATCTCACTATTACATCGTTTGAAAAGAAGAAAATTCTCGCAACACTCAAGAAAAATGAACATCAAACATTTGATTATATTATTTTTCATACAGAAATTTTTGATTTTTACGAAATCATCGATTTGCTTGATAAATACGCCATTGTTGGGAAAATTATTTTCACAACGCGTGATTTTCATGGAGAATCGGATATCGCCACTTTTGAGATTCCGGAAATTTCTTTTCGCGAATATGCAGAGCATTTTGATGAAAAAATCGCGATTGGAGAAATTTTGAAAGGAAATTCGAATCTTGAAATCATCGAATGATTGGCGCATCAATACCTAGAAAGCGGAAGTTTTTTGGAAAATATTGAAAACTCGGAAAACGTAATTCCTGGTTTTACAGAAAAAATCCAGATGATGAGCGAGGAATTATTTGAAAAAGAACGCGGCGATTTTCAGAATTTTATCGGAAGTATCGCCATGAATGTGAGCACGCTTTTTAAGGAAGATTATATTGCTAAAAGCATGAATCTTTCTCGCAGAAAAATTCGAAAATATACAGAATTATTGCTCAAATACGACATTATTCGCATGATTGAACCATTTGGTGAGGATCCTGAAAAAGAGCTTTCACGACATTCCAAAATATATTTTAGCGATTTATCATACTATCGCGGCGCAATGGGCCAAACTTATGGTCTTGGAAACTCCAAAACCTCGATGATGGAAAATTTTATTTTCCTCGAACTTTCACGAAAACTAAAAGACACGCACGATATCTTTTTTTGGAAGAAAAAATCTGGAACAGAAATTGCTTTTGTTCTCAAAAATCGTGAAAATAATAAACTCACTCCGATTGAAGTTGGTTTTTCAAGCCCACGAAATATTTCACAAACAATGAAGAGTTTTTATGATTCTTATGGGACGCGCGTGGAATATGGAATGTTCCTCAATGAAGGCAAAATTTTCACCAGCGAATTTGGTGGAAAAAGTTTTCTCACGCTTCCATTTTACACAATTTAAAAAAATCTCTTTACAAACCCTCAGAAAAGTGTATTCTGAGGGTGTTTTATTATTTTTAGAGCGTATGAATCTTGTCATCATGGCAGCGGGCGAAGGCTCCAGAATGCGACCACTCACGGATACCACCCCAAAACCACTTCTCAAAATCTGCGGAAAAACCCTTATTGAACACAATATTGATCCAATTATTCATCTTTTTGATGAAATTTTTATCATTGTAAAATACAAAAAAGAACAATTTAGTGAATATTTTGGTGATAATTTTTTGGGTAAAAAAATTCATTATATTGATCAAATCGAGCAAGCTGGAACCGGTGCAGCCATTTTATCGCTTAATGGGAAAATTTCTGGAGATTTTATCGTTCTCTCGGGTGATGACCTCTATGATGCGGCTGATATCCAGAAACTCTCACTTCACCAAGACTTCGCATCACTTTGTAAATCGGTAGAAAACCCTCAGGATTTTGGCGTTTTTCAGGTTGATGATACAGGAAAAGTGATTAAAATTATTGAGAAACCAAGAGAAAATATTTATGGAAACCTGGTGAGTATTGGGATTCATAAATTTGATGATACAATTTTTGATGATTTGAAAAAAATTCCGCTCTCCCCTCGTGGAGAATTGGAAATTACGGATTTGATTGATCTTTATATTCAGCAAGAAAAATATCATGCGGTAGAAGCCATGGGACGATGGACAACAATTGGATATCCGTGGGATATGCTCAAAGGAACGGATGTAATTGTCGGGGATTTCTCAGAAAATATCGATAAATGAGCAATTATTGAACCAAATGTAACAATTCGCGGAAATATTTTTATTGAAAAATGAGCAGTTATCAAATCTGGAACTTATATTGAAGGGAATGTATATATTGGAGAAAATGCGATTATTGGGCCAAATGCCTATATTCGTGGGAATTCTACTATTGAAAAAAAGTCAAAAATTGGTGCTTTTGTTGAATTAAAAGCGAGTTATGTGGGTAAAAATACAAATATTCCGCATCTATCTTATATTGGCGATAGCGTTATTGGAAATTTCGTAAATCTTGGCTGAGGAACAAAAGTTGCAAATCTTCGTCACGATGAAAAAAATATTCGCGCGATGAATAAAGGAAAACTCATGGATACTGGGCGCCGAAAGCTGGGGGCAATTATTGGTGATGGAACGCACACTAGCATCAACACCCTTATTTATCCAGGGCGTGTATTAGGAACAAATTCCACTACCCTTCCTGGTGAAATTATCAAATAAACGGACAATTATAGTTAAATAATTGTACAAATATATAAATAAAATAATATAATGTTTTGAATTCTGAATTTTTTATTGTGCCTTTCATCGATGCATTGTTCTCAAAATTTTTATTCACACACAAGGCACAACCCGCAAATCACAATACAACAACCAATTACCAAAACAGAACCTTCTCAAAAATGCTTCAAAAATCCCACAATTAAGGTATTTATGTATCATTATGTTCGCGAAGATGATCCTCATGACGCACCTGTGACACACTCACTTTCTGTAACGCCGAAAAATTTTGATTCTCATATGAAAATTGTCTCCGAATTAGCAAAACAGAAAAAAATCAGCCTTATGAGTGGAGAAGATTTTGAAAAATCAATGAAAAATAATTGTTTCCCAGGTGAAAAAATTTGGCTTTTTACCGCAGATGATGGATGGATCGATACTTTCACTGATTTGGCTCCCATTGCAGAAAAATACCAAATCCCCTTTATTTTTGGTATTATTTCGTCAAAAACCAACCATAGGGCGTTTGTAAATTCCGAGCAAATTAAACAACTTTCTGATAATTCTCTTTTCACGATTGCAAGCCATACAATGACCCATCAACCACTGAATCGTGTTTCTGAAAAAATTGAAAAAGCTGAAATTTGTCAATCTAAAAAAGATTTGGAAAAAATTGTGCAAAAACCGGTGAATTTATTTATTTATCCGATGGGGAAAATCGGAAAAAATAGTCAAAAATTTCTCGAGGAATGTGGATATTCTCTGGCTTGGTCGACAAATTTTGGGAAAAATTTTGACTGGAATCATCCGAGTTTTTACGATATGAATCGCATTCGCGTCGATCACGATACAGGTACAAAATTTTTTGAAAATCATGCAAAATAAATTTGCTTTTTCTAAAAAAATCATATAATATTGGCGTCCATAAAATTGGGAGTTCTCACGAACGCTTGGACCACTTTATTTTTTATTTTTTATTTTCTATGGCAAAAGTTCACGGAAAAAAATTCAATCAGGCAGCAAGCCTTATTGAAAAAGGTCGTCTTTACACTCTTTCTGAAGCAGTTGATCTTCTCGAAAGAACAAATACTGTAAAATTTGACCCAACAATCGAAATTCACTTTAATTTGAATATCGACCCTCGTCAGGCTGATCAGATCGTTCGTTCTACAATCTCACTTCCTCACGGAACTGGTAAAACTAAGAAAATCGGTGCCTTCACTGATCTTGGAAACGAAGCAGAATTGAAAGCAGCTGGTGTAACTGTTGCTGGTGCTGAAGATTTGATTGATTCTGTTGCTCAGGGACACATCGACTTTGATATCGCTATCGCGACTCCTGGAATGATGCGTAAAATGGGTAAAATTGCGAAAATCCTTGGACCAAAAGGTATCATGCCAAATCCAAAAGCTGGTACTGTTGGCGAAGACTTGATCGCGATTGCTTCTGAAATCGCAAAAGGTCGTTTTGAATTTAAAAATGACAAACAAGGAAATGTTCACTCTATCGTTGGAAAACTTTCTTTCGGAAATGAAAAACTTGCTGAAAATATCGCATTTTTCGTAAAAACTATGAAAGAATCTCGTCCTTCTGGTGTGAAAGGAAGCTCAAACTTCATTACAACTCTTTTCATTTGTAATGCGATGGGACCAAGCATCCAACTTGATGTAAATTCTCTTTAAAAAATCAGCCGAAAGGCTGTTTTTTTATTGGGTTTTAAAAGTTTAGAAAAAATAAACCTCGATTTGAGGTTTTTATCATCTTCATTTAAAGGCAGAAAGAAGAGTGATCTCATCCGCATATTCAATCGAGCCAGCATGTGGAAGCCCCTTAGAAAGCTGCGTAATCGTTACTTCTCGCGGCATTCGTTCTTTAATATACAATTTTGTCGCTTCCCCTTCAATATTGGGATTCATCGCTAAAATCACTTCAGAAATATTATTTTCTTCAGTGATTCGAGAAAATAGCGAATCAAAATTCAGTTTGTCGGGGGTAATCCCAGCAATTGGTGAAATAGCTCCACCCAGTACAAAATACATCCCACGATATACTCCGGTTCGCTCAATAGAAAGCATATCTAAATAATCTTCGACGACACAAAGAATATTTTTGTCACGAGAATGATCAGAACAAATTTTACAAATATTTGAGCCCATATCAGTGAGGCCATGACATTCACTACACTCCTGAACGCTCGAATGTAATTTTCCAAGCGCTTCAGCAAAATTTTTCACATACGAACTATTGGCTTTAAGCAAAAAAAAGGCGAGTTTAGCCGCCGTTTTTTCGCCAATTCCTGGCAAATAGTGTATCATGTCAATAAGTCTTTTGAGTGCTTCTGGCATTAGTGATTCATAGTAAATTGTGTATCTTTGAGTACCAAAAATGATGAATTAGAAACATTTTCCATACGATTGATAATATCAGCATTCATCACGGTATCAATCGAGCGCCCCTCAGCAATACGGATATCAAGCAAATTTTCTTTGAGTTGAAGGGCACGCATTTCTACTTGCAATGTTCGGACATTATAGCCACGCGTCGCATTTTGGTTTTGCAAAAAGGCATAATAGATAAGCAATCCTCCGATCGCTAAAATTGCCAAAATAAAGGTCTGCGTATATGAAAATCTAAAATTTTCGCGAGCCACTTTTCTTTCTGAGAAAAATGGAATATGTCCTTTTTTTGCTACTAAAACATTAGCATTCATTGGAGGAAATTAGGAAATTCGCTCATAAATTCGAAGTTTTGCACTTCTTGCGCGAGGATTATTGTGAATTTCCTCCTCGCTTGGAGCAATTGGTTTTTTGTTTACTTTTTTAAATTTTGGTGGGACAATTGTTTGTCCAGTGATTTCATCAATTTGTCCTTGTAGAAGTGGTGAGAAAAAATTTTTCACCAAACGATCTTCGATCGAATGAAATGTGATTACAGCAATTTGTCCGCCAATCCTGAGATTCTCTGTGGCCTGCTCAAGTGAACTCAGAATATGAGAAAACTCATCATTCACCGCAATTCGCAAGGCTTGAAAAACTCGTAATGGTGATTTTTTATCAAAACTTGCTTTTTGAATCAAGTTCACCAATTTTTCGGTCGTATCAATTTTTTGAGTTTTTCGTGCTTCTACAATGGCGCGAGCAATAAAAATAGCTTTTTTCTCATCAGCATAATCCCAGAAAATCTTCTTAAGTTCATCTTCTGAAAGTGTCATCACCAAATCTTCAGCCGTTTTTCCTGTTGTGCGATTGAAGCGCATATCTAGTGGCCCATTAAATCGTACCGAGAATCCTCGTTCAGCATCATCATAATGAGCACTGGAAACTCCCAAATCATACAGAATAAAATCAATATGTGGAAAGTTATTTTTCTCGAGAATGGCTTTAATATAAGCAAAACTCGAATTTTCTGAAATGTGCGAATCAAAATTTTCTAAAAACTGATGAGCAAGAGCAATATTCGACGCATCCCTATCAATTCCGATACAAATTCCGTCTGAATCAAGGTTTTCAAGAAGCATTTTCGTATGACCACCCAGTCATTGCGTCGCATCCACAACAT
>CALHQS010000021.1 GCA_938036655.1 uncultured Candidatus Altimarinota bacterium
TGAGAAAAATATTCCACCATGTCGTTTTTGCTTGATAGCACAAATGCGCCAGGCAGTGATAGGCTGATCGGAGAAAGCATTAGAAAGAGTTACCAAGAATCCACCATTGAACTGATTTTTCTCGTATTCTTCGAGATTAATATCTTTGTAGGCACGCTTTCCGGCCGCAAGAATCATTAGATCTTCGCCAGTGGTATCGTCCGCCAATGCTGCACCGAGTTGATCAGTACTGTATTCGTGGCTGAAAGGGGGTTCCTCAAGAAAAAACTCGTAACAGGAAAATTTTCTACAAGGGCTAGAAGGTTATACCACCATTTTACATGATTGTAACGAATATGTCCGAGTACCATTTTAAGTGTTTTGAGATCATTATTTTTTAAGACAGCTATCAATAAGATCAGAATAAACTGCTGCAAAATCGCGATATCCTGGCACACATGTTGCATACGCATTGATGGCGCCATTTCCATTAACAAGAAACAAATCCATTTTTTCAAATCCTGCGCGTCTCGCCAAGTCTTCAAATATTTCATAGACGATCGGATATTGATTTTTGGTGAGAAGCACGTCATTTGCACGATTTTCTCCGTACATTTTCCGATTTGGTACAACATGAGCAAGAAAAACGCAACAGGAAGCCAAAGGACGATATACCAATAATAATATGAGTCTAAAAAATCGAGCAATTCTTTATCATCGGCTGAGATTTTTTCGAGGATTGTGGCTTCGTCCATTGTCCGAATATTTTGTTTTTCGCTTTCTGAAAGCGAATTCTGATATTCTGTAATTACTTCTGCTTTGACGCCGTCATAGATTTCTTTGCGGAAAAAAGTTCTCACAAAAATCAGCCCAAAAATCAAAATTGTTATCAAGGAAATCACGAAAAAAAGTTTTTTTCTTTTGGGTGGCGAATTGATCGCACAAGATCTCGGGAAAGTACTTCGCCCGTGTTCGGTTGTTGGTTCATATACAAAATTTAAAGCCACGCCATCGTACGGAAAAAATACATTTTTACAAAAAAATAAATCCCGATTGGGATTATTTTTCAGAATTTTCGTCAGAGTTTTTTTCTGGCGAATTTTCAGAATTGTTATTTTCAGTGTTTTCTTGTATTTTTCGTTGTGCGGTTTTGATGCTAGAATCCACTTTTTCAAAAAAGAACAGGCTTGCCATTGCAAAAATCGTCGCCAAAAGCACCACATAAATCCCGATTCCGATCAGACTTCCAATGTGAAAAAATCCAGAAAACATGCTCACTGTCGCGTATATTTCTCGGATAATTCCTACAACTCAAATGAAAGTAAATCCGAGCAAAGCGGCCGTTGTCCAGCCAAGAATATTCGAATCAATATCTTTATCAAATTTATTTTTGATAATTTTGATAATTTCTGGCTGAAAAAATATACACGCAAAAGCGAGAATGAGCAAAGCAAGAATCCAAAATCCGTACGGACTTTGTGCGAGTGAAGCGGACACAAATGACGTGCGTATTGCTGGCAAAAATGTTCCAATAATAGCGACTACAATTCCACCAGCCACAAAATTTCGCTGACGATCTGAGATGAGAGAAAGATTTTTCATATTGTAAAAAAGGAAGAATTATTTTTTTTCGTAGTGGGATTTGAGTCATTCTTCCGTTCCAATGGCGATATTTTGTCCGCCACAATTCGGACATTCGTAGAGGTATTCGCGCAATTTTTTCCCAATTTTTTGTGGAGGAAGGCGAATGGGCTCAATTATTTTTTTACAATCTTTACACCAAAAAGACACTTTCCCGCGATCATCCGAAAAAGTGGATTCGCGTTTTTTCCCAAAGGAAGGCACATTGATGAGATCGGAATAATTCATGCTCATACTAATTTTTTAAAAATTTTTCTGCGACAATGCGAACATTTGGCGAAGAAGTTTGATTTTTGGCATCTAAAATTTCAATTTCTGCGAGTGAAAACCACTTTGCTTTTCCAGTGTTTTCCTCATCAGAAACACTCGCTCGATAATGAATGAGAAGCGTTTTTTCCTCGTATCCATGAAGATCAATAATATCGTACAAAACCACAGGATTTTCTGGATCTGTGAGCGTAATCTGATTTCCTGCGCCCAATTCTTTCTGGCCGTGTGCAATCGCATTTTCGCGGAAAGTAGCATTATCTTCGTAGCGCCCACCGATGAATTGCCATCGTCCCGTGCTTGTTCCCATATGTAAAAGAATTTTTTCAGAATTTTGATCCACAACGACTGGACAAGTGGCAATCGTGAATTGATGTTCTTTTCCGGTAAAATCGAAGGCTGGAAGGCAAAAAAATGTTGTCATATTAACGAAAAATAAAATACAAAATAGTCATCACCGCGACCGCTGTGAGGCCTTGGATTATTGTAAAAATGATGAGAAAATTATTTTTTTCAGGATTTTGAGAAATTTTTTCTGGTCAAATTTTACAAGAATTTTCCGATGAATGTTGTGATATTTTTTCGGATTTCATAGAATATTTTCACACTTTCAGTATAACGATTTTAAAAGGCTTTGCAAGAAAAAATAACCTCATTTGAGGTTATTTATTGTGTTCGTCAATGATAGATACAGCGAATTGATCATCCATTGTTCATATAGATGCGGCCAGATATATGGGAAACATGCCCTTTTTCAAGAATGAGCGAATCAGTAAATCTATTACCATAAAGATGATTTGACCAATATACTGCTATATTTCCATACATTCTTCGCTGCACATAGTTCGCTACACTCGGCAGCTGCAGTGTGTTGTTTGGAGAATTAAAATCAAGATGATTTCTAGTCGCATTATTTAAATCACCAATATATGGCACACTCCATCATACTGGACATGCATCAGAAGGATTACCACCAAGGACTTCTTTTACTCACGGTTGACTCCAAAATCATCTAAAAGCACCACCACCAAACCATGCATATGCATCACCGTTAGTATCTCTCACATTTAAGCCCTCATATCGAATACTGTCTTTTGGAATGGGTGTTGGACTAGTATTCCAACGATCAAATCAGGATTTAAATTGAGGCTCTGTGTTTTGTTGATATGTTACGAGCTCGTGTCCATCCGGAATCCGTCCCCATTGAAAGAGTGAACCCGCAGCATGTCCATCATTCCAATTCTCCGCCTGCTTGGTGAAGTCAAAGTGCGGAGAATTAAGATTAGAATAGTCAGCCCCCAAATTATTGTTGAGCCACCATGTTTCACCTGGTCCTTTGACTGGTAAGTACACAAACTGATGTTCTAACTCATCAGCAGTATTTTTCCCAGCATAATCACGAGTTTTCTGATTAAAATGCGCATCTAGAACACCGGGAATAAGGCGAATTTCAAATTTTCCATCACCGTTGAGCGTTGGGTAGTTAAATTGAGCTACTAACAATCCTTTCATATCAGGCCCAAAACCAGAATTCACATCAAGTTGTTTCAATGGAATATTTCGGCCCCAAGACTGATATTCAACATCATATGTTTCTAGTTTGGCTGGAAGCCAATAATTCATTAGCTTAAGCCTTGGATTGTGCACATCAAATGGTATAATTTCACCATCCATCCATGTTAATCGTACTCGATACTGACGACCATCGGCTGTGAACTCACGAGGAATATCAACCGTCTGGGTATACAAAGGAATTCTTGTATCTATTCTTGGGTTAATATCAGACCAATGATCATATCCAAGAGATCGAAAATCTACAGGAATCATGATGTAATCTCTTCATGGTATATATCCCTTAAAATCAATCAATGCATCTTTTTGCCCATCAGCTACCACATTGCGATTCATGCTTGCTGGCGATGTTTGTCGCTTATATGGATGATAGTCATCATCATAAATCGAAGTAATATAATATGTATAATCACCAATTGGTGACGCAGATCCCTGTTGAAAATTCACTTTTTGTTTCAAAAGATGAGGGTTCGTGCGTTCTACGAACTGACTCGTCGAACCATCTTTCACCATGGCCTTGGTCTGAATAGTATACTCCCCATTATCAAGATTTGGGAAAATACCAGTTGTGTTCTGAAGATATGGCGCACCTGAAACGCTAGATATATTTCCTTTATAGAGTAGATACTGTACATCCTTGATACCATCTAGATCAACAATTCCATGGCTTGCGACAGTAATTGTCTTTCCTGCCGTACTTCCTATTGGCTGAATAAATACCGTTGGAGCATCGTTTTTCTTCTCCAATTCTGGAACAAGTGCTTGCCACTGACAAACAAGCTTGTTATATTCTTCGACTGCTTTCACTTCTGGATTGTAAATCAAGAATGGATTAGGAA
>CALHQS010000022.1 GCA_938036655.1 uncultured Candidatus Altimarinota bacterium
AGGTTTTTGGCCTGCACACAATATGGGCAGTAATCTTTTGTATAAATTGTTACCATAAAAATAAGTTATTAAATTTTGTACAAATATTAAACTATAATTGCTCGTTTTTATTTTGGAAAAATAATTCTAATTTCTGTTCATTCGTCAACTTGGCTCTGAATTTTAATATCCCAATCATACAATTTGAGAATTTTGTCAACAAGTGTCATGCCAATACCCGATCCAGCAATCGAAGAATTTTGATTAATTCGATAAAAACGATCAAAAATTCGATCAATATCATCTTTCGCCATTCCGATCCCCGTATCACGAATGGTGAAAATATTTTTCTCAGAAGAAATCATTACTCGCCCATTTTCTTTATTGTATTTTATCGCATTTTCCAGCAAGTTTCGAATCAAAATCGAAAGATGTTTTTCGCTCGCAGAAACATAAAAATCCTTCGTCAAATTATTTTCAATAGTGACATTTTTGATATTTTTGGCACGAAAAATTTCAGATTCAATAATTGGTAAAATATTCGTTTTTTTATTTTTTTCAGGAATTTTGAGGTCTGCAAGCTCTAGCAATCCGCTAATAGACTCATTCATCGCGTCGATCGTATCCAAACTACTTTCGACCAACTCATAATCCATCTTCGGGCTATCGCGCAAAATCTGCAAATTTCCAGAAATAATTGCGAGCGGAGTCTTGAGTTCGTGACCAGCATCGTGAACAAAATGTGTCATTGTATCAATATTTTCACGAACTGGCAAAAGCGTCCGACGAATATGAAAACGCATCAAAAACCACAACGGAAAAATCAAAAGTATATCAAGCAACAAAAATCGAATCGCATCACGCTGCATCGTGTGAAGATTGATCCGAGGTCGTGTAAAGAAAAAAGTTGTAACATTATTTTGCTGAACGCGCCGTACAATATAATCATCCGCATACGCCATATGATTTGAGCTTTCGTCAATATCTTCCAGCGTATCTTCATCCAAAATATCTGAAATATTTTCAATCGTCAAATTTCGAATTTGTGAACTCAGAATTTGCCCTTCAGCATTCGTTTGAATCGCTTCAATTCCTATCACGAAAGAAACGGCCTGCGGTGATAGAATCGTCTTATGATTCACGAGTGAATTAGTTTCCTTGATGAAATTTTCTTCGTGTGTTTGTATTTCAATAAAATAACGAGTAACGAGGAAAACTCCTTCAAAAACCATCAAGAAAATGAGCGCACCAATTACAAAACTTGCGACCAACTTTCTCTCACTCGATTTGAGATAATCCTTCATAATGGATTAAAAAAGTTCTTTGATAGCATATCCGTAACCCTTTCGTGTTTCAATAATTCCAGGAATTTTTTTGCGGAGATATCCGATATACACTTCGACCACTTTCCCTTCTTCAAAATTATCGTAAATTCCCCAAACTTTTTCCATCAATTCTGATTTTGGAATATGATATCCGCGATGTGTAGCAAAATAATGTAAAAGTGCGAATTCTTTCTTTGAAAAATGAATTTCCTGTCCAGCAAAATAAACCATTCGGTGCTGTGCGTCGATTTCCAATTTTCCAATTTTAATGGTTTCAGTAGATTTATTGGACTGACCGCGACGACCAAGCGCACGAATGCGAGCCACCAATTCTCGGTAATCGCACGGCTTTGTTAAATAATCGTCCGCACCATAATCAAGTCCTGCGACAATATCTTCCTGAGTTGCTCGCGAAGTAAGCATAATAATAGGAGTTGTATTACCTTCTGCGCGAAGTTTTCGACACACATCAATCCCGCTCATTTTTGGAAGAGAAATATCCAAAATGATTACATCATAATTTCCTTGAATCGCTTCAATATAACCAGATTCACCATCTGTACGAAGCGTACAAGCAATATCTTCATTCGCCAAATAACGAACAACCGTTTGTGCAAGCGCAACTGTATCTTCAATCAAAAGAGTATGCATAATAAAAAATTTAAAAAATAATGAGAATTTTTCGTAACCTTAAATATTATATTTAAAAAAGGTAAATTTTTGATAAGTATTTTTAACTTTTTTCGGAAAAATAAAATCCTCGAAAGGATTTTATTCGATTTTAATGACAACGACGCATAGAAAAACATACTTGTCCCGGCAAAAATGTTTCGTTTGGATAATATTTTTCGTACAATTCTGAAACGGTCAAAAATTCGTATCACTGCGCTCGTAAGCGGTCAATAAGCGCAGGAATCGTATCAACCGAAGTTTTATGAATATCGTGAAATAGAATAATCGCACCATCATGAACCTGCGAAAGTGCTGTACGAAGATTTTTTTCAACATTTCGATTTTTCCAATCCAACGAATCCACCGACCACATAAGAATCGTTTTGTCGACTGCTTTTTTTACATTTTCATCATACGCACCATACGGAGGGCGGAATAATTTTGGTTTTTGATGAATCGCATTTTCAAATGCCAAATCAGTTTTTTGCTGATCAGTACGCATTTGTTGTTTTGACATTTTGTTATACGCCTTATGATCCCACGAATGACTCGCGATTTCGTGACCTTCACTCTGAGCACGCTGCACAACGACTGGATAGCGCTCAACATTTTGACCAAGCATAAAAAATGTCGCTTTTACTCATTTTGCCTTGAGTGTATCGAGCAAATTAAGGGTAAAATCCTTGTGCGGACCATCATCAAACGTGAGTGCGACATATTTTTTCCCATCGCTTGACACGCCAGCTTGCGTCTTTTTTTCTGGGATTTTTTTCTCAACTTTTGGCTCCAAGAAAATATTTTCTTTCAAATTTTCGTACGGAATTTCAATTTCTACCACAACTGGTAAATCACCATTTTTTTCAGCAAAAATCTCGGACGGCAAGAAAAATTGAATATTTTTACCAGAAAAAGCAAATTGTGGTTCAGTCAAATATGACACCAAATTTTGTTGCAACGCATTCAAATCATGCGTTTTTTGATTTGGATATTTCGTCTGAAAAGCGTGCAAAATTTTGTCGGTCAAATCCGTTGTTTTTTCAGTATTTATAAGCGATGCGCCGGAGAGAAATTTCCCAGAATTCTGCAATAGAAATGTTTCTTTATGGATTTCTTTGGTCGCGCCATCCGTCAAATGTGATTTAATAGAATAAATCACAGATCCGATATTATTCCCATCAGAAAGGGAAAAATCCGCAGTATAGCCAGCAACCGCAAGACTTCAGGATTCTGTCGGAATCGTGGAAAGTGAAGTAATTTTTCGACGAACATTTGAAAGAATCTCAATATTTTGAATTTCGCTGAAATTTGGGTATTCAATGTAAAATCTTGGCGAAAAATGTGGTTCAGATTTAAAAGTTTTGATATCTTCAATTTCTGTCGCGCCTGTGAAAAAACTTCCTGAATAATTGAGGCTCGATGCTAGTCAACCCGAATACACAAAATCGCCATTTTCAGACCAATACATCACACGTTTTTCTGTTTCTAGCGCTGAAGATGAGTGAAAAATCGGTGAAAAAAACCAAAAAATCCCAATCACACAGAGCGCAATGCAGGCTGTCAAAAATCAAAAAACTTTGGTGCTCATAAATCAAAAAACATTGTAAGTACAGTATATAAATTCAGTTTAAGGAAACTTTAAAAAAAGCAAATTTTTTTCAAAAAATTTGTAAAAAAATAAAAAATCACTACACTACAAACAATCTTTTTTACTTTTATTTATATGGACATTCAACCATTTCTCGAAGCTACTTTTTCACCGTATATTTCCGATCCAAAGTGGTACCCATTCATCCTCATCGGAATCGCGCTTTTGGTACTTTTTTTGCTCTTTTTGATATTTTTGTATATTCGTAGTTTTTTGAGTTGGCTTTTTGGTGTTAATGAACTCATTCGGATTGGACGCGAGCAAAATCACCTTCTCAATGAACTTATTACCATCCAGAGCGAACAACAAGAACTTCTTCAAGCATTATTTGTTGAAAATTCTCAAGAAATCGAAGAAAATATCGACGAAGAAGCCGATGAAGAACATAACGAAGAAACCTCCTCGGAAGAAATTTCAAAAAAATAAGAGAGAAATCTCTTATTTTTTATTGCGGATTTTTGAGTGGGTCACGCCAGTCGGCAATCCAAATTCCGTCTTCTTTTTCGTAAAGCGCAAAAGTATCACCAATCGCCAAAATTTTTCCATCAACAATCCATTCTAATTTTTCACTTTCTCGATAAAAAAACAAAAGTGAGTTGCGAGTTTTGAGGAAAAAATTACGGTCTTTTTCATAAATTCGAATATTTTCCAGCTCGACATTTTCAGGAATTTTGAGATATTGTCCGTGTTTTTTTGTGTGTGTATCAATCAAAACAAGTTTTTTGGCATCATTTTTTGTACCAATTATTGCGAGTTCACGTCCCATATGTTGCACAAAATCAATTTTTTCAAAATCCAAATTGAAGTCAAGAATTTTCAAATTGAGTGGGTCAATACCGACGAATGTGGCACCACTATTCGTATACCAATCGCCTGACATTTCAAAAAAATTCGTTCCTTCAAGACTCGCGCCCGTGAGTGCAAAACTTTTCGTATTTCCAGATTTGAGGTCGCCAACAATAATATTTTTTTCACCTTTGAGAAAATTTTTCCCATGCATCAGCACGCCCGTAAAAATATTCCCACCTTCCGTAATGGCACTCTGATTTTCCTCACAATGAATCAGGCCATTTTGATAATTCGGATTTGGACAATTATTGAGAAACTTTTTGACGGCTAGATTTGTATTTGGAAGCCATTTTTCGTCAATTTGACTATACTCAATAAGCGTTCCACCAGACAAAAATTTTCCACCACCAATATGATCGTAATTTACTTTTGAAATACGAGTTGGTTTTTCAAAATTCTTCTGATACAAAAGCATTCCGCTCGATGAATATCCAATCCACGAGTTATCGCCAATCGAGACAATTCGCCCATCCTGAACTTTCGGAAAAAGCGAATATTTTGGTGTTTTAAGAAGCGAAATATCGTCAATATAGAAATTTTTTTCTTCCGTAATACTAAAATTCATTTCCGCCGCAATATAGCCATCATGAAAGATTTCAAGCAAATAATCACCATAATCAATTCTCGGCTTGCTGTCATTGGAATATGGCTCATGATTGAGATAAATCTGTGAATCGCGCGGAAAAACCTTTACATTCACAATTCAAAAAGAATTAAATGTAATCAAATTTTTAGCAAAAGAACCTGTTTGCGTAGTACCAGAAACAGATTTTTCCGTTTCAGAAATAATATTTCCCGATTGCGACAAAATATTATTCCAATTGAGATTGATCGAAATATATTTTCCCTTGAAGAAAAAATAGAGAAGCGTTGCGAATGCAAACACCAAAATCCAGAAAAATAATTTCCGGCGTTTTCGGCGTTTGATTTCTTGAAAATACGATTCGAGCATAAAAAAGTTTAAGATTTTTTGGATTTTCGTTCCATTTTTTGTGTGGTGTCAAAGCCATCAATTCGCTTATTAAAAAAGAGGCGAATTTGGCTTTCAAGTGCAGGAATTGAAAACATTGTCAGTGTCAAAAATGGGAGCGCGAGCCACTGGAAAAAATTGAAAATATAATTGTACCAACGAAATTCGACATATCGACGCATAATATGAATCGACAAAAGGCTCGGAATGATAACCGTTGATACCAAAATAGTAAAAATAATTGAGGTGGCAATTGGAACAGTAAAAGCCGCGAGCGACTGATCAATGGAGTAAATCACACCTGGAACATATCCGATAAATAACATCATTAAAGGACCGCCCGCCCAAAAAAGATGATTGAGAATGAGATATCCCGTTTTTCGAAATTTTTCACGGAACGGAATTTTTTTATTTTTAATCATTTCTGGAATCACATATTCCACATCCGTACAACCCCACGACCACCGACGAAGCTGTTTGTATTGGGATTTTACAGTGCGTGTCATAGAAATTTCATCCACCAAATCCATTTCACAAATTGCAGGCGTTGGAATAATTCGAAACATCCCATTCCAACCAAAATACGCGCGCCAATATTGCAATCCATCTTCCACAATCGAAGTTCGTGACCAATAATCCGCTTTGTGAAGGCATTCAAGCGTCTGTCCATACACCGCAAAATTGCGATAAAATTCTGGATTTTGGCTTTCCAAAAATTGCCAAAGCGTCGTCCCAATCGCAATAATTCGCGCAAAAAATGTTCCTTCATGCCAATTATTTGAATACAACGGTGTATATTGATAAATCGCCTGGCTTCGATAATCGGTTGCCAAAAATGTTGCCGTAATAATAGAGAAAAATTTTTTCTCCACTTTTGTGTCGGTATCAATCGTTGAAACAAAAGTATTTTTTGGATCAAGTTTTGTCATTTTTTCATATTCCTTGATCGCGTAAGTAATGTTGGAACCCTTCACCTTTCCTTCTCCTTCGAGGTTTTCTGGATGCACAATATTAATAATTCGAATTCCAGAATTTTTATATTTTTCTACAATATACTGGGCATGTTCAGTTGCTGTCGGAACGCGCGCCTCGGTCGCAAGCAAAACCGTAATATTTTCACGATAGCGATATTCTGTTTGTACCAGCGAAATTACATTATCTTCAATCACATTTCGTGGCTCAGTATAGATCGGGACAATCACGATGTGTTCGAGATTTTTCGCACCATTTTCGATGAGTTCATTTTTAGAAAAATCTGTTTTTTCAATTTGCAAAAGTCTTCGATACGACTTGAAAATATGATGATAGCTTCCAAAAACTCGAATTGTCCAATACGCAATATAAAAAGCGATGAAAAATAGCCCCAAATCATAATTGATATTGATCAAAATGAATGGCAAACAAAACACAAAAATAAGCGACAACAAAGGGATTTTCGGGAGCCAGAATTCAAGCGTGAAAAATTTGGATTTTTGCATTATGGTTTTTTGGAAATAAAATTTTCATCAAAATTTTGAAGCTCAAAAATCGTGAAGAAAAATATTTTTTGCATAATATATTGAAAAAAGCAAAAAAATCAATATATTCTCGATATGGATCATTTTAATATTTTTCTCAAACATCATTTTGAGCTTTCCAATGCGGAAAAAACGCAATTTGAAAAATTTTTGGAACTTTTTCAGAGTTACAACTCTCACACCAATTTGTCCGCAATTCGCGATGCAGAAGGCATTATCGAAAAACATTTTATAGATTCGATTTATGGCGCGACAATTCTTCATGAATTAGGCCTTACGAACGGAAGAATGCTCGATATCGGCTCTGGTGGTGGCTTTCCTGGCATTCCTCTCAAAATTGTTTGCCCAGAATTGGATGTGACCTTGCTTGATAGCGTCGGGAAAAAAGTTCGGGCGATGAATTTTTTCATTGAAAATCTTGGCCTTCAAAATATTTCTGCTATACAAGAGCGAGCAGAGATACTCGCCAAAAATCCTGATTTTGCTGGTAAATTCGATATTATCACATCGCGCGCAACAGCATACATTGATGATATTTTAACATGGGCAAAGCCATTTTTGAAAAAATGAGGAAAAATTTTGCTCTACAAAATGCCGTCCGACGAAGAAAAAAAATCTCGTGATAAAATTTTGAAAAAATTGGGGCTCAAAATGGATGCAGAATTTGAATATTTTCTTGGAGAAAAAAATCGCGTCATTTATGTTTTTTCTCATAAATAAAATAACGCATCAGCCAAAATTTTGATACAAAAATCGGTTTTTAAAAAAAGTCGAAAAAAGTTTTGACAATCAAAAAAATTTTTATACAATGCGTGCACTTCCTCAAGAGAAGTTCAAGCAGGCGTAGCTCAATGGCTAGAGTCTCTGCCTTCCAAGCAGACTGTTGTGGGTTCGAGTCCCATCGCCTGCTCCATTATTTTGGAGTATTCCGAATCTCGGGCGTATAGCTCAGCTGGTTAGAGCGCTACACTGATAATGTAGAGGTCCCTGGTTCAAGTCCAGGTATGCCCACCATTTTTTCGGATATCGGAGACTGGCGCAATTGGCTAGCGCACATGCTTTGGGAGCATGGGGTTGTGAGTTCGAGTCTCGCGTCTCCGACCATTTTTTTAAATTATCCCTAGATCGCTGTAATATTATGGCGCTATCGTCTAGTGGTTAGGACAACGGGTTTTCATCCCGTAAACCGGAGTTCGATTCTCCGTAGCGCTACCATCGTTAAGATTTAGTGATATAATTTGTGAAAAGAGCTTGTTTTCCTTGATTATAAGCTCTTTTTTATTGGTTACAAAAAGTTCGAACTGGTATTTTTTGAGAAATTGTGATTTTTGATGTGGATTCCCCTGTTCGTAGCGTTCTGAAAGGGAATTTAGGAGTTCGAATTTTTCATGAATAAGGTGTTCGTAATTTTTAGTTTTTTCAGAATTGAGTTGTTGTTTTTCTGCTTGGAGTATTTGCAATTTTCTTGAAAATTCGGTTTTATATTTTTTATAATCATCAGGGCTGATAATATTTTCAAGGAATCCATTCATCAGATTGGATTCCTTATTTTGTAATTCAAGTATTCTTCTTTGAATATCTTTAACTTGTAATTGCTTAGACTTTAAAACAGATTTACCAATATCTTGTGCAATTTCATAAAATAAGGGCTTGAGCTTATCAGATATACGAAAATGAGACAATCTTTCCATAATAGCACAATGTAATTTCTTTTCGCTAATATTTATAGATGAAGCAGAGCGCAGATTTTGTGAGCGATAATAAATATATTTTCATTTTTTAATCTCTGCACTGAGTGGAATATTGTGTTCATCAAAAACAAGGCCCTTAAAAATAAACTCTACCTGCTCTTCTTTTTCATGAGAATAAAATCAGCGCTGTAAATCCTGTACCTGTTGAAAAAGTTTTACCGAAATGATAGGCTTATGATTTCATGGATAATCCTCTCCATTATAGTGAATAATACCTATATAAACAGGATTTCGAAGCATTTTTTCAATTCACTGAGTCGTAAATCGATGGCGCAAAGTGCTTCCATATTTTTCCTGACAATACCTAGAAATATCTGTAAAAGAGTATTTTTGTTCTCCTCGTAACCGAAAAATAACTTCAACAATCTCAGATTCCTCCAAATCTGGTTCAATAATCTTTTGCAGAATTTTTCAATTGTTTGTTTTAGCAATATTTCTATAACCAAAAGGCGCACGAGATAAATATCGACCTTTTTCAGCACAGGTTTGCATTCGGTTTCGTACATGTCGTGAACGTGTATCATTATCAAGTTTCGCAATTCCAAAATTTAACAACAACATAAACAACTCTGATGATTGTTCACCAAAGAACTTTTGTGTAGTTGTAAAAATAGCCTTAATTTTTCATTCCTCTAATAATCATAAAATTTTTGCAGATTCCACATTATTACGAGACAATCGGCTTGGCTCATCGACGACAATATAGCCTACTTTCCCTTTTTGTAATAAAGCAAGCATTTTTGTAAAAATGGGGCGTTTACCTGATTTTTTAGCGCTTGCTGATTCGATAAAAGTATCAATGATTGTAAAATTATTTTCTTGTACTACACGCATACAAGAAGACATTTGAGATTCAATAGAATTTTGTTGTTTATCATCTCGATCAGTTGATTTTCGACAATATATAACAGCGGTATTCATATAATTTTTACATTAATTTTTTAAATTATACAATCTTTTTCATTTTTTTCAATATCTCGAAAGAGCTTCTCAATGAAATAATGGAAATTATCAATAAATTCAATACGAACAGATGTATCCCATTGCTGAGGAAAAATTTTTTCATATTTTCGTGCAAGACTTAAAATATAAACCTCTCTCTTATTCATAGTGAATTCTTTCAATAATTTGTTTCCATTCTGGCTTCTTTATGCGTATGACGCTAAGAATAGATGAACCTTCATCTGTCTTATTCAATGCCTCACGCACTATAGGGTGAATAATGTCTTGAGATAAGAGAGCGTACATTGGGTCGAGACCACGCGCAAGCAATCCACGAGCATGTCATAAAAATATGCGAACACGCAATAATGATTGAGCATTCAATTGTATTGCCTGATAAGGTACAGGCTTGGGTTTTCTGTAAAGTGAAATTTTAGGAATATCAACCCCTTCAAAAATCATTGTGTGTTGTCAGCAGTAATTTTTAAGTAATCCTAATAAATTTTCATCAACAAACAATTCTTCCAAAGAAAAATTTTTAGCAAGTTCTCTACGCACTTCTAGCTCAATACGTGTAACATCTTGTTCAAGCAAATAATCCTGATATAATTCATTCTTTCCCTTCTTTAAAATATCGATTTTTTTATTATAAACACGAATTAAGTGTCTACGATTTGTTGAATTTTTCTTGTCGCCAATATAATATGTTTCAAGTATTCCTTTTGCACCAAAAAATGTAGCACCACGCTGATTCAAAATATTAAAACCAGATAATATTGTTGAAATCGGGGCAAGAATATCTATACATACATCGAATCGTCGAATTTGTAGTACATTTGGAACGTAGAATAATTGGGTCATAATATTTAAAATAATTTCTTTCCCATACACACGAAAACAAGTACTATAAAAGGCCACATAGTCTTTTGTTGCAATTTTAGATTTTGCTGTACTTCACTTAAAATAAGAAAATAAATGTAAATCATCTTTAGTGAAAATTACTTGGTATTCATAACGTGGGTTTTCTACTTTTATACATTGATAACCTCAAAAAAACAACTGATTTGAATTATCAAAATCGACTCAGCAAAAAAGTTCTTCATGTAAAAAGGTGGCATATATTTCAAGATGATCAATTCATAAGTGATAAATGGAGTTTATAATATTTTTATAAGACATAAATAATAAAAAGCATGATATATATTGCAATATGGAGATAAAAATAATATTCGAATATTGCTGCTCCCACATTATTCTGTGGGAAGCCTATTTTTGAGAGACATGGGCTCACCGGAAATATTCCGAAGCTCGCCACGCCCCAAATAGGGCGAGGACGTGGCTCGTACGGAAATATTTCTACGGTGAGCAACTCAAGCAAACAAAAAAACAGACTAGATATCTGCTTTGAATCATAAGAATAAACTACCAATTATTCCAATTATGCGACAGTACTAAAGGCTATTTTGTCCGATAAAATCAACCTTTTACTGTTTGGAAAAAATCTTTAATTGCAAAGATTTTATATATTTTTTGATTATAGATTGAGATTAAGCTACTACCTCTTCTTGAGGCCTGCTTCTCGGATATTGCATGGTCTCTTCTTTCAAATACATCAATATAATAAACTATTTCATTTATATTAGCCTGAAATGCGGAGTCGATTAAGTCGTATGCTTCACTATGTAATTGGAGTTGCATACTCACTTCTCAACAAACAAGTTTAGCCATCTCTTTTTTCCATAGCAATGGGTACTTAATTTCAACCAAGCTAGTTCCTTCATTAAGTAATAATAGTCTATACAATTCTTCAATTTGAGAAAAATAGTAAGCATAAAAAAATGTATCTCATTGATTTTGTTTTTTGTATAAGTCATATAGGGGTGATTTTTCTAAATCTTTCTGAGCCATTAGTAAAGCTTTTTGTCATTTACTCCTCTCCTCCTCACTAAAGCATGAATCAATTCAATTGATATCAATTTCCTCAAATACATTATTTAGAAGGAGTTGCTTTACCCATGCAATTCGATAAGCCAATATCTCTTCTAGAGTAATATTTGAGAGGTGGCGGATTTTTTCTGAAAAATATTCAAATTCTTTATTGTTCACCCATTCTATAATATTTTTTCACAAATGAGTATTATGGATGGATAGAAATAATTTTTGAACATACGGTAAAGCCTCTCAATAAAACCCTAAACGAGTTCGGTCTTTTAGGGTTTTATTTTGAAAAAAATCACTCTGTCGAAATAGTATGTCCTCTAATATATCCTGTAAAATATACTGTTCTTTAATAGAAGAGGCTTTGTAAATAGATAGGACTGCTTGCATTATGATAAATAAATGGAATCCCTAACATAACTTGCATTGAGCCAAAATCCATGTTTTGTATAGCTCGTACATCAGGTTAATACATCAGCAACTGGCAATAAATCAGTATCTTGTGAATTTTTTGCATGAGGTCTCACATGAGCAACACGGTTTTGTGATTTTCGAGGAAAATTCGTTTTTCGTATCTGTTTTCCATCAGCATGAAACGCTATTTCTTTGATAATCCGTCCTGATTTGATAATGTTTTTTGTATTTCTCCAAACTTTTTCAGCCTCCAGTTTATCCTGATACGGCATAGCCCAAAATTTCACTTTTTTTAAAATCAATTGACTACCATCTATTTCAAAAAATATAAATAAAAATCTTTTTTCAAGCATTTCAAAGAAATTGGAATCCTCCCATTCATCCTGACTTATATCATTAAAGCTGAAGGCTGGAAAAGATATATGTTCCTTAGGTAGATTTGTGTCCTTGTTGATTCTTACGGTTTTTATAATAATATCAGCCTTTTGAAATTCCTCAATTTCTTTATCCTCGTGAACTCATAGTATTTTTTTAGATAATATAGAGTAGAAATTTTTAGCTTGCCTCTGTATGTCTAAATTAAATATATGTACCAATTCATCAACGCTTTTATTATAAAATGCGGAAAATTTTTGAATTACTTTTTCTTCAAAGTCAATATCCTCATCAGCCTGTAAGATACTTTCTGAATCATACCTTCATGCAATTTGATGTAAAATATGCGTTACATAGCCCTGCTTTAAGGAATATGCCCTTTGCTTAGCTGGCTTAGGACTAAAAGGCTGTTGACGTGTAGAGCTTGCACTTTCACCTTTTGTACATGCACCCAAATATTTAGTATCACCCTCTGAAAGTTCGTGAGCTTTTCCATTTTTAACTTTTTCCTGAATAGTAAGCCAGTCTTTATAAATAATTTCAATATCCTTTTCTGGGTATTTCCAATCGCCAACATATTTAATGATGGAGGATAATTGAGAAACCCCCTTTTGGTAGAGATAAAATATGAGCAATAAATAGCCATTTTTTCATCACAAAAAATCCTCATAAAAATTCTCGTTCACCAAAGACATATAATCAATAATGCTTAGAACGAGCCTCTCTTTTGCTCGATATTCTCAATTTTTTAACTGACGTATTCCACTTGATTTTAACTCCAAGCCAGCCTCTTTAAAATCAGCAGATGGGTTAGAGTTTGGATTATATCAAAAATATAGTTTCTCTATTGCCTTTCCAAGCCTTCACTTATCTTGAGAGTTTTCCCATTGTGGACCATATTCACTTACAATAGATTTTCCTATAAGTTCGCGTGCAAAAGCTATAATGGATTCTGAGTTGAGTTTATCGTATTTTTTATTTAGCATATTCTATTTTTTTAATGAGTGAATCTCCAATTTTTTCAACAATACCAATTACTAGAGCATTGCCCATAAGAAATGCTCTTTTTGTGTCTGAAACCCCCTCTACAAAAGTATGATTATCAGGAAACATATTCAACCGCTCTAATTCAACTGGCGATAGTCTACGTAGTCAAAAATTAGTCTTCACCACATGTTTAAAGCGTGATGCTGCAGGTCATCCCTCTCACGTAATAATAGTGCGAGATGGCTTATCGGTAGCATCTGGAAACAGCATTCATCATTCAGAATAATTATATTCAAAACCACTAGCATTAACTCGCTTTTCCTTTTTTGCTCCTTTTAAGTACTGCCATTTTTCAAAGTCCACATCCTTAATATAGAACTCATCAGCAATTTTTCATGACTCCAATATATCTCATAAAGTCTTGTTTTCTCATTCAAAGCAAGAATCTAGCTTGAGTGTTGTAACCTTTCCGTTTATCATAATGCCTGCGTTTTGAAACATTTCAGAATTGTTTTCTTTATTAAAATTCTCCGATACATACGCAAGATCAGAAACCAGTGTAATTTCCTTAAGTTTGCTCTTTGTAGAAATTTTAGCTGGAAAAGCTTGAGCAAAAGTTCAATTGCTAAGAATCCATTCGATAGGAATATTCTTTTGAATTAACTCATACAGCTTTGTGCTTTGATGATATGCTAAAATAAATGTTCGCTTTCGACGCTGTGGCATTCCAAAGTCAGCTGCATTAATAACTCTCCATTCTACAATATATCCCAACTCATTCAAGCTTTCTAGGATAATTGCAAAATCTCTCCCCCTCTGTTTCGATGGAGAAATAAGTAACCTATCAACATTCTCAAGAATCAAATATTTAGGTTTGTTATTCTTTTTAGCTAAAATATTATAAATAGACCACCACAAAACGCCTTTTTTTCCAATAATGCCTTTAGAGTTTTTAAGTGTGGTTGCAACAGAATAATCCTGACAAGGAAAGCCACCAACCAAAACATCATGATCAGGAATATTGGATATCTCCACGCTCGCAATATCTTCATTGCTGTGATTTTGCTTTCCAAACTTACATTCATATACCATTGAGGCATGCTGTGTTTTAGTAGAAGGCTCCCATTGATTACTCCAAACAATTTCAAAGTTCGAATTTTTTTCTGCTGTATATCCAGAAATCGCAGATTTATTGTTGTATCCTTCTAATCCTAATCGAAAACCACCAACTCATGCAAACAACTCAATAACTTTTAATTTTTTTTTCATATACAAAGTAATCCGTGAAAATTAATAATATTATATGGTATAGATTATATGAAAAAATGAATTCTTTCAAGTAAAAAAAGATGAAATATCCTAAATCTGATAACTTATAATAATAACAAAATAGTTCGAATTTTCTCATCCAAAGGTCTACCATCGTTAAGATTTAGCAAGATAATTTGTGAAAAGAGCTTATTTTCCTTGATTATAAGCTCTTTTTTAGTGGTTACAAAAAGTTCGAACTGGTGTTTTTTGAGAAATTGTGATTTTTGACATGCATTCCCCTGTTCGTACCTTTCTGAAAGGGAATTTAGGAGTTCGAATTTTTCATGAATAAAGTATTCTTACTCTACAAAAGTATAAAATTAATTTTTAAATTAAGGAAATTTGAGGACCCACAGAAAAGACAATTTCTTCGATATGTCTATGTCATGGTCGCACATCTTTTCATTCTAGCTCTTCAAAAGAATAAAATCCCTCATCATAATATTCAAAAGCATGAGTGGCATTATTTTTATGTATATATTCAAAGTCTTGAAAATTTGTGATTTCAAACCAAATATCTAAGTATAGTCCCGAATCATTCCTAAATTCTTCAATATTTAATAATTTTCATATAACTGGCTTTACACCAAGCTCTTCTTGAATTTCTCTATCTAAACACTCTTTAAAGCTTTCATTTCATTCCAAAGTTCCTCATGGAAGATAATAAAAATGTTTTTTGACTTCTCTTACTAAAAAAATTTTATTTTTATTTAAAATAACTCATCGAACCTTTATTTTGTGCATAAAATTAATAGTTAGATAATAAATGATAAAACTTATACCTGGATTCTAAATCTGTTAGGAGGTATTGAGGAAATCTATCTTTTCGCACAAAAATATCCGATATATTTGAATCTCACCTGATAAGTTCTTTTTCTTTTTGTGTATAAACAATTTTATTAAAATTATTTCCCAATGCAAATAATTTCTTTTTTATTTCTACCTCATTTATTCACACATCAGTAAACGGACAATACTTGTCCAAATTATTTCAAGAAGTAAATTTTCCATCCAAATACCGAAATAGTGGATAATAAATTATTTGTCATTCTGCGGTATATCTTAATTCATTTTCCCATTGATATATATTATCAAAACTTTTTATCACCTTTATAATTCCATTTTCTCTAAATTGTTTTCTAAATTCTTTCATAATCAAATCGTCTCACTCTTGTAAAGAGTTTTCAGTAATTTTATCAAAACACTTTTTATGAGTAACTCTAAAATCAACAAGCCTTCAAGAATAGATAGATTTAAAAGAAAAATAATTAGCTCAAGATTTTATAAAATCTCAAAAAGCTTTCACTATATCTCAATATTTATATCATCAAAATACACTATCCTTTAAGGATTCGATATTAAAATTTTCATCAATAATAATCTCAACATCTAAATCCGTATAATCTTTGATACAATAATTCCTTCAATAAACAGAATTTCAAAACTGTAATAAAGATTATACTCATGGAATGCTACTTTCATTTTTGATTTTTTAAAAATTTGATTTTTTAAAAAATTTCTTATTATCGTAATAATTTATGTGCATAAATTGGGCTGAAAAAACAAAATAAAATTTATTTCAATAACTATTTTTCCTATGAAAAAATTAGTTTTTTTAATGGTCACCTTTTTGTTTGGTATGCAAAATACATATGCACAAGTGGATTTTCAAGATTTTCGCCAACAGGCAGAAAATTTTATTCAATCCGAATCAGAAAACCTTGCTTGGAAATGATTCTCCCCAATTATCACAAAAGAAACGCTTTTTTATTCTTCTGATGACACAAATCCGAGTTACATTGAATACAAAATTTCTTGTAGTGATACAAAAGATTGTGGTTGGATTATGCTTAATATAGATAACACTGATGCGCCTATACCAATTGCATCATTTGCATGAGATACAATGTCCGAAGCACTGAATCCAAGAAATGAAAAAGGTTTTAAATATTATTATTTCGGAATTTTTGATTATTTTGCTATAAATCAATCCAATAATAAGATTGCCATGATTTGACCAGATGGAAGTACCATAACTGAATCAATAAATAACTCATTGGAAACAAAAATCATCACCTCTAATAAGCCCTCAACGCACTCCTATGTAATAGATAGTTTTCAAGCACTTCAAAAACAGGTAAAAGAAAATATAAACGAAAAAAAAATCATAAAAATTCTCAACTATTTTTACCCAGGAACAGCTCTTCTGCTCATTATATTCGTGATAATCTTATTGACAGGCAGACATGTACGTCGTATACACCATGTTATCATCAATGACGAAGATAATATCCAGAATGAAAGGGGGCAACAGGATGCACACCAACAGCGGTATCAATAATTCTATGATATTATGATCAATTTTCTCATCCTAATATCTTCTCATTTCGAGCTCCATCAACACTTAATTCCGATATTACTAACATCCAAAAAGAACTATGAGAATTAATGGGAACTTTTCGTGATAATAAATGACAGTGATCTACATACATGAATAGAAATATGGACGGATGGAAATACCTAAATGGAAGATATAGTTATACCTCTGATTATCATTCTTGGTGGAATTTAGTTGATAATATTCAGGATGAAATCAATGCAAAACGACCAGTAATGATTAGTATTGAACGATATATGAACAACGAACGACAATGACATGTCATTGTGGGTCATGGATATAAATGAAATGATATTTATGTAAATTTTGGATGGGGAAATCGAACGGCAAATACCACTCTTTCTACTAATGGAAATGACTTTACATCAAACCTATGGAATGGAAAAATTACACGAGTTGATAAAATTATTATCCATTAAAAAAGGGCCATATACGGCTCTTTTTTATTTTTACAAAACTTCTTTTCCGCCCAAATATTTTTGCAAAACTTTTGGCACACGAATCGTTGCGTCAGCGTTCTGATAATTTTCTATAATCGCTACCAAAATTCGCCCACAAGCAAAAGCTGTCGCATCATTGGTGTGGACCAATTCGATACTTCCATCATTTCGTCGAACGCGCGTCTGTAAGCGACGAGACTGATAATCAGTCATATAATCAGCCGTGTGTGTTTCACGATATTTATTCTGACCAGGAAGCCACGCTTCAATATCAGAACCTTTTGCATTCGGTTTTCCAATATCAAATGTACATTTTTGCAATTTTTGATATGGAATCTCGAGTTGTTGCATCATATATTCTTGGAGCGCCGAAAAAAATAAATGTTCGTCATGCGATTTTTCTGCAAGAGAAAAACTTTCCATTTCGAGTTTGTCAAATTGGTGCATTCGAATAATTCCCTCCATATCCTTTCCGTACGTTCCAGCCTCGCCACGGAAACTTGTTGCATAGCCAAGGTAACGAATCGGCATTACTTTTTCTTCAAAAATTTCACCAGCATGCATAGATCCAAGAACATGCTCAGCACTTCCCTGTAACCACAAATCTTCACCTTCAATCTTGTATCGATCCTCACGCGGCTCAAGGCGATCCATTGCATCGTATGGTTCCGTCTTAATCATCAATGGAGGCAAAACTGGCGTAAATGGCGTTGGCAAAATATCAAGATTATTTTCGGCAATTACTTTTTTGAGAACTTCCTCATCACCAAGTGTATCCATCACCCATTGCACAAGAGCCATCTGTAAGCGAACAAGTCCACCCTTGAGGTACGCAAATCGGGCACCAGCAATATTGGCAGCACGCTCCTTATCGATCCAATCGCGCATTTTACCGATTTCTGCATGGTTTTTGATTTCAAAATCAAATTCTGGGATTTTCCCCCACTGCTTCACAACCTGATTTTCATCTTCTGTAAGACCAACTGGTGTATCATCCGTTGGAATGTTTGGAATTTTTTTATACAAAGCAAAAAATTCTTCCTCGATTTCTGCAAAAATTTTTTCTTCAGCCTGAATTTTTTCTTTCAAAGACTTTGCTTCTTCGAGCATCGCAGGCTCAGGTTTTCCCTTTCCCATCTGCGAAGAAATCCCATTACGACGGGCACGAAGTACATCGAGTGACTGCCCCAAACGCACACGTTCTTTATCCAAAAAAATCACGCGATCCAAATCTACATTCATTACTTTGTCATGAAGGGCTTTCGCGACGATTTCTGGATTATTTCGAAGAATTTTAATATCAATCATATCACAAAATTAAGAATAATTTGATTATACGAATTTTTCAAAAAATGCAATATTCTTGGTTGCTATTTTCCGATTTTTCGTATAATATGGGAAATTATTTAAAATTTATGTCACTTTATACAAAATATCGACCGAAAGATTGGGATTCGGTCGTTGGACAAGATTTTATCGTAAAAATTTTGCGAAGTAGTCTGAAAAATGGAAATACTGGGCATGCGTATATTTTGACGGGGTCGCGCGGAACTGGAAAAACGACGAGTGCGCGAATTCTGGCAAAAAGCTTCAATTGTCTTGATTTGCAAGATGGTAATCCGTGCAATGCTTGTGAAAATTGTCAAGCATTTGAAAATGGCACAATGATCGATATTATTGAAATTGATGGTGCGAGTAATGCACTCGTGGACGATATCCGAGCAATGATTGATGAGGCAAAATTTTTGCCAACTTTTGGAAAATTTAAAGTATATATTATTGACGAGGTGCATATGCTCGGAAAAAGTGCCTTTAATGCACTTCTCAAGACACTTGAAGAACCACCAGAACATGTCAAATTTATTTTAGCAACAACGGAAATTGACAAAGTTCCCGAGACGATTCGTTCGCGTGCGCAGCGATTTGATTTTCAAAAAATTTCCGAAAAAAATATCATTGATCGCCTCAATTTTGTGATTGATGCAGAAAAAATCACTGCGGATCCCGGTGCCATCGAGCTGATTGCGAAACTTTCACGCGGTGGAATGCGCGACGCTCTGACACTTTTGGAGCAATTTTCTGTTGACAAAAATCTTTCATTGGAATTTTTACAGAATACTTTTTCGATGATTGATGATGATTTTATGGACGAAATTATCGAGATTTTAGCGAGCAAAAATGATGAAAAATTTGCAGAAATGATCGAAAAAATCAAAACGCAACACATTCGTAGCGAGAATTTTTTCGAGCAAATCATTTTACGTTTGCGAGATAAAATGGTGGAAAATTTGGGAAATGAAAAATTTGGAATATACAACGCGATTTTTGAAATTTTTCGAAAATCATATCCGTCGATTGGATATTTTGCTGACAATTTTTTGGTGATTGAGATGACACTTATGCAAGCCATAAACGCTGGAAATTTTTCTCAAAATTTCGTGCAAAATGTCAACGAAAAACCGCAATTTATAGTGCCACAAAAAAATATTGAACCAAAAAACAAATCCGAAATAATAGCAGACTCCAAACCAATTATCAATCAAGTTCCAGAGAAAATCGGACCAAATCCCGAAAATAAAGCTGAGGAAAAAACTGAAATTATTTCCGAAAATATCGAACCAAAAGTAGAAAAAATTCAGGCAACAACAAAAACGGCAGACTTTTCATTTCGAAGACTCTTAACAGAACTCAAGGACGAGGATCCTGTTGTGCTTGCAACCATAAAGAATGCGAGTTTTAAGCAGGACGGAGATACTCTCGAATTATCTTTTTGAAACAAGTGGACGGCTGATAAAATGCAAGAAAACCGATACCAATCACCTGTAATCGCTGTTCTCAATAAAATTTTTTGATGAGAATGGAAATTGAAAATTTCTCACAAACCGCAAAATAATACATATTTTGACGATGTATTTTAATTTTTTCTATGAAACACCTTTTACCACTCATTTTTTCGCAGGCATTTTTTAAAAAAATTTTTGCCATTGTCTGCCTCATCACACTTTTTTATGTGTTTCGAGGATTTCTCGGACTTTTTCTGATTACTTTCATTTTTGCGTATTTATCGCTTGAAGTAGCGGAATTTTTACGAGCCAAAATTATTTTTCAAAAGGAAAAAAATCCAAATAAATTTTGGAAGTTTTTCGAAAAATATCTTTCGACCAATATTTTGGTGACAATTATTTATATTCTTTTTATTTTGATGGTGATTTGGCTTTTTGCGAGCATTTTGCCACAAATTATCAAAGAAATTGAAATTTTTATCAAAAAAATCCCAGAAATGACGCGACAAATGGAGGGGCTTTTACAAAGCTTTGAAAATACAAGCGGGATTCATTTGTGAAGCCAAAATCTCATCAATGATTTGACAAAAAAATTTGATTTTCAAACGACTGGACAAGAATTGCTCAAATATTTGCAAAATACGAGCGGCGCTTTATTACAATTTTTTCTCGGAATCGTAATGAGTTACATTTTTGTACTTGATCGCAATGATGTGTTTGGGTTTTTCGCACGAATGAAGCGTGGAAATTTTGCGTTTTTGTATCACGAATTCAAATATTTTGGCGAAAAAATCGTTAATAGTTTTGGGAAAGTTTTTAAAGCACAAGGAATTATTGCCTTTGTAAATGCGATTTTAACAACGATTGGACTTCTGGTGATTGGATTTTTATTTCCGGCGGGACATTTTCCATTTATTTTCACACTTTCCCTGATTGTATTTATTTTTGGATTTATTCCCGTTTTTGGAACGTTTTTGTCAGGGTTGCCGATTGTGATTATTGGCTACGGAATTGAGGGCGGTGGGATTCAAATTGTTATGGCGATTATCGTGATGATTTGTATTATTCACGCGATTGAGGCGTATATTTTGAATCCAAAAATTGTGTCATCATATATGCATTTTCCGGTATTTATCACATTTGCAACGCTCATTGTAGCAGAACATATGTTCGGAATGATTGGACTACTCATCGGTGTGCCAATTCTCGCGATTATTATTTCCGTTGGATCTGATCTCAATAATTACATTTCTCGTCTCAAAAAAGAATATTATGCCTCAAAAAAATCTTGCGAATGTCAGCCAATTTCTGAAAAATAATGAAAGCGGAATTATTGTAATTTATGGGCCGACCGGATCAGGAAAAACCAGTTTTTCCCTTGAAATAGCAAAAATTGTGCAAAATCTTAATTTTTTTCCAGTTATTATTTCAGCAGATTCTCGCCAGATTTATCAAGAAATGAATATTGGAACTGGAAAAATTTTACCGAATGAAATGGAAAATATTACCCATCTTGGACTTGATATAATGTCTCCAACAGAAAAATTTAGTGTTGTAGAATTTAAAAAAAATATAGAAAATTCAGATCTTTGGAAAAAATTCTTAGAAAAACGGACAATTATCGATTGAAATTTGCACAAAAAAATAGTTCCTATTATTTGTTGAGGAACTGGACTCTACATTGATAGCCTCATTTTTGAGCGCAATTATTTGGGTGAAGCGCCAAATCAAGAACGACGGAATGAGCTCGAAAAATTCCGAATAAAACATGGTAACGAGGCTTTGTGGCAAAAATTGCACGAACTCGACCCTCACTATGCAAGCGAACTTCATCCAAATAATCACACCTACATCATTCGTGCAATTGAAATCATCGAATCAACAGGTATTTCTAAACAGCAATCTTTCGAGAATACTCCCACACTCCGATTCCCAACACTGTTTCTGACACTATATTTAGACAGTATTGAAAATCGAAAAAAATTATACGAAAATATCAATCTTCGAATTGAAAAAATGTTTGCTGGCTGACTGGTTGATGAAGTGAAAAATCTAGCAAAAAAATATGGAGACGATTGTGAGTGACTCAAGACGATTTGATATGTTGAAATTATGGATTATTTTGCTGGGAAGATTTCCGAAACAGAGGCCAAAACCCTCATTGCACAGCACAATCGCAATTACGCCAAACGGCAAATCACTTGGAATCGAAAAAAATATGACCCATTTTTATAAAACCCCAAATTGGGGATTTTATTTTATTCATAATTTTTCCGGACAAAAATAAGCTCATTATTTTCTCAAAAAGAAAAAATATTTGACGGTTTTGCATTACAAATTCCGCCATCAAAGCCATTAATTTCAGGAAAAATATTTCGTGCTTCAGAAAAGCTCATAGTTTCAGGTTGTCAAGAAATATTCGCCGATGTTAAAAATAATGGAAAATTCAAATTTTCTAAAATTTCCTTTTTCAGGCATTTTTCTCAAATTCGAACAGATATAAAATTATAATTGTCTGTTTTTAAAAATTCTGGAAATTGATATGAAGGATTTCTTGGGAGAATTGCGGAAAATGGAAAAGGATATTTTTGAAGTATTTCAATCTGACGAGGTGTTACAATTGCTATTTGCATGAGCACATCAAAATCCCTCACTACAATTGCAAGCCTTTTGGCACTTTCTCGTCACTTGAGAACATAAATCTCATCAAAATCAGCTTTAGTAAGCTCGCCAGCAAGTCAATAGCACGTATCGGTTGGAATAATTTTTATCATATTTTATTGTTCAGCCTGGGCCCAGCGACGGAAACTTGGACAATCTTGATCCACATCAACCAGTGCAAAACCAGGGTGCAAAATTGCCTCCTTGATAATCTCTTTAAGTTCATTAAATTTTCGCGACTGCGCACGCTTAGCAAAAGTGCAGCCCGCATTTTTTGCCAATGCAATCGGGTCAATAGGAGTCTGATAATTTCCGTCGGGCGTCGTTTTTGTTATAATACCAAGCGGCGTGGTTGGGCTTGCTTGCCCAGTTGTAAGGGCATAATTTTCGTTATTAAAAACAATATATGTAATATTAAGATTTCGACGACAAGCATGAATAAAATGCCCCATTCCAATACCATAACCATCACCATCTCATCCTACAGCAAGTACTGTAAGTTCAGGTTTTGCAATTTTTATGCCAGTAGCAAATGGGAGTGTGCGACCATGAAGAGTTTCTGCAGCATAACCATCGATATATTGGCTTGCCTTTCCACTACAACCGACTCATGATACCACAACGCGTTGATGTGATGCGATTTGAAGGTCCTTAAAAGCATTTTTTATTGCCATAATAATCAATGTATCTCAGCAACCCGGACACCACTGAATATTAGTTAATCATTTTCGCATAAATAGAGTTTAATATTTAATTTTTGTACAAATATTTAATTTTTGTACAAATATTGAACTATAATTGTACATTTTTATAATAATTCCTGAAAATCCTCATAATAAAATGGAAGCAAATTATACTTTCGTTTATGTGAGATTTTTGTGTGAGACAAATATCGAAGTCACATTTTTTCTGTAAGCAACGTCTCAAGCTGTCCTGAAAAATTATTTTCTACAAAAACCACCTCATCACATTTTTTAATTTCTGATAGCAACTTTTGGTCAATAGGAGAAAGAAATTTAACAACAATAAGCCCCCAATCAGGATTATTTTTTACAAAATATTCAGCTGTATAACGAGTAAAACTCAGTGTAATGATTTTCTTTTTTGCTGTTGGATTAATTATCTCAAAACCTTCAATTCTCTCTTTTTCGAACAAATATTGAATCTTTTTTGCTCGTTTTTCAGTAATTTGCATTTTCATTTCTGGGTTTTCTGAAGTTTCCCCATATTCATCATGCTCATAACTAGTTGCAATAAAATCACCATTTTCAGTACCAACACTCACATACGGGGAGACTCCATCGTCAGTCAATTGATAGCGAGCATAATCAGCTGTTGGATTTTCTAATAATTTTCCACGATCAATCTCGGCCGCACGAAGTTCTCCGATAGTTGCCTTCCCTTCAGAAAATTGCTTATCCGTCAGTAAAATCACGGTTGTTTGATATTTTTGTGATAAATTCAGTGATTGCCCCGCCATAAAATACCCCTCTTCCAGTGTAGATGGCACCATCACAATATTTTCAATATCACCAAAAGTTGGGCGAGTAGCATATAAAATCTCACCCTGCTCATGAAAGGTTGGCGCCCCAGTACTTGGACCAGCACGTTGCGACAAGACAGCTACAATGGGAATCTCAGCTTGTGCAGCAAAACTCAGCGCCTCAGTCATAAGAGCAAAACCACCTCCAGAAGTCCCCACCATAGAACGAGCCCCAGTAAAAGACGCTCAAAGCGCCGCATTAATAACAGCAATTTCATCTTCAGCTTGCAAATATGGTACTTTTTTGGAGTCAATAATTTCCGTTAAAATCGAACTCGCAGGCGTCATTGGGTATGCGGAATAAAATTCCAAACCACTCGCAATAGCACCATATGCAATCACTCGATTTCCGTAGGAGAGTTTTTTTGGCTCAGAATTCTCAGGCAAATCAGGTAACAAATCAGACTGAAAATTTCTTCCAAAGTCAGCAAAATCCTTCAAAATTTTCACATTTTTTTCTACAGTTTCGGTTCATTTTTTCAAAAAAATCTTTCGAATAATTGGCTCAAAAATTTTCGTATCAACTCATAAAATCCCACACAAAACACCCACAAGATAGGTGTTTTCGTATTTGTCGTTAATTTCTGGAGCAATAATTGTATATTTATCCTGAATATCGGGCTCCATTTTTTGAAGTGCTGTAAGCGTTTTTTGACTCACAATAATCATTCCACGTTCAGAAATATCCACCAAATTTGGTATCACATTTTTGCCATCAAGTCCAATCAAGATATCAATTTTTCTCATTATATAAGGCAAATCACTACAAATATTAACATCATAAAAATTCAGTCCACCTTTAATGATTGACTGATACTCGCTGTCGGTTATAATGTTGTAGCCAAGCGCCGAAAAAGCGTTCGCGACAATATCCATCACCGAATTCATACCAAGCCCTGCAGGCCCAGCAATTCGTATTCCAATTCTATCTTTTTTTTGCATTTTTGTATTATAATGAAAAAAATCAGATAGTAAATAGGTATTTTGATTTATTTTTGACAATTTTATTTTTTGATATACTATTTATTTTTTAGAAAAATTATGATGCCACAAGATATTCTGGATTTTTAGTTTTCAGAAGAAACAAAGCCATATTGGTTCGCAAAAAGTGACAAATTTGACAACAAAATTCGAGAAAAATTTTTCACAACCTGACAAGAAGCTGCAGCGTGAGAATTATTCGCATGGCGCAAGACGCTTGAGGGACGATTGGCTGAAATTATCGTGCTAGATCAATTTTCACGCAATCTGCATAGAAATAGCTCTCTCGCATTTTCACAAGATTCGATGGCAGTTGTGTTCTCACAAGAAATGTATCAATAAGATAATTTTTCGGAATTATCAGAAAATCAGCGAAAATTCGCACTCATGCCATTGATGCACAGGGAAAGCAGAAAAATTCACGAATGAGCGATGGAATTATTCAAAAAATATACAGATTCAATCACTATAGAATTTGAAGCAAGACACAAAGCCATTATTGATTGATTTGGTCGATATCCATATAGAAATACAATATTGAATCGTACTAGCACCCTGGAAGAAATTGATTTTCTCAAAGATCCAAATTCTTCATTTTAAAAAATCCTCATATGAGGATTTTTCTGAAAATTTTTATTTTCGAGCAATTATCAATAAATAATTATACTAATTTATAAAATATTATTTCTCAGTGTATCAATATCACCAGCACCTAACAACAAAATCACTGCAGAATTTGGATTTTGTTCATCAAGTTGTTGAATCATTTTTAATGTATTATCAAGCCCATTACCATTGATTACATTCGAATGATTTTGTGCAATAGCATCAATCAACCGCTCCGTTGTCATCCATTCAACATCATCCTGCTTATCCCGAGAAAAATAAATATTTGGGATCACGAGAATGTCAGCATCATTAAAGGCATTTGAAAATTCTGGAAGCAACTCACGCGTACGAGAATACTGGTGCGGCTGAAATGCAACAAATAATTTTTTCTCAGGAAATTTTGATTTTAATGCCGTCAGTGTCGGCCGAATTTCGTTGGGATGATGCCCATAATCGGACATTAAAATATTTCCATTTTTTGTGGTGCGAATAATTTCGGAACGACGCCAAGATCCGCTATAAGAAGCCAATTTCTGAAGAATGTACTCATCCTGTAGTCCAAGCAATTTTGATGCAGCAAAAACCAAGCGAGCATCTTGTAAAATGTGCTCACCAGGAATTTGAAGTGAGATTTCAGGAATTTCTAGGGTTTTTGCCTCATAAAAAATTTCATCCGTCTCAAGCATCTCCACTTTTGCGAAATACGAAATTTTTTCACCAATCACAATTTTTTTCTCCTGAGGAATTTGTAATTTTAAAGAATTTTCGTCCGATTCTGAAATGATCACAAATCCGGAAGTTTGATTAACCAGTGATTGAAATGCTGAAATATAATCATCAAGATTTTTGTAATAATCTAAATGATCAAGGTCAATATTCGTAATAATTGTGATAAATGGTCGATATTGAAGAAAGGATCGCTTGTATTCGCATGCTTCAATGACGAAATTTTCTGAATTCTCTGCATGAAAATTCGTTCCACCAAGTTGCGGTACTTGCGTCCCAATAATTGCAGAACCGCCAACTTCAGAACCTGCCAATACAATTGCCATCATGGCAGTTGTTGTTGATTTGCCATGCGAACCAGTGATAGCAATTCCTTTTTTTTGATTAAAAACCTCACCAAGTGCGACCGGATAAGAAAAGTGAGGAATTCATAGTTCTCGCGCCTTTTGTAATTCTGGATGTGCATAAATCTGATCCTCAGCAGGTAAATCAGGCTTCGTGATAATCGCTTCAGAATATATAATTTTTTCAATATTTTCATCAATCATCCCTGGATGCTCACCAATAAAAATATTCATTCCCTCATTTCGCAGTGTCTGAATGAGCACTGAATCGGTTGAATCAGTTCCAGAAATTTCATACCCCAAATAATGATAATAACGAGCCAGAGCGGAAATGCCAATTCCACCGATACCAATAATGTGAATTTTTTTTGCCATAGAAAAATTTATTTTTGGTATTATATGCAATTTTTTTAAAAAAGAAAGTCATTTGAAAAAATATTTTTCGAACATTTATAGATCAATAATTGCTCAAAAAATAAAAAAACGTACAGTTATCGAATAAAAAAATCTCCCGATGATTCGAGAGATTTTTGACCCATTAAAGCTTTATAAATAATTGGGACCAACAATTATTGACCAGAATAAAAATTTTTAACCTTTTGTTTAAGATTTTCAGAAATATCAGAAATTTTTTCTTTTTGTGTTTCAATAACTTGATTGATCATATGTTTGATAATTGGCTCCGACATTTGAAAAATTTTTTCAAGTACCAATTGTGGAGCAAAGATCACCAAAGCAGCGAATCCAAGAATAAAAATCCGATATATCCAAGCGAAAATTCTTTTTCGCTTTTCACGAGTTTCCCATCTGACCAAAATGGAATGAATCTCATCTATTTTTTCTTGTGGAGTCATATTAGAGGCCACCTGTCAAAACAAGAACTGATGGAATGATGGCGCTCGCAAGTAGCGTAATCACCACTATCCAAATGAAAATTTTTTGCATATATTATTCCGTTACAACAGTAGTAGCAATATCATCAGCTTCTTTATCTTCATCACTCAAATCATAATCAAGCATAGGAGCTGGAAGTGTTGATGTGATATTTATACCAAGTGCTGACATAAATTCCTGATAAGAAACAAATTCTTTTGGAAGTTCGATTTTTTTATTTCCAGTGCGTTCATTTGCTGTTACAAAAAGCTGAGCTTTTTTGAGCGTTGAAACGAAGGCATTGCCAGTATTTTTAATATTTTCAACAATAAATCCAAATTTTGAAGGCTCCACCTGGAGAGAAACATCAGCAGTAATCGTTTCGTCACCAAGATTTACAGTCGCCTGTCCACTTGACATATCAGAATCTTCTTTTTTCGCCAATTTGAGTTCGAAGATTTTTTTCTCAGTCGCCCCTTCTTCAGAAAGAGTTACCATATCAACGACCGAGATATTGAGCGCTTTCAAAACTTTTTTCTGGATTTCAGCTGACCAATTGGCAGCATCTTTTCCTCGAATTGTAAGTTTTCCTGCAAAATTTTCACCAGAGAAATTATTTTCAAGCTTGAAAAGTTCTGTTCCAGCAACTACTACCTGGGCTGCCAATTTTTCACCCT
>CALHQS010000023.1 GCA_938036655.1 uncultured Candidatus Altimarinota bacterium
ATTTCTATCTCTTTCCAGTCATGCCAATGAAGGAGTTCTCTGAGATTTGCGTACGGGCCTTAGAGAACAATATGCCAGTCACGAGCATAGTTTATAATTTTTAATTTATGCGCCAAATTTAAAAAGCATAACATCACCATCCTGTACAATATATTCTTTCCCTTCCATTCGTACTTTTCCGTTTTCACGAGCACCTGCCCAACCACCAAATTCTACCAAATCTTTCCAGTTCACCGTATCGGCTTTGATGAATTTTTTCTGAAAATCGGTATGAATCACGCCCGCCGCTTCTGGAGCTGTCCATCCTTTTTTGATCGTCCATGCGCGAACCTCGATTTCCCCAGCTGTAAAGTAATATTGCAATCCGAGTAAATCGTAGCAAGTTTTGATAATTTCGTCCATGGGATTATTTTTTACACCCAATTCATCGAGAAACATTGCTTTTTCTTCGTCGCTAAAATCCAGCATATCCATTTCGATTTTGGCACTAATCGGCAAAACTGGAATTTTTTCATCATGAACACCAATCATTTCGCGAAGTTCAGATTCTGGCGTTAGAATTTTATCTTCCGCGAGATTTACTGCATAGATAAACGGTTTCGCCGTCAAAAGATGCAGATCTGCAATCATTTTTTTCTCGTCGTCCGTCATATCGAGCAGAGAGGCAATTTTTCCGGATTCGAGGTGCACACGCAATTTTTCATAAATTTCAGCGCGAGACTTGGCTTCCTTGTCATTCGCACGAACCTTTTTTTCATTGTCGGCAATTCGCTTAGTAAGCGTCTCAATGTCCGCAAAAATCAATTCCAGATTGATAATTTCAATATCGCGTTTTGGGTCAATAGAGCCATTCACGTGATGAATATTGCTGTCATCAAACGCGCGCACTACCTGCAAAACTGCGTCCACATTTCGGATGTGTGACAAAAATTTATTTCCCAAACCTTCACCACGACTCGCTCCTTCCACAAGCCCAGCAATATCAACAAATTCTACCGTTGCAGGAATAATTTTCGCACCATTCACGACTTCGCGGATTTTTTCAAGACGATCGTCATTTACATTCACAATCCCCGTATTTGGCTCAATCGTACAAAACGGAAAATTGGCAGCCTCAGCCGCATATGATTTTGTCAAAGCGTTAAAAAGTGTCGATTTCCCGACATTTGGAAGTCCAACAATACCAACCTGCATAATCAAAAAATTTAGAAATTAAAAATCACTTCTCTCTCGCACTGAGATATCAAACGGATTTTCTCCAAAATCCACATTTTCGCCCGTCCAAATCTTGTACGCACCAAAAATCGCCAAAATCGCAAAAAGAATCATAAAGCCTTTAAAAGCGGGCATAATGAGTGGAGAAAAATTCTTATACGGCTTGATGGAAACGAAAAAAATCACCAAAAATCCAAGAATTCCCAGAATAAAAACGAGATATATGACGAGAAGTATGAGAGTTGTTGTAGTCATAATTGCGCGTAGTATAGTGATTTTTGCGAAGTTTTCAACTATTTTTTGCTTTCAAATTTTTTAGCGTTCCAAAATTTTTGCAAATTCTGTATTTTTTATTATTGCATATTTTTGCAATAATTATTTTGGCTTCTAGAAAGGATTTTTGAGAATATATTTTTATAAAAATTTTTTAATACAAATTTTTGCAATAATTATTTTTGGAAAAATATCTGCAATTTTTCTTCAAAGTTTTTGAGTGAGAATTTTTCGGCTTGCGCTCTACAATAATCTTTCATGGCACCAAAATCAGTTTTTTCGTTATTGCGAATAATTGTAATAAGTGATTCTGAGGAATTTTTTTCCAAGAAAAACCCAGTTTTTCAGTCAATAATTGTTTCGAGATAGCCGCCTTCTTTCGGTGCAAACACTGGTTTTCCGCATGCCATCGCTTCAATTGTCACCATTCCAAAATCTTCATTTTTACTCATACAAACAACCGCCTGACTTTCGCTGATTATCGCGGGAAGCTCATTGTTATCAGAAATTGAGAGGAAAAAAATATTTGGAAATTTGCTTGATTGGAAAATTTGATTTTGTTTCGTTGTTGGCTCGATTTCTGCTAATTTTTGAAATTCCTCGCGCTGACTATCCTCCGTTCCAAATAAAATGAGAATATTTTGCTCAGGGATTTGTTGAAAAGCGCGAATAATCTTGTCAATCCCCTTTACGTGCGTGAGGCGCGCAAATGACAAGAAAAATTTTTTCTCATTTTTGTGAAAAATTTCTTGGATTTTTTGAAGATTTTCGGAATTTTTTTGAGGTTTTTGTTCAGAAAAATGTTCGGTGTCAACTGGCGGAAAAAGTACGATTCCATCAGTACGACCAGTCCATTCAGCGAGGCGTTTCTGATTTTCGTGAGAATTTACAAAAACGAAATCAAATTTTTGAATTTCTCGAATATATACTTTTCGCAAAAAATACGCAAAAATCCGATACGGAAGCCTCGCAAGTCGTGGAACTTTGGCAAGATATTCGTCATAGAGATCGAATAAATGTCGAGAAATCGAATGTGCGTAATAAAAAGTTTTTTTGCCTTTTGGAACGCTCCAAATTGCAGAAATTGCTTCATTAGACAAGAAAAAATTTTCATAATTTCGAAAATCTAGTTTTTCAGAAAATGCTGGTTTTTCTATTTTTTGAGTGCCAAATTTTTTTTCAGAAATATCGTGTGGATGACAAAATTGTGCCAAAAAAAATGAAATTTTCATTTTGAGAAATCCAATCATTCCGCGTCGAAAATTCGGATTCAGTTCAAAAATTTTCCCAGAAAAACCCATTTCATGCGGATTATAACAATTTCGATGCCAAATCGCCGTTGCAATATCGGCATCTAGAATTTTGGCAATGTAGAGGTTCATGCGCTCGGCGCCACCTTTCATCAAGAAAGTATCGTGAACGAGAAGCGTTTTTTGGGGATTTTGAGAATTTTTTTGCATGTCAAAATTATAGAAAAATTTGGTTTTTTCGCAAATCATTTTTCATCGAGCGTCAAAAATTTTTCTTGAAAAAAAAATGAAAAGTCCATACAATACTCGCACCTTTTTAAAAATTTCAAATATGGCAAAAAAATCAAAAAAAATTATTTCTGACTTTCTCGTTCCGACGATTATCGACAAAGTGGGCGGACAGGAACGCGCGTACGATATTTATTCTCGACTTTTGGAAGATCGAATTATTTTTTTGGGTGATGCGATTGATTCTGCGGTTGCTAATACCGTGATTGCGCAACTTTTGTTCCTCGAAAAAGCTGATCCCAAAGCACCTATCACGATGTATGTGAATTCTCCTGGTGGACATGTAACAGCGGGGCTTGCAATCTATGATACGATGCAATATATTAAACCTGATGTTATTACGGTTTGTGTGGGGCTCGCGGCTTCTATGGGATCCGTGATTCTCGCGGGTGGTGCCAAAGGAAAGCGCTACGCGCTCAAGCATTCTGAAATCATGATTCATCAGCCGCTGGGTGGTGCGGAAGGTCAAGCAACCGAAATTCGTATCGCGGCGGAACATATTTTGCGGACGGGCGAAGTTTTGTATAAAATCTTGGCGGATCACACAGGTCAGGATATTGACACGATTCGCAAAGATTGTGATCGCGACAATTTCATGACCGCAGAACAAGCTAAAAAATATGGCCTCATCGACAAAATTTTATAATTTTAAAAAACGAGTAATCGTTTTTTTTTTTGATTTTTGGAAATTTTAAAATATTGACCAATAAAAATTTTTGATGTCAATAGAGTTTTTCAAACAACAAACAGAATATTTGCTATTCGGCTGCATTTTCAATATAACCCCAGCGTTTATTTTTAACAAATTTAGCATGAAAAAACTGACTTCTGCTCTGCTCGTTCCAGCATTACTGGTACACACTATAGGCGTACAGGGTATTTTTGAATTTATACCATCAGCACATGCTTATCATTCAAGTGAGAACCTTATAAAATCGCAGGATGTGATAGGTACATCCATACATGATACAATGAATGTTTCTTTCAAAGACTCTGTACTCCAAAAAGTACTTAATGAAGTAATTTCCAAGGAAACTAATACTTCACGCTCATCCACACAGAATATTACTATTGGTGAAATGAAGGCTATTAAACTCGAAAAAGAATCTTTTGATAGTTTTTCTTCAAATGCCACAGACTATTTTTTTCGCAAAAATATTAAAAATCTCGAAGGTATCCAATATTTGGTAAATGTAAAAACACTTAATTTATGACAAAATCTTTTTTCCTCTCCAGATGCTTTGGAGCCACTAAAAGATTTGCCAAAACTTGAAAATCTTAATTTATACAACGCGATTCGTAATGGAAATGATAATTTTGTACCGTCAGAATCTGTTCTGCAGCCCATTGTGAACATCACAAGCCTGAAGAAATTACATCTTAACACTAATGCTTTAACACCAAAACATGTATCTGTTTTGAAAGATATGCCAAATCTTGAAGTAATGCTTCTGACAGGAAATAATATTTCGAACTTTAAGGAATTATACGACATCATACAACAATGAGGTTTTGTAAAAATTAATGGAACTTCAACCTTTTCGAATCAAGAAATTCCCATTTCCAATGTAACTACAAATATTATTCCAAACCCGATTCGTGATCACGAAGGAAAGATAGTTCCAATTAAAAACACTACTCATTATACAAATGTCGATGCTTCGGGTAATTTGAAAGAAGATGGTGGTTATATTAAAATTACAGGTATTCATGGAAAGGGAGTTACTAGTAATCATTCATGGAAAAATCCAAAATTTTCATCGCCTCAATTCCAAGTAGCGTTGCCGCCTACAAAATTCGGTAGTCAGCCATTTAGTGGATTTTTGAATCTTGAATATGATTTACCAAGTATTCCAGAATTTGATTCTATCACAGAAGTTAGTAATCATGCCACAAATACACTCGCTAAGGCTGGCAACACTATTACAGTTTCTTTAAATCTCAAAGACAAAGCAACTTGGAAAGCTGGAAACACGCTCGAATATTGTATTGGTGATGATACTTCGTGTGCAGTAACCAATGATTCTAATTATAAAAGTATTGGTGCTTTCACGAAGGCTGATGATTCTGTTAAAACTCGCAACAAAACAATTACTGTTTGAACGAATGAGAATTGACATTTGTACTATCGAAATATTTTTTCCGAATAAAGATGGCGAAAAGATGGAAAAAAATCCAACTGATGGCAACAAAAATTATTTTGTCAAAACGGTTTTGATTGATACGAAAGCACCAACTTGTGGAATGCCGACTACTCCAGGAACCTACACCATAAAAATAAAAGCTAAAGATCCAGCAGGAAACGAAAGTGAATAAGAATTCAAAATTACTATCACTTCCCCTTCCAACAATAATGGAGGTAACAACGGAAACAACAATAGCAATAATAATACTACTAAACCAACTCCTGGTCCTGGTGGAGGTTCGTATGTTGCCCCTACACCAACGAATCCAATAACTCCAACAAACC
>CALHQS010000024.1 GCA_938036655.1 uncultured Candidatus Altimarinota bacterium
GAAAAACCGCAAAATTCTGAAAATATTGCCGAACAAAATCCACAAGCAAAATGGAGTGTTACAGAATTTTCGTATTCCAATTTGAGCGATTCAGAAAGCCAAGAATTTGTGAAAAAAGCGCTTCTGGATGCCGGAATTTCTGAGAAATCGATAGAAATTTTTTTGAAAAAAGTTCGTGAATACAATGCGGCGGTCGGAACAGATTTGCTCGTGAAAAACGGATTTCAGAGCGTGAAAAATATTTCGGAAATTCACTATGATAGTGCCAAAATTTCTGAAAACTGGCGAAAAAATTTCCCAATTTTTCCAGGAAATAATTGTCGATTGACGGCGTTTGATTTTTTCGGAGATTTTATTAGCGTAAAAAATACGAATAATCCGAACGATTCGGCACTTTTTACAGATTTGGACTCGATCGCTCATCAAACAGAAAAATCGCTTTCTGATACGGAAATTGAAAAATTTAAAACTTTTTATTCGGTGATTCAAACAACGGCTTCTTCCAATCCTGATGAGCACGCGGCAAAAATTTTGGAATTTTGGAAAGAAAAGGGGATTGAATTTGCAAACAATGAAAGCCTCAAAGCATCACTTATTTCTGTGTTTTTCCACGATGTTTTCAGTCCGACGGAGAGCGAACTTTTGCTCGGACATACAGGAATTGCTGTTCCACTCATGAATGGTGAATATTTGTTCATCGAAAAATTGTCGTTTGAAGAACCATATCAGGCGCTCAAATTTTCGAGTAAAAATGATATAAAAAATTATCTCATGGCGAAGTACGATACCGAATGGAATCAGAAAAACTCACCGCCAATTATTTTTGAAAATAATACTCATTGGAAATAAATTATGGAATTTTTTGAAATTTTTTTGAGTTACGCGCTCGATTTTGTCGTTCGCCATCAGACTTCACTTTTTATCGTGGGAATTGCTTTGGCGATAGAACTTTCGGCGCGATATTTTAAGACGAAAAATAAAAAAATTATTCTCGATCAGTACGGCGAGTCCGACAATCAGGAAAATGACGAATTTTATCTGCAATATTATCAGAAAAATCAGATTCTCGATTTTGTGCGCGTCATCAGTACTATGCTGTGTATTTTTGCACTTTTTGTCACCAATACGACGGTTGGGCTTGGGTTTTTCTCGGTGGCAGTCGGTGCCTTTGTGATGGCGTTTAAGGATTATATTCTCTCGATTTTGGCGTTTTTTTTCGTGACGCCGAGCTATCCAATTGGGTTGACGGTTCGCGTTGGTGGCGTACAAGGGCAGATTATTTTTATTCGAATGCTTTCGGTTGGGATTATGGGGAAAAATAATCGCGGCGAAAATACGGGCGAACTTTTCATTGTTCCGAGTCACAAATTCCTTTCGGATGTGGTTGCCAAAGAGGATTTGCGGCCAGAAAGTATTTTTCAGGATCAGATCGAAATCCCGTACAATCCAGACAAATTTCGTGTGACTTTTTCAGAATTTCTTGATGAATTGCGAATTTTTCTCAAGAGCAATTTTGTTGCCAAAACGACGAATAATGTCGGGAATTTTATCAGTTACACTGGCCACAAATACAAATTGGATTTTTATTTTTATGAAGATAAATACGCTGCGATTTTGGTAAAATTCGTGGGAAAACGCCGAGAAAATCAGGAAAAAAAGGAGATGATTATGAGATTTGTGGATCAATATATGACAGGCCGCGAAAAATAAAAAAATCTTGATTTTCCAGAAATTTCCGTATAATACAGGCACTTTCTAATTTTTTCATATGCAGAAAACTCTTATTCTTCTCAAGCCAGACGCTGTTCAGAAATCGCTTATTGGTCAGATTTTGACTCGCTTTGAACAGAAAGGTTACAAAGTAATCGGTCTCAAAATGATGCAAATGTCAGAAGAACTCGTAAATGAACACTACGATTTCCTTATGGATAAGCCATTTTTCCCTGGTATCAAATCTTACATGACTTCATCTCCAATCGTAGCACTTGCGCTCGAAGGAACTGAGGTTATCAAAGGCGTTCGTATGCTTTGTGGCGCGACAAACCCTGCAGAAGCTGGACCTGGAACTATTCGTGGTGATTTCGCGAAAAATATCGACAACAATATTATTACAATAAAACCGGAGAAAAACATGAAACTTAAAATGATTTTTTTTGATTTCGGCGGAACGCTCGACGTTTATC
>CALHQS010000025.1 GCA_938036655.1 uncultured Candidatus Altimarinota bacterium
CATCATTGGCTGCATCACACCAATCGCGATGAATCCAATCACGGCACCCATCATTACGAGAATAAATGGTTCGATCAATTTTTGGATACTTCCAATCGCGATATCTACTTCTTCATCGTAGAAGTCGGCAATTTTGATGACGGTATTACCAATTTGTGCGGTTTCTTCACCTACGCGAAGCATGGCGACGAGCAATTCTGGAAACATTGGATCGTCTTCGAGGGATTCTGCCATTTTTTTACCAGCTTTGATATCTTGGCGCAAAAGCAAAATTCGTTGACGATAGACCTCATTTCCGACGGCGGAAGCAACGATTCGAATGGCTTCCACAATGGCTACGCCCGACCCAATAAGATTCGAGAATACGCGCGAAAAACGAGAAAGAATCACTTTTTGGACGATGGGTCCAGCAACTGGTGCCTTGAGAATCATTTTGTCATTGAGATATTTTCCGTTTGGTGTTTTTTTCCAGGCTGTATAAATCAGATAAATAGCAATTACACCAATGACCAAAACTGGCCAATATGCTTGGAAAAAATTACTCATTCCCAAAATCACCTTGGTACTGTCTGGAAGGGTTTCTGGATCCCCAAAGAATTCAAGAAGCGTCGGAATTACCTTTACCATCAGGACGATAATCACGGCAATCATACCAATAATCAAGACTGCTGGATAAATCATCGCACCTCGAATTTTTCGACTGATGGAATCCATTTTTTCTGTTTGGTCAGCGATTTGAAGAAGTGCTTGATTGAGCTTACCCGTTCGTTCACCAGCCTCCAAAATAGAACATTCCGCATCGGTAAAATTGTCATAATATGATCGCAGAGACTCATTGAGCGTGGAACCTGACTGTATACGTTCGATGACAAAGTTGTAAAATGCGAGCATTTTTTTATCTTTTTCTTGCTTTTTGAGAGCGTCCAAACTCTTGAGGACGGTCATACTTGCATTGGTCATCGTTGCCATGATTCGGAAAAATACCACTTTTTGACGCAGCGTAATTCCTCCGGAACTTTTGAAAAATCCCTTAATATAGCTCATGAGAGAGGGTGCCTCTTTGACAATGGCACTTTCCTCCACATCGAGAATGACAAGATTTTGATCGTTAGGTGTCATAGATTTTTTTAAAAATTAAGCATTTTCTTTGGCGGCTGAGTAGACTTCTTCAAGCGTTGTCACGCCGTTGAGGGCCTTAATGATGCCATCCTGTTCCAAAGAAATCATTCCGTCGTTGATGGCAACTTCGTTAATCATTGTAGCGGATGCGCCATCGAGAATCATTTTTTTGATATTTTGAGTAATTTCCAGAATTTCATAAATACCGACTCGGCCTTTGTAGCCAATATTATCACATTCTGGACAACCAACGGCTTCATAAAATTGTGGATTTTGAAGTGTTTCAGCGGGAATACGAGATAAAAGTTCATTTTTATCAGTTTTTTTGATTGCTTTTTCTACACTTTTTCGCTGTGGTTCAGGCAAATCCTGTAATTTGATAGCTTTACGACAATGCGGACAAACTTTACGAATCAGGCGCTGCGCAATAATCGCATTGATGGTCGCAGGAAGCAAAAATGGCTGAATTCCCATATTGATAATACGTGTGAGCGTTTCTGCGGCAGAATTCGTATGAATCGTAGAAACCACGAGATGCCCCGTAAGTGACGCCTCAATCGCAATATTGATGGTATCATGATCACGGATTTCACCCACCATAATAATATCAGGGTCCTGACGAAGGGCAGTGCGAAGCCCACTCGCGAACGAGTATCCAATATCAGGGAAAACTTGAGACTGATTGAGTCCGTCGATTTGGTTTTCCACCGGATCCTCGAGTGTCATGATATTTACATCTGGCTTATTGAGGCGGGAAAGGCATGAATAAAGCGTCGTTGATTTACCCGAACCAGTCGGCCCAGAAGTCAGGATAATTCCGTTTGGGAGACTAATAGCCTTTTCAAGGAGTGTACGATTTTTTCCTTCAATACCGAGATCATTGAGATCAGGAATTGATTTGGACTTGTCCACGATACGCATCACAATTTTTTCGCCATGAACGGTTGGAAGCGTCGAAACACGCAAATCAAGTGATTTTGTTCCAATCGTCGTTGAAAGGCGCCCGTCTTGCGGAATTCGCGATTCATCAATTTTGAGATTTGACATAATTTTGAAACGCGCCACAATTTGTTGATGCAAAAACGGCTGATATTCCAAAATTTCTCGCAACTGCCCATCCACACGATATCGGATGCGGATGATGTGGGTGAGTGGTTCGATATGAATATCTGAACTTCCCATTTCTACCGCACCGATAATGATGAGATTACAAATTTCTGCAATGTTTTCTCATTTGTAGATGAGTTCCTTGAGTTGTGTAACTGAGGCTGAAACAGACATAATAATTATTTAATATTTTCAAATTCTTGACGAATTGCTTGAAGTGATTGGAGTTGCTGACCAACAATATAAACCGTTTCAATCGTTTTTCCTTGTGTATTTGTAAGAATTGTTTCGAGTGATTTGTTGAATTGTGCAAATTTTTTCTGAACTTTTTTGTACGATTCGAGTGATGCACACATATCTTTTTCACAAGAAGTTACTTTGGCGTTGATTTCCTCATTGAGTGCATTTTTTCGCTTGTTGAAGGCTTCGATGAGATAATTTGCATCAGTCATTGAAGATCCGCGCACATAAAATTTGAGAATAATTCGTCCAGAATTTTCGCTTGTCGGAGCTGAAGCATTGAGCATTTCATTGAGCGCAAGAGATTCGATGGTAATGAGTGGGTTACTCATTACAGCCGGAGGATTTGGAAGAATTTGGCTATCTGACAAAATCGCTGGATCACCAGAATTTTTGATAAAATCAAGCAATTTGATGATATTTGCATTCGTCGTTTTGAAATTCATTTCTACCGTGAAAGTTCCGACAGGGTTTGAAAGCACGCCATCTCCCGTTTCTTCATATTTTACGCCATCAATTCCGAGCGGAGCGAGACTTTCGATGTCAAATTTTGCGAGAATTTCTTGTTCGATAAAAGTGATGTATTCGCGGAGTGTTACGCTCTCGGCCGTGCGATTATTACTCATTGGACTGAGCGTCGGAATAATCGAATTGATTTTTGCTTGAGCATCAGCGAGTACTGCACGATCCCCATCGTCCTTGAGAGCCTCTTCTTTGAGCCATTCAAGATATGATTTTGAACTTTGTTTTGTGATAATCGTAGAAATTTTATCACCAGCACGATTGATAACTTCCGCCAGTTCCGAATTATTTCCGATACGATTGATAGTGCTCAAAAGTTGTGTTTGCGGAATTCCATTATTGGTGATGGAATTATATTTTTCGATTGCGGCATTGGTTTCCGCATTTTGTTCGCTGATGGCCTCCAATTTTGGAAGTGTATACACAACTGTGAAAATTACCGCCATCAGTGTCAGGAAAATTTGCAAACCAACTCGGTATACGAGTTGTTCGCGAGTAATATTTGGATTTGCCATAAATTTTTTGAAAAAATTAGATTTGAGAATTGAGAGGAAGATATGTGAGAGAAAGTGTCACAGTTGTTTTAGTTTTATAAATTGCTGGAATATTTCCTCCTGGTTCGATTGCTTCGACTGGAAGTGTTGTTGGAGGTGATTGTAAAATGAATTGGCTTGTTTGAGTATCACTGAGGCGTTCCAAGAAACGCACGGTTTCGATTCGTGATGAACCAAGTTGTCGTGTATCATTGGCACCGATTTCTCCACCAAAAATAGTACATTGTGTGGTGAGCGTGTTATTTGCAGAAATGCTTACCGTTTGGCATTGAATATTATTCAGCCCCGCGGATTGCGCTGTTTTTCGAATTTTATCAAATTGTGTGACAATATCGTTGAAATTCACTTTTGATTCGTACACTTCTTTGGCTTTTGCATTTTCGTTAGAACTTGCTGCCGCCGCACCAATTGAAACCTTGATTGGAATGTATGTCGAGAGTTGCTCTACGATATCTTTTTCGAGTTTTGTCGTTTTCTCTCGAATGTCGTTATAAATATATTTTGCGGTTTGACAGCTGTATGCTGGGTCGTTTGTATCAATTCCAGAGTGCAAATATCCACACAAAAATTGAAAATTTTCTGCGAGCGCATTATCTTCTTGTGAACGAATCAATGCATGCACGCCACCAGCAATTGCAACTATTACCGCAATCGGCATCACAAAATTAAAAATAGTCGTGACAATTTCCAGTAGAGAACGACGCTCAGCACTTTTTCGAACCAGATTTCCGTCCGCATTTTTCTGAAAAAGATCGGCATAAAGCGTGTCTTTATCGATCGTTTCAGTTCCTTTCAAAAATTCTGTTGTGATGATTGGAGTCGGATTTTCCGCAGGATTTTGAGGCGCAGGATTAGCGCTCGGAGTTTGATTTTGTAGATTTTCTGTCATAAAAATAAAATAATTTCAAAAATCTTATCACACTTTTTTCTGCGTTGCAACTATTCTTGACATTTTTCTAAAAATTATCTTGTCAAATTATTTTTTTATGTTGTAATATTTTCTTCCAAATTTTCTACACAAAAAAATTCCCCGAAAGGAATTAAAAAAGATTTTTTTTGATAAATTTTCCCCATTCTGTCGTCTCGATGCGAGCGTCGGTGCAAAGAATTTTTGCATTTTTGTTGAGCACACGAATATTGGCGATGAGAGAATTGAGCTTTGCGAGCACAATTGGCTTGCTGTAACGCTCAAAACTGTTTGACATGCCATTTGTTTTTGCCAAAAAATAGGGATCTGTTGGTGGGTCAAACGGAATCTTTGCAATAATCACGGTATCGAGGTACTGCAAAATCTCGTGTTCGTCTCTCCAAGTATCGATGAGGCCTATCAGAATCGACTTTTTCTCATTTTCTTCCAAAAAATAATGTTTCATTTTTGCCTTTCCGCCAGAAATTCCTTGCATCAAAAGACGAAAATCTTGGTTGGAAATCTGATTTCCGATTTCGCGAATATGTTTCATACTCGTCGTCAGAATCAGGATTTTTTCTCATTTGAGCGAATTTTTTGGTTCTTCAAAAATCGTGATTTGAGATTTTTTTTCGTCAAAAATTTGAATATTTTTTGAGCTTCCAAATGCTTCGCGTACAAAATTTTGGCTGTTTTCTTCGTGAAGAGAAAAACCGTAACCAATCGTGTTTTTGAAAAATTGTTGCTGTTTTTCGGTGATTTCTCGTTCGATAAATTGTATGCTCGTCGCGTCGTTTTGAATCGTCAAAATCATACCAAGATTCGGGTTTTCAAAAATATTAAATCGCATCATTTCGATGATAGCATCGTGAATTTTTCGTGCCAAAATATTTTCGATTCGACTTTTTGATTGGTGATGATTTTGGAATTTTTTCTCGATTTCAAAAAGCTGTTTTGTTGCCATAGAAAGCCATTTGAAGCCTTCTGACCAAACCGATTTTTGATGCAAAAAATAAATTTCGCCATATTTTCCAGGCGGGAAAGGATTTTCGCCAGTCGGGCGATTCGGTGCCGAAATATAAATTCCTTCAATTATTCGCAACACTTCAATAAGCTCATTCTGATAAGGGTTTTTGCAATTTTTGATATTTTCTATTAATTTTTCAAAATGAACTTCGGATGAAAAATTTTTACGAATTGCGCCTTCCAGAAGCATAACATCGCGTAGAATCATTTTTCGATTCGGATTTTTTTGTATATTTTGCGTACAAACTTCCAAAATAACCTCCGAATTTTCCAGATTTTTTTCGTGCTCTTCTAGAAAATAATTACACTCATTGGCTTGCAATCGGAAATTTTCAAGCCACTCAAACTCATTTCCATAATATTTTAGCTCATTCACGCGCCCAGTTTTCGTTTCCACAAGCCAAAAAAGCATTTTAATTAGAAAAATAAAATATTTTCTCTCGATTTTCTGAATATTTTTTGCGCTGGTCCAAATTTCTGTGCCTGCGATAAATTGATAAAATTCGTGTCGAAGCGTCGTGGAAATTTGCTTTTTCGCAAGAATTTTTTCCAGAATTTCCAGCGTTTTTTTGTTGTGTGTGACGATGTGTAATTTTCCGAATTTTTCAATCATTTGCTGCAAAAATTTTTCCTCAGAATTTTCGGATTTTTCGTCAAATTCCATACTGTCGATTGAAAAAATTTTAAAATCTTTCTCGGGCGAATAATTGTTTTGATTCGAATTTTCGCCTGAATTTTTTTCCCAAATTTTCTGTTTTTCAAAAAAATCTTCGAGCAGGGGAGTTTGATTTTCCGATTTTTGATAAAAATTTTTCAAAAAAGACAATGGAGAATTTTCTCACAAAACCAATTTTTCCCAAATTTCTTGTTGAATCGCGGGCAAATTTTGAATATTTTCAAGAAATTTGATGAACAAATCGATCGTAATCCAAGGGTCCGTGAGGGCGCGATGTTCAGCACCGCGTTTCGGAATCTGATAAAAATCTGCCAAAAAGCCCAGGTTGAGGCTTGCTGATTGTTGTGATAAAACCTCAGAAAGCTCGAATGTATCGACAACTTGGTGATTTTGCAGATTTATGCCGTGCGTTTCGAGCATAGCAGTATCAAAAAAAACATTGTGCCCCAAAATAATCGAATCTTTTCCGATAAATTCATTCACTTTTTCCTGAATTTCTTTCCACTGAACGCGTCATTCAAGCATTTTTTGCGTGATGCCCGTAATCATCGTCACCTCATCAGGAAGCGGAATTCACGGATTGATCAGCATATTGCGTTCCTCAGAATTTTGAATTTCAATTTTTTCGCCATCAAAAACAAGCGAAAATTTAATCGCAGCGATTTCGATGATGGTATCAGTTTTTGGGTCAAGCCCAGTCGTTTCAAGGTCGAGAGCCACGAGTTGAAGAGTATTTTGCATATTTTTAGTATATGAATTTTTCTGAAAAGTCGAGAGAATTTTGAAAAATAAAAAATCTCCCGAAGGAGAAATTTTATCGACCCATACGATTTCGAAGGAAAGCAGGAATTTCCATATCATTCTGAGGATTTGGCATCGTAGGCTGCGCCGCAGGAGTTTGTGAAGTGGCGGAATTTGGTTGTGCCGCAGGGCGTGCCATATTTTGCTGAGTATTCTGAGAAGATCGGAAATTTGAATCTGTTGTAGTGTGAGAAACGGTTTTATTTCCTACTGGAGGCGTTCCGAAAATTGGGCTTTTTCCGAATCCACCACGAGAATTAGAAGCAATTTGTGCATTTGTTTCTTCAGAGAATCCTGTCGCGATAACAGTAATTTTGATTTCGCCAGTGTAGGCATCATCAATCGATGTCCCGAAAATAATATTCGCATTTGGATCACAAGATTCTGTAATCATACGAGATGCTTCGTCTACCTCAAACATTGAAAGATCGTTTCCACCGGTGATATTGAGAAGAAGTCCCTTTGCACCATTGATAGAAAGTTCCAAAAGTGGAGATTCAATAGCACCACGAGCCGCGTCAATCGCGCGATTTTCGCCACTCCCAAAACCAATACCCATAAGCGCTGAGCCCGCATTTTCCATCACAGAACGAACATCCGCGAAGTCTACATTGATAAGTCCTGGGCGAGTAATCAAGTCCGCTACACCCTGCACACCATTTGTCAGGATATCGTCCGCTACAGAGAATGCTTCTGTCAGAGGAGTTTTTTTGTCGATAATCGTCAAAATTCGATCATTTGGAATTGTGATGAGCGTATCTACTTTGTCGCGAAGATGTCCGAATCATTCGTATGCCTGCGCTGTACGACGAGCCCCTTCAAATGAAAATGGCTTTGTTACCACGCCAACTACAAGAGCACCAACACTTTTGGCAATTTCAGCAACTACAGGAGCAGCACCAGTACCAGTACCACCACCCAATCCACAAGTTACAAAAACCATATCTGCGCCGCTGAGTGCATTTTTGATTTCTTCACTTGATTCTTCTGCTGCTTTTTTACCAACATCAGGGTTTGCACCAGCACCAAGTCCGCGAGTTGTTGCGCGACCGATATTGATGCGAGTTGAAGCCTTTGATGTAAAAAGTGCTTGCGCATCGGTATTGATAGCGATAAATTCAATTCCTTCAACGCCAGATTCAATCATGCGATTCACGGCGTTATTTCCGGCACCACCAACACCAACTACTTTAATATTTGCAACTGGAGAAATATTTCCCATATCGACTTCCACACCGCTTCCATAAGGTTTTCGATGTGTTGGAGCTGGCGGAGTCGGAGGATTGAGATTATTTTTGAGAAGTTCTTTTAGGCGATCTGTATTTGCCATATAAATAGAGATTTTTAAAAATTAGAATTTATGAATATGAAAATTTTTCAAGTCAATATTTTCACCATTTTTTCTGTACTTTCACGATAAGAAAATATATCAATTATTGCGTAGTAAATATGAAAGTACAGGTGAATTATATTTAGGGAATCCAAATAAAAAACAAATGTATTTTCAACCAAGATCACTTTTTTATTTCGTATTTACGATTGTTATTTCTACTCTATTTTTAAAATCTTATTGTGGCCTTTTGATAAGTCCATTGATTGGTGTTGTTGTTTATTGCGCATTTCTCTGCTTGCAAAAATTCTTTTGTAGGAAATATGGTTCATCTGGTTATATGGCAATTATGGGAATTATGATATTTATATTCTAT
>CALHQS010000026.1 GCA_938036655.1 uncultured Candidatus Altimarinota bacterium
GAATACAAAGGAAACATTTTGCGCGAAAATGGAAAATATATCATGTACGGCAAGGGTCGTTTGATAGAAACTTCGATTTGGGACGATACTTTGTACGATGATGACTCGGAAAAACACGAATTTATCGTCATATATATGAGCGATCGTGGTCCAGAAATTTTGTGGATGTGAGACGAAAATATTAATCCTGAGATTTGTGAAAAGCACCAATTTATCAGATGAATCCACAATTTTGGAATATTTGATAATTGTCCAAAAGGTTAAAATTTATTTTTTAAATACAAATTATGAAAAAAATTATTTTCTTGTTGACGGCGATATTTCTCGCGAGTTGTACCACGGATAATTCCCAAAATCCGCAAACTTTGACAAATGAACAAAATCCCGCAACTACTATTTCAACCACCTCAGAAGCACGAAAAATAGTGGAAAAAATGGCTGAACATATGAAGAAAAATTCGAGCGATATTCAAGAAACAAATTATAAATTTTTTGATATTTTTAAATAGAAAAAATAAAATATAGGGAGGTTTCTAAATGAAAAAATTCATTTTAACAATTATTGCAATCCTTTCATTATCAGTATATGCAGGTGAATTTATAGACAAAGGAAACTCATTTTTCGAAAAAAAAGATTATGTGCAGGCAGAAAAATATTATCTCCAGGCAGAAAAAAATGGAGAGGAAGGCGCTACTCGAACTTTGGGGCGTTTATACCATGAACAGAAAAAGTATGACAAAGCAGAGCAGTTATTTTTAAAATGTAGAAAAAATGGAGATGTAAGTGCTATCAATGACTTAGGAAATTTATATAAAGAACAGAAAAAATATGATAAGGCAGAACAGATGTACTTAGAAGCAATTAAAAAAGATAATAGAAATGCCCATTACAATTTGGGATTATTATATAAGGATCAGGGAAAATTTAAAGCTGCAAGTGAAATGTTTTATAAAGCTGCTCAACTTGGAGATATTGATGGACTCTATGAAGTGGGACTAATATATTATACAATACAGAATTACAATGAAGCTGAAAAATTTTTTTTGGAAGCAATTAAATATAATC
>CALHQS010000027.1 GCA_938036655.1 uncultured Candidatus Altimarinota bacterium
AAAAATTTTATGTCAAAAATCAGCCAACAAATTCTCGAATATTTGCAGACAATTCCAAAGGGAAAAGTTTCCACGTACAAAAATATTGCCGAAAAATTTTGAGTTCATCCGCGAGTGGTTGCGAGTGCGATGCGTCACAATAAGCATCCAGATATTTATCCGTGCTACAAAGTGGTGGCTCATTCTCGTAAAATTTCTGGATACACAACGCCTGGTGGTGTGCCTGAAAAAATTCAAAAACTTGAAGCGGATGGGATTATTATCGAGAATGGCAAGGTTGGTGAAGAATTTGTTATTTAAAATATGTTTTCGTATCTTTCGTATTTTATCGGTCCGATAGGGCAGGGTGGATTTTTATTTTTGTTTACTTTTCCGCTTACAGTCGTTATTTCACATTTTTTATTGAAAAAGAAAAATATTTCAATTTTTGAAAAAATGGGAACATATTTGTTTGTGTTTTTCTTTTTTCTAGCGCTTGGGCTCGTGCTTTTTCCGTTTCCAGATTTTTCCACGGATTTTTGCGCTGAGCGCGCTGGAATGCTTGATTGGCAATTTATGCCGTTTCAATTTATCGAAGATATTCAGACTTTTGCGACCAAACATTCTGTCGGACTGGCACGAAATAAAGCACTTTTTCAGGTGATTTTTAATATTCTTTTGATTTCGCCACTTGGATTTCTTGGAAGCACTGTTTTTCGTTGGAATTTTCTCAAAACCCTGATTTTTTCGTTTCTCATCGCATTATTTTTTGAATTAACGCAGGGAACGGGCGTGTTTGGATTTTTTGAATGTCCGTATCGTTTGTTCGATGTGGATGATTTGATGCTTAATACTTCGGGCGCAGTACTTGGTTTTCTCGTGACGCTGCCGCTACGAAAAGAAACCGAAAAATTTTTGCGTCAGGAAAATTTTATTATTCAAAAAATAATTTTCTCGTTCGGCGTGCGGTTGCGTATCTGATTGATATGTTTATTGCGGCGATTCTGATTTTTCTTTTCGTCAAAATGTTCGATTTGATGGGGATTGATTTGCCAGCGATTATAGCGAGCGTTTCGATGTATTTTTTCTATTTTGTGATTGTGGCGTACTTGACGCGTGGCCAAACACTCGGGAAAAAATTTGTTGGTCTCAGAATTTTGTCGCTTGATGATAAAAATCCGAGTATTTGGTAATTGTTCGTTCGTTCGATTATCCCGGTTTTTTCGTTTTCAATTTTTACGATTTTGACGATGTTGATTGACAAAATGACAGGTCTTAATGTTAGTCAAATTGGGATTGTAGCGCTCCTATTTTATGCATATATTTTGATTTTTATTCCGCTGAGTATCGAGCTTTCGATCGATGGGCGCGCGATTCATGAACGAATGGGGAAAACTCGAATTGAGCGCACTACAAAGCCAAAAAAGAAGATATAATACTTCTTTTTTTTGGTTTTTTTGAAAAAATTCATATAATCGGCAAAATAATTTTGATTATGACAGAAAAAATTTTCCCAAATGCTGAATTTGCCAAAAATTCATATTTTAAAAGTTTTGAAGAATACCAAAAGTTGTATGATTATTCCATGAGTCATTATGAGGATTTTTGGGCAATTCAAGCGAGAGAAAATCTGACTTTTTTTGAAGATTTTACTGAAGTTTTAGATGAAAAAAATTTTCCAAAAGTAGAGTGGTTTAAAAATTGAAAACTCAATATTTGTTATGAAGCAGTAGATAAAAACCTAGAAAAAAATGCTGACAAAATTGCCATTATTTTTGAGTGAGAAAGATGAGATAGCCAAAAAATAACTTACAAAGAATTATCAAAAAATGTAAATAAATCAGCAAATTTACTAAAAAGCCTTTGAGTTTCAAAATGAAATAGAATTATTTTTTATATGCCTCAAATACTTGAAAGTATGTATTTGATGCTAGCTTGTCTTCGTTTGTGAGCAGTGCATTCAGTTGTTTTTTGAGGTTTTTCAGCTGAAAGTTTGAAGGATAGAATAGAAGATTTAAAAGCAGATTTTTTGGTTACTGCTGATGGGGCTTTTAGAAAATGAAAAGCATATTTCTTGAAAAATATTGCTGATGAAGCTCTAGAAAAATCAAATCATAAAGTACAAAAAGTGCTTGTTGTAAAAAGAAATTTTGAAAAAATAAATATTTCTGAAAATGATGTTATTTACAATGATTTGATAGATTCTCAAAGTGAGATTTGTGATTTTGAAAGGCTAGACAGTGAAGATACAAGTTTTATTTTATATACTTCTGGGTCAACAGGAAAGCCAAAATGAATTATTCATTCTACAGCTTGATATGCTCTTTGGTCAAAACTTACAACAAAATGGGTTTTTGATTTACAAAAAGATGATATTTTTTTCTCAACTGCAGATATTGGTTGGATTACAGGGCATACTTACACTGTTTATGGACCACTTTTAAATGGCTGAACAACTCTTATTTATGAGTGAAATCCACTTTTTCCAGAAAATGACAGAATCTGGCAAATCATAGAAAAATACAAAGTTTCAAAATTTTATACAGCACCAACTTTGATTAGATTATTGCATAAAACAGGGGAAAATTTACCAAAAAATTTTGATCTCTCAAGCCTCAAAGTTTTGTGAAGTGTTTGAGAACCGATTGATGGTGAAACTTGGGATTGGTATTTTGAAACAGTAGGAAATAAAAAAGCTTCTATTGTGGATACTTATTGGCAAACAGAAACTGGGTGACATATTCTTTCTCCCCTTCCATTTGCAACTCCCATGAAAAAAAGATCTGCAACATTTCCCTTGCCTGGAATTTGTGGGGAAATAGTGGATAAAAATTGAAAAAAATTAGGACTTGAAGCAAATTGATTTTTCGTGATTTCAAAGCCTTGGCCAGCTATGGCTCGCGGAATTTGGTGAGATGATGAAAAGTTTGTAAAAACATATTTTTCAGATATTTTTAGAGAGAAAAAGCCTTTGTATTTTTCTGGAGATGGTTGATTTTATGATGAAGATTGATATATTTTTATAACTGGAAGAGTTGATGATATAGTCAATATTTCAGGGCATAAAATTTGAATTGCTGAAGTGGAAGATATAATTGCAAAAGATGAATTTATCGCTGAGTGTGCATTGGTAGGAATTCCTGATGATATAACTGGAGAAGCACTTTTTGGTTTTGTGGTGTTGAAAAATGGTGAAAATATTAATGAGCCTGATTTGCTCAAAAATATCAATTTATCACTCAGAAGGGAAATCGGACCAATCATTGCACTCAAAAATATTCTCATTATTTCCGAATTACCAAAAACCAGAAGTGGAAAAATTGTGCGACGAATTCTCCGCACGCTTGCGAAGGGTGAGACATTTTCGGGCGATGCCAGTACTTTGGAAAATATACAAATTATTACCGAAATTGAACAAAAAATAGTATGATAGGAATTTTTGATTCTGGTAGTGGCGGTTTGACATTTTATAATGAAGTGAAAAAATTGCTTCCAGAATATGATTACGTATATTTTTGAGATTACAAAAATTGCCCATACGGCAACAAAAATTCTCAAGAAATTATACAACTCACAACAGAAGGTGTTCTAAAATTGAAAAATGCGGGTGTAAAAATTATTATTTTAGCATGCAATACCGCGACCGCGAACGCTATAAAAATTTTACAAAAAAACGAAAAAATTTTGTGAGTAAAAATTCTTGGTGTCACAATTCCATGAGCTGAAAAAATTTTTGACTTGCGTTGTAAAAAAGTCGTTATTTTTGCGACCCAATCGTCTGTAAATAGTCTTGTATACACAAAAAGAATTCATTTGCTTGATGAAAATATTCAAGTGCAGGAAATTGCTTTGCCAGAACTTGCTGGCTTTATTGAACAATTTTTACAGAAAAAAATTTCTCGTGATTTTTTAGAAAAATATATTCAAAAAACGGTGGGAAAAATTGATTTTTCAGTGGATGCAATTGTTCTTGGATGCACGCATTATAGTTATATAATTGATATTTTTGAAAAAATTTTCCCACAACAAAAAATTGTCAATCCGTCTTATGAGTCCGCTCTTCGATTTGTTTCGTATCTTGAAAGACATCCAGAAATTGAAAAAATGCTTTCAAAAAATCAAAAATTTATTGATATTTCCTAATAATAATTATGAACCAAAAACAAATTGATCGCATTGTTGAGATGGAACGAATTCTCAATGAAACACAAAAAATCCTGGAAAATCTTCAAGACGCTCAACAAAAATGGCTTGAAAATTTTGAAAATTTCCAAAAATTGTCAGAATATTATAGTTCTGCTAAGTGGTTTGAAGATTCTGACGCATTCAATAATGGTGCTATTCCATCAGAAGTTGCGTGTGGAGTTTTGACCGAAGATGGCGCGTACAATCTTTTTGTGAATCAGCACGAAACGGCTCGTGAAAGCATAGAAATCGCTCTCAAATATGTATAAAAAATCCCCAAATGGGGATTTTATTTTTCAGTATTTTTGGCATTTTCAGAGATTTTTTTCAGATCAACCTCGTAGGTTTCTTTTTTCTTAAAAAATTTTTCAAGACCAGAACCAGTAAAAATGGACGTATAAAAACCAACAAAAAATACAATAATAATTAGCAAAAAAATGGGAATATCAAAAGTCCAACGAATGAATTTGACAGACACGTTACTTAGATTTTGCATGACGAATGTGATGAGCAAAACGAGCGCGATGATTCCAAGAATTTGTGAAAATGAAATATTTTTGAGAGAAAATCGTGACATAGAAAAAATTATTTTTCACACTATAGATTTTTTTGCGAAAAATGCAAGCCCAAAAATTTGCTTTTTCAAGATTTTTCTCTATAATTCTGCCGTTTTATAATTTTTTATTATGGATTTCAAACAAGCACAAGAATTGATGAAATTGCAGCAACAAGCGCAAAAAATTCAAGAAGAACTTTCTAATACGCATATTGAAGCCGAAGTTGATGGGCTCGTGGTGACGATTGATGGTCAGCTCAAGGTGGTAAAAACTGAAATCGAGGATACTTCTATCATCGGTGACAAAGAAAAAATCGAAAAAGCTGTTACTGAAGCGGTAAACAAGGGAATGAAAAAAGCTCAGGAAATCGCTGCAGATCGTATGCGCGGAGTTATGGGGCAGATGGGTCTCAATATTCCTGGAATGTAATCCTTCAAAATCCTTTCTTTTGGAAGGGATTTTTTTATTTGTCAAAATTCTAAAATATTAGAAATTATTTTTGAGAAGTGTCAATTATTTTTCTGAGAAAAATTGAGCTATATTTGCTTTTGTGCAAAAATCATGCTATTCTGAATGAGTATTTTACTCTTAAAAATAAAAATATGGGACTTTTTGATGATCTTCTTGGGGGTACCTCTAAAAATACAACGCCTCAGGACACTACTCCGATTATGACGGATCCAATGGCTGGAATGCCTCAGAGAACAACTTCAACGCCTCCCGCGATTGATGAATTGCTCAATATTTCTGCTGGAAATGTGACGGCCGATATGCCGAGCTATACAGCACAAAAGGCAGCCGAAGCGTCAAATGTTGTAGCCGAGACAACGCCAGATATGACAATTTCTCCGGCTATCGAAATCACGACAAATGATTCTCCGATTCTTATTTCAGATACTGCTGAGGTACCAACGCCTGTTGTTGAAACAACACTAGTAACAGAAGAGGCTCCATCTGCGCTTGTTATGGAAACGCCAGTGATGGAAACTCCAATGCTTGAGCCTCAAGCTGAAACTCCAGTAATTTCACTTCTGGATGAGACTCCTCTCACTGAAACTCCTGCAGCGGAAGTCTCAACTCCAGAAATTTCTCTAATGACTGAGGAAAATCATGAAACGGCAGAAAAAGCTGCTGATTCGGGACTTTTCTCGCTTGTAGATCAGGATCTTGAGTCAACTCAGGCATCAGTGACGGAAACTTCAGCCGAAAATACTGAAACTTCTTCTATTTTTGCCTCATCTGAAACAGAAACGCTCACTACAGAAATTCCAGAAAATACTGATTCTTTCTTGACTGCTGGGCTTTTGCAATTGGAAAAAATGGAAAAGGCGCTCGCAGATCGTAAGCAAAAATTCCTGGATCAGGCCGGAGAATATCGTTCTGAAAAAGAAAAATTTGCAAAACTAGAAGCAGAAGCACTTGAAAATTCTCGATCAATGGATGATGAACAAGATCGCATTGATACGATGAAAAAATATTTCAAAAAACAGCAGGAAGGTGCTAATATCAACGATTCTGTAGGAACGGCACTTACAGGAATTGGTGTGAAAAATGCCGTTGGAAAAACGATAAATCGCAAAACTCGCACACCTGCCAAACAATCCGCGTAAATGAAAAACTCTCGAAAGAGAGTTTTATTTTTTAAAAAAATCGGCGTCAAAAATATAGAGATTTTTCCACATTTTCCCTGTGAGAATGATTTGATTTTTGGCTTTGTCAAAGGCAATTCCATTCATTTCTTGAGCTTGCGGATTTTCTTTGATTTCTCGATTTTTAAGAAAATCAAAATTCCACCGTGCGAGCACTTTTCCAGAATTTGGATCAATTTTGATAGTATCATTTGTCAACCAAATATTTGCGAGAATTGCATTGTCAAAATATTCCAGTTCGTTAATTTTTGTAATTTTTTGATTATTTTCCGACACCGAAATTTCTCCAATTTTCTCAAAATTTTCGTCGAAAAAAGTAATTTGATTCGTTCCGTCGCTCATGAAAATTTTTTCGCCGTCGCTTGCGAGTCCCCATCATTCCTGATTTTTGTAATCAAATTCGCCAATTTTCTCAAAATTTTGCGCATTCAGAATGAATCATTTTTGATTTTTCCAAGTCACAAAATAAATTTTTCCATTCAGCTGAGTGACTCATTCTCCAAAAAAAATTTCTGGATCGAGCGAAAATTTTGGCTCAAAAATCCCATTCTTATCAAGAATTCCAACTGACGAATGTGTGCCACTCAGATAATTTGGCGCCCCAGAAGACAGAAAAATTTGATTATTTTTTATAAAAATTCCTTGCGTAAAAATTCGCGAATCGCTCGGTTGAGTTGTGAAATTCTCTGAAAAATCTGAGGTGGTTTTGGTGCAACCAATCAGAAAAATCGAGCAAAAAATGAGAAGAATGGAAAATATTTTTTTCATACGCGCATTGTAAGTATTTTTGAGAAAAAATCAAAATTGACTTATTCGAAAAGTGAGTATACTTGAGTGGATTTTTAACACAATTTTATGGCAAATCCACAAGTAAAAATGATTACAAATTTTGGTGATATCACTTTTGAGCTTTTTCCAGAATTCGCGCCCAAAGCGGTTGAGAATTTTATCGGACTTTCGAAAAATGGCTACTACAATGGCGTTATTTTTCATCGCGTGATTCGAGATTTTATGATTCAGGGTGGCGATCCGACCGGGACGGGAATGGGTGGAAAAAGTATTTGGAATAAAAATTTTGAAGATGAATTTACTTTTTCTTTGACACACGAGCGAGGAATTCTTTCTATGGCGAATGCTGGTCGCAACACAAATGGTTCGCAATTTTTCATCGTAACGATGGATGACGCAAGTTTTCTCGATCGTAAGCACACGATTTTTGGTCAAGTAATTGCTGGAATGGAGACAGTTGATGATATTGAACGCCTTCCAACCGACCACAATGATCGCCCAAAAATGGACGCAGTGATTGAAAAAATGGAAATCATTAGTGAATAAAATATGAAAAATTTTTCTCAAAACATTCAGGAAAAGTATACTTTTTCTGGTGAGCACATTGACATTGGTGTTGCTGTTCATGAAAATAATATTTTCACAGATACTCGCGTAAGTATTCCTTTGTCGACCTTGAATCGCCACGGATTAATCACTGGAGCGACAGGAACAGGAAAGACAAAAACTATTCAAAAACTTCTGGAGCGTCTTTCTGATGCGGGCGTTCCAAGTGTTATGATGGATATTAAGGGTGATATTTCTGGGCTTTCCATGCCTGGAGAGTATTCTGAAAAACTACAAAAATATATTGATAAATTCGGTAATCTTGAGTGGAAATCAAGAGGCTTTCCAGTGGATTTTTTTTCACTTTTAAATGAGTGAGGTGCTCAGGTGCGTTCTACTGTTTCAGAATTTGGGCCATTTTTATTTGCGAGAGTGCTTGGATTATCATCCGTGCAAACTGCTGCACTCACAATCGTTTTCAAATATGCAGATGATAATGGGCTGCTATTGGTTGACTTAGAAGACCTCGAAACGCTTTTGTCATTTTTGGCAACAGATGGGAAAAATGAACTGGCATCATATGGGCAGATTTCCCAGGCGACGATTCAGGTGATTATGCGTCAAATTATTGTGCTCAAATCGCAAGGGGCGTCACAATTTTTTGGTGAAAAATCCCTCGATATGAATGACCTGATGCGTATTGATGATGAATGAAAAGGGCAGATTAATATCATTCGCCTGATGAACTCCCTTCGATATCCACAGCTTTTTTCTGCTATGATGATTCAGATTCTGACTGAATTATTTGGCATGCTTCCTGAAGTTGGGGATATTTCCAAGCCCAAACTCGTTGTAGTTATCGATGAGGCGCATTTGCTTTTTCGTGATTTGCCGAGTGAAATTTTGTCAGAATTTGAAGTGATTATCAAATTGATTCGTTCCAAGGGGGTGAGCGTGATTTTTTGTACGCAAAATCCGATGGATATTCCTGATATGATCTTATCTCAGCTTGGCCTCAAAATTCAGCATGCACTGAGAGCCTTCACTGCCAAAGATAACGAGTCTATCAAGAAAATGGCAAAAAATTTCCCGATTTCAGAATTTTATGATATTGAAAAAACTCTCACAACACTTGGGACGGGTGAAGCTTTTGTAACCGCGATTGGCGAGAACGGTAATCCAACACCACTGGTGATGACCAAAATTTTCCCACCAGAATCGCGAATGGATGCAATTACTGATATGGAATTGTCTGCATTTTTGAGTATTTCTCCAGTTTTTGTCCTCTACAAAAATCCTATAAATCCTGAAAGTGCTCAGGAAATGTTGGCACAAAAAATGGCAATGGTTCAGTCGCAAAGACAGGCTGAGGAGGCTGAAAAGGCGCGAGTTCTTGCAGAAAAAGAACGCCGAAAAAATCCAACAATGACTGATGCGATTGTTGAGAGTGTGACGAAAACATTTGAAAAAGAAATTGCTCGATCTGTTGGCACCAAGATTGGTGGGCGTAGAATGGGGAGTATTGGCGTGGAGATTGCGCGTGGAATTTTGGGCTCAATTTTTAAATAATTTTTTATGAAAACGGTTGCAATTATTACAGCGATGCGCGAAGAAGCAGAAATTATCATTTCGCGTTTTGCACTCAAAAATTCTCAAAACCTCAAAAATATTTCGGTATTTGAAGGGGAATTTTTGACTCATAATCCCATAAAAATCGTGCTCGTATTGGGTGGAATTGGGAAAATTCAGGCAGCGATGGCGACTACTTTTTTGTTGGAAAATTATCAGGATATTGACGCAATTATTAATGTCGGAATTGCGGGGAATGCGACTATTTCTCGTCTGTCTATTGGCGATGTACTTTTGCCAACGGAGATTGTGCAACATGATATGTATTTGCCGTTTGATGGTGCGCACCTGGATTATGCTAAGAAGCCCATTCTTGTTGCTTCACCGAATCTAGACGCTTCTTTTGATCGATTTTCTGTTATACATGGCTGAGTATGTGCTACTGCAGATGAATTTGTAGACGATATTCAAAAAATTGCCTCACTTCGTGAAAAATATAATGCTGATGTGTGCGAGATGGAGGCGTTTGCTATCGCATCAGCAGCGCGCGAATACAATATGTTAGATCGTTGTATTTTTATCAAAGCGGTTTCGGATGGTGCTGACAATGAAGCCAAAGAAGCGCATATGAATAATCTTGAATTTGCTATGAATAATAGCGTTCAGGTTCTCGAAAAAATATTATATACAATATAAAATCCCCATTTTGGGGAATTTTTTATAAAAACGATTCAATAGTCTTTCGAATTGATGAGAGATTTTTTTGTTCCAGTAAAATATCTCCACGAGCTTCGTATTCTTTGGCGTTGAAAAATTGATGATTTTTGGCAGCAGAAGGTAGAGGAATGATAATTTTTTGAATATTAAAAAAATCAAGCTCTGCGAGCGTAGTGGCACTTCCGCGAGTGATAGCGATATCTGTCTCGGAAAAAATATGATTTTGTTCTGATTTTTCAAGCCAATTTAACACTTGAATATTATCAAAATTTTCAAAATTCTTCCGCATATCGGCATTGAGTTTTCCAAGGATAATAATCCACTCTGCATCAATATTTTGGCAGGAATTTGAGATTTGTTCAAAAACACTTTTTGCTCATTGAGATCAGCAAATCACAAGAATGTGTTTTTTGGAAGTTTTCCAGAAAATTTGCTGATTTGGATTTTGTTCAAAAATTTTTGGATCCAAAATTTGCCCGACAACCTCACAAGGATATTTTGAAAAAAATTGCTTGGCAGACTCGAATCCAAGAAAAATTTTTTCAGAAATTTTTGCCATTTGAAGATTGGATCGCCCAGGAATTGTGTCAGATTCGTGTATATAAACAGGAATATTGAGTATTTTCCCAGCAAGTCCAATCGCCAACGCTCCTGGCCCACCTTTTGAAAAAATTGCGATTTTTGGAGTATTTTTTTGTTCGGATTTGAGAATTTTATAGGCCGAAAAAATGCTTTTTAAAAGAAAAAATGGGTACAGAAGGATTTTTGGTGATCGAGTTGTTGTAAGTTTGAGAATAGGAATTCCGACAAAGGGAATTTGAGATTTTTGAGCCTCCTTTTGCTCTTCACTTTTTTTGCCACCAATCCACAAAAATTGTTGATGAAAAAATTGTTGGATGAGCATCGAATGAAGTGCAATAATCGGTGAAATATGCCCACCAGTCCCGCCACCAACCAGAATAATTTTATCAAACTTTTCGAGTTCGTTTATGATTTTTTCCATATATTATGCATTATCTTCGCCGATACCAATAATTTTTTCGAGCATTTCAATGACAAAATCCCAAGTCTCGATATTTGGCTTCATAGAGAGGATTTCGTCCGGATCAAACCATTTATAATCATAGATTTCTTCTGCCTGTGTCTGCTTAATTTCGTCAGCCGTTTCCATGAGAAAAATGTATTCAATGCGCGATTTGTCTTTTCATTCTGCATTTTTGTATGACAATTCATAGATGGAAATAGGCAATGGAAAATGCGTCAATTTTTTGCCTTGATGATGAAGAATTTCATCGTAATCCATCTCAAAAAAACTTGCAGAAATCCCGAATTCTTCATGGATTTCACGAAGCATCGCTGTATGGATGTTTTCATTTTCTTCAACATGGCCGCCCGGTAGCACCCAAGGCGTATTTGGCTTGTGTTGTGTCAATAGAATTTTCCCATCTGTATTGAACAAAAAAGCGCGAACTACCAAAGGAAGATTTTTCATAGTTTAAAAATTATATTCATAAATACCTGTCGGACTTACTGAAATATGCCCGTCCAATTCGAGCATCGTTAGCTCAATGGTAAGGTTTTCGACAGGAATATTTGTGGCAGAAATAATGCTATCAATAGTATTATTTCCATTCATAATAGCATTAAAAATCATTTCTCCTAATTCAGAATGAAAATTTTTTTTGAGAGGAGCGTTGATATTGTTTGTTTCCAAAAAATTTTGTTGAAGATTTTTGGAAATTTGTGGCTGAAATTCTTCGAAAATATCGCTCGCTGAAATAGTACATTTTGCCTCACCAGTGCTGATAAGCTGATTGCAACCTTGACTGGTTTTACGAAAAATATCTCACGGAACCGCAAAAACATCCTTTCCAAGGTCAAGCGCGAGACTCGCAGTAATGAGAGTGCCGCTTTTAATTCCAGCTTCAGGAATGAGAATAGAATCAGAAAGTCCTGCGGCAATTTCATTTCGAATAGGAAAATTGTACGATTCTGGAGCTGATCCAATAGGGAATGCCGACAAGAGTCATCCTCATGATTCGAGAATTTTTTCAAACAAGTTGGCATTGGTCTTTGGATACACTATATCAATGCCACAGCCAAAAACTGCGATAGTATGGAGGTTGTGTTGGAGAGCGAGTTCGTGTGCCAAGCTATCAATGCCATACGCACCACCACTGATGATACTTACATTTTGATACGGAATTTCGCTGAAAATTTTTTTCAAAACATTTTTTCCATATTCAGTATTTTTTCGACTTCCCACGACTCCTATGCTAATAGCCTCAATATTGATACTTCATAGAGTATAAATAATAAAAGGAATTTGATGAATGTGTCTGATTTTTTCAGGAAAATCTTCGTCGAGAAGTGTTTTGATGCGAATATTTTTCTCGTCAATATGTTGGAAAAATTTTTCTGGATCAACTTTTTTAAGATTTTGCAAGATTTTTTCAAATTTTTTCTCACCCAAAAGAATTAACATTTTTTGTGCGCCATTTTTCAAGTCGTGATAAATTTCTTCTGGGGAAATTTGGCGCTCAAGAATCATAGTTTTGAGGTCACGATGCGTACAACCAATGCGATGTAGGAGGGCAGTGTAGAGGTTTTTGGAATTATTTTTGAACATACTGATATTTGAAAAAATGATTGAGAACGCGCTCTACTGAATGACTTGTGTCTGTTGTGAGAAAAAAACTTCGATGCTTCGTGAGAATTTTTTCGTGAAATTTTTCTTGCTCTGTCATGACGGTCAAATATTTTTGAACCGCTTTTTTTGGAAAAATTTTCCCATCAAAAATGGTATTTTCGTGAGGATTTTTTTCAAATGGATGATAACACCAAATCCAAATTATTTCATTGAGCATTGCAATTTTTGAAAATTTTTTCTCATGCTCATCAAGCTCTGAATTTGCCAAAATGATGATTAGATAGTGCTTGAGCTGGTTTTTGCTTCCAAATTGAAGAAATTTTTCCCACGAGTCAAATTCAAGTATTCTGTGTGGAATATTGTTTGAGCGAGCATTATTGGCGAGAATTTCCAAGCTTTTCTTTTTCCAGTCATATCTTGTTTGTGAAATTCCATCATCAAAAAAATCTGAATCGTCATGAATATTGATGAAAATAAGCGAAATTTCTGAATTTTCCTCAAAAGTTTTTTCAAAATATCATTGTAACTCGCTCGATTTTTTCCAGACGATATGGCGTGCATCACCCGTAGGAGAGTACGCGTGAATCCCTTCCCAATCAGTTCCAAGATTTTTATTTTTCTGAAGGGAATGTCATGGGATGTTTGTTCTAGAAAATCGACTACGAAAATGAATGCGCATTATTGGATAAGATAAAAATTTCAACGCGAATAAATCGTATTTTTGTCAGGCGACAGAATGGATGGAAATAGTACATCACAATCGCGAATATGACTTGTAATCGTGATATTATTGACGCATGGGCAGGAATTGCAAGCAGGAATTCCTGTGATAAGGCCTTGATTGTTGAGTTTATCAAGGAGACAAACATTTTGTGAAATATTGTTATATAAATCTGGGTGTGGACAACCTTGCCATTCTGGAAGCCCACGAACGGTTGGACATTTGTCGGAAATATCAGGAACTTTATCGCCGTCAGTATCGCGTGGACAGCCAAAATTTTCCGCTGGACCAGGAATCTTTGGGCACCGATCAGATGAATTTTTGGTGCTATCATTATCATCATCTCCATCAGGATTTTCTGGACAACCATGATTATTTTTTAATCCAGGAATATCAGGACATTGATCCTCGGAATCATTTACCCCATCCCCATCACGATCAAGAGTTTGATTATTACAATCAGCATTTCCGTTGTACACGCCACGAATTGCACAGCCATAATCTGGGGCTGTTACATCTGGACAACCCTGATTGGCACGCGTTCCACGAACGAGTGGACATTTGTCTTCGTGATCAAAAATTCCATCGCCATCAGTGTCTTTGTTGTCTGTAATTCTGATAATCATCGTAGACTGCGCAGTTTCGCCCGTTTTTGGATTAGTTACTGTGAGTGTTACCGTGTAAGTTCCAGATTTCCCATAGGAATGAGTCTGAGATCCGGAATTATTATTCGAGCTACCATCCCCAAAATCCCAACGATAGTGAAGGTTTGTCCCAGTTGTTCCTGTAATTTTTGGAACAAAAGTAATTGGATTATCAATATGTGTGACAATAGGATTTCCTGTAATTGAAACGCCAATTTTTTCTTTTGCAAAAGGACAGCCCTGATTACTTGCCGGCCCAGGAATGCTCGGACATTTGTCGTCAGAATTTTTCACGCCGTCGCCATCAGTATCGTCATCTGAGGGGCTATTTTTCGTGATTTCGCTCGGATCTTTTGGTGTTACAGTAATCGTCACACTGGGTCTTGAAACAATTTTTCCAGAATTCGGATCAGTAATTTTGTCTTCAATGAACCATTTTCCAGGCGGTAATTTTGAGCCATCAAAAGTTCCATCATCACTCGTGATAGTCCGCCCATTGCCATCGTGCGCCGTCCAAGAATGTTTATAATTTCCGCTTTCTGTGCGTGGCACAAATGTAAATTTTTCTCCCTCCTCAAAAATCGTCTGGTCCGTTGGGGTATTATTTTTGTCGTGAATTTCAATAAAAGATGCCTCTGAATTATCATCACTTGTTGTATTACACTGCGAATATTCCAAAATTACAGATGCCATTTTTGCAAATTCTCCGCGTGTGATTTTTTCATTTGGTTTGATAAAATTGTCAGAATTTTTTGTCAAAATTCCGATTTCTAAGGCCTTTTTGGCATATCCATACCAATAATTGTCTGCATCAGAAATATTTTCTGATCGGTCAAAATTTCCAGAATTCAGGCTATCATTCCAGAGATTTGCGCGTCGCAAAAGCATCGCAGCCGCTTCAATTCGTGTGATAGAATTGTCGGCACAAAAGGGATTAGATTGGTATTGTTGGCCGTTTTCACATTTTACTTTCCCAGAAGCATCAGGAATATATCCCTGCGCAATTTTTTCATTTTCCGCGTGCGCGATACAATAATAAAATTCATTCGTCTTCAGCAAATCCACGAATGGCGAATTTTGGTATTTTATAAGGTCATCAAGCGTTGGTGTGAGACATTTTTTACAACCAATTTGCACCGCGAGTGATACGAAAAAATCACGATTCATTGGTGCTTCTGGATGAAATAAATGACTTCCATCGTCAGAAATCACGCGCGCGTCGTAGAGATTTTTGACCGCAGAAAAATATGGCGAATTTTCTCCAATATCCGTGAATGGAAGTGAATTTTGAGCCAAAACATTCGTGGAAAAAAGAAAAATCCAAGTCGCGAGAATGAAAAAAATTTTTTTGATCATAAGGAAAATTACATTTCGCTTGGCATTTCGATACCAAGAAGTTCAAATGTTTTTTTGAGGATTTCGGCGGTTTTTGCTACCAAATGGAGACGGAAAAATTTGAGGTTTTCATTTTTTTCTTCCAAGATTTTTGGCGTATGAACATAAAAACTATTGAAAGCAACCGCCAAATCGTATGCATAATTGGCCAAAATGTGTGGTTTATATTTTGCGAGAGTTTCATTCACTTTTTTTGGAAATTCACGAATTTTTGCAATGAGCAATTTATCATTCGCAGAAAGTTCGAGATTTGGATTTTTTTCAAATGCTGGCAAATCAATATTTTGTCCAATTTTTTTGGCGCGAACATAAGCATATTGGATGTATGGGCCAGAATTTCCTTCAAAATTGAGCGCCTTGTCCCAAGTAAAAACCACATCGCGTTCGCGATCCTGGGAAAGGTATGAATATTTGATGGCACCGATTGTGATTTCTGTAATATCCTTATCAGAAAGGGAATTCTCGCCAGTTCGACCTTTTTCTTCGAGCACTTTTTTTACACGAGAAAAACCTTCTTCAACGAGCGCATCAAGGCGAATAATATTTCCTTTTCGCGTACTCATCGCGCCTTCAGGAAGCACGATAGCACCGTTTGCGGGGTGGAAAAGCTCTACATGATCGATATTCCAAGCACGTTTTGCAACCCAAAAAACTTGCTTCAAATGCAATGATTGACGAACATCCACAAAATAAAGAATTTTTGTCGGATTCCAGCCGTTTGTCATGCGATATTTGATGGTTGCCAGGTCGCTTGTCAGATAAAGGTTGGTTCCATCTTTTTTTCGAAGAATGGTTGACGGTATTTTTGTTTCCTCTGGGAAAATCACACCCACAGAACCGTCTTCATTTTGTGTGGCAATATTTTTTTCCAAAAGCTCTTCTACAATCGAGTTCATATCGTATTGCAAATCTGGATGTGTTCCGATTTTTGGTAAATTGAGGCCTTCATAAAAGCTTTCTCCAATATCAAAATCCTGATGAATATGCATCATTTCGAGGATTTTTTTATTCGTCGAAATCGTGGCAGTCGTGAAATCTACCCAAATTTTCACATATTCTGGATCGCCCTCACTCAATTTTTTGAACGCATCGCGGCACGCCTGTTCTACTGATTCATCCGTTTCTATATCAGCATTGATGGCAACATAGACTTCCAAAAGATGAGAAATAGCATCGTCTTGAAGTTTCTGAGCGTTTCCATATTTTTGAAATCCTACAATCAATTTTCCAAAAAGTGATCCCCAATCTCCGAGGTGCGAATCACCAATCACTGTATAACCCGCATAACGAAGCGTATTGATAATCGCTTGACCAAGCAATGGTGTACAAATATGACCGATATGAGGCGGTTTTCCAACATTCATCCCAATATAATCGACCACGACGGTTTCGTTTTTTGGAGCGGGTTTTTCGGCTGATAAAATATTGCCAAAAATTTCTTGCCAATACGCGTCAGTCAAGAAAAAATTCACGTATCCGCCAGTGGCTGTTGCTTTTTTGATGCTTTCAGAAAAAGTTTCCAGTTCAGCGGCTACTTCCGCAGAGATTTCGTTTGGAGCTTTAGAGAGTACCTTTGCAAAAGGAAAAACATTGATACAAAATTCACCAAATTCTGGCTTTGGTGCGGCTGTGATTTCAAAAGTTGGATGAAGATTGTAGAGTTTTGAAAAAATTTCTTGAAGGACTGATTGAACTGATTGCATAGAGAAAAATTATTTTGAGTTATTGTAACGAAAATTTTTAAAAAATCCATTTTATTTTTTGCTTTTTTACGGATTTTTGGATGATTTTTTTCTCACAAATATTTTTTATATTTTTTCCACCAAAAAATCCCAAAATTGGGATTTTATATTTTTTCAATTCGGAATTTTCCGTCTTTTTCGTCAATCATTTTGTAACCGAGATTAGTGATTTCGTCGCGGATTTTATCAGCTTCTGGCCAGTTTTTGAGTTCTTTTGCCATTTTTCGTGCTTCCGCCAATTTGATAATATTTTCTGGAATGTCATTTTTGTTGTTCAGAAGGGAAAAGTCATAAATTCCAAGAACTTCGTCCCAAGTTTTCATAAGGCCGATGAGCGCCTTTTTTTCTTCGAGAGAAAAGAGATGTTCGTCAATTCCAGAATTGATCCAAGAATGCATTTCAAAAACAACTGTAAGAGCTTCTGGAGTAGAAAAATTATCTTCCAAAAAAGCCACAAAATCCTGCATCAATCCCTGAATATTATCTCGAAATTCGCGTGTAATATCGTGAAATTTCAGCTTTCCACGCGCCGTTCGCTCCGTATTTTCTTCCTCACCTTGCATTGAAAATCCGAGTCGCTTCATCATCTCGTCCATTCATTTTATTGTATTGATAGCGGATTCAAGGCGATCGTTTGTAAAATTAAAATTTTCGCGATATCGATTTTGTAGATTCATTAATCGCATTGCACGGCAAATAATTTTTTCGTCATATTTTTCGATCCATTTTTCGATAATATCACGAAGTGTATAAAAATTGCCAGCAGATTTTGACATTTTTTTGTTATCTACGAGCAAATGCCCACCATGAAGCCAATATTTGGAAAATTGTTTTCCCGTGAAGGCCTCAGTTTGAGCCACTTCATTTTGGTGATGCGGAAAAAGATTATCAATTCCGCCCATATGAATGTCGATTTGCTCGCCAAAAAATTTATAATTACACGCGCTACATTCGATATGCCAGCCTGGGCGACCTTTGAGAACTCTTGAAATTTTTTCATCACCATTTTTTTCAAAAATTTCGATTTCCCAAAAATTGTCACCATCAGCCTCGCTGTTGTAGGCTTTCCAAAGAGTAAAATCTGCGATTTGATCTTTTTCGTATTCGTCATTATTGATGCGAACACTCGAAATCATCCCTTTGATATCAAGATTCGCTAATTTTCCGTAATTTTTGAATTTTTCCACACGATAATAAATGCTTCCATCATCAGCAATATATGCAAAATCCCGATCCAGAAGCCCCTGAATCATCACACACATTTCATCAATCAAGGTTGAAATCGGCGCAATCGTATCAGCACGCTGGATTCCAAGCCGATCCAAATCTTTCAGAAATTCTGCCGTATAAAATTCGGTAAATTCTTTGAGAGTTTTTCCTGATTTTTGGCTATCACGAATAGTTTTATCATCGATATCCGTCACATTCATCACGGTTTTTACGCGATATCCCAGAAATTTGAGCGTACGAATGACAATATCCTCGAACAAATAGGCTCGAAGATTCCCAATATGCGCGTAATTGTAAGGCGTTGGCCCGCAAAAATAAACCTTCACTTCATCTTGACGAAGTGGCTTGAATCGCTCTTTTTCGCGACTCAGAGTATTATAAAGATATAGAGACATAGAAAAATTTTAGCGTATAATACTGATTTTTGCGAAAAATAAAAATTTTTTCTCAAAATTATTCTACCAGCACAAAAATTTCTTGAACAATTTCTCTATTATCCTTGAATTGAAGGGAGTCAAGGATGTTTTCACGTGCATTTTCTGCAATATTTTTGAGAAATTTTCCTCGCAAAATTTTGGTGTTGTGAGAGAACTTTTCGCCATTTTGCGAAACAAAAATGATATTGAGGATTTTGATATTTTTCTCTTGGAGTCGCCCAAGGTTTTCACGAATTTTTAACAATTTTTCATAAGCTTTCGGCAGAAGATTCACGATATAATCAGGATTTTCTTCAATGATTTTTTCCGCAATTTGATTGCTCCAAAAATTATATAATCCACGAACTTCAATGGGTAATTTGTAGTTGCCAATAAGGTCTTTGGGCCGAACAATCCCGTACATTCCCGACAAAATGAGCACATTTTCGTTGATATATTTTTGTCATTCGTCACTCAGATTTTCATAATCCAAATGCTTAAACTGGACACCATTGTATCGAGAAATAGCATCCAGAACACCCGTATTTCCATTCGTGAGATTCAATAGCATTGCCTCATCATAGCGTTTTCCAGAGCATTTAAGGTCTTTTTCTGTGGCGTTTTCTGCAATTTCTTTTGGCTTGGAGAAGTGAAAGCTGAGATTTTCTGGAAGATGTTTCTCATTTTTTGTATTTTTGCTTTCGCTTGGTGCAATAAGAAAAATTATTTTTGATTTTTGTGTCATTTCAATAAAAAATTGATAAATATATTTTAGTATAAAAACTTTTTCATTTTTACAAAAATATTTCTCATAAAATCATTTTTTCCTTTAAATATAATGAAAAATCAACTATTTGACATTTTAAAAATTTATTGCAAGAATATTGACAAATCAAAAAAAGTATGTTAAAATATGTCTGTTCTTTTGTTAAGGTCTTTATATTATGAGTAACAGAAATTCTTTTGGACATAAAAACCGTTTTAGAACGGCAGCTCAATGGATTCAGGCGCTGACAACGCTCGGTATTCTCTCGATTCTGTATCTCTCGCGAAATCTCTTTGGGGGAGCGGAATTGGCGGCACAAGTTCCAGCAACTCCGCCAATTGGTGAGGTGCAACAGGCATCGTACTGGAATGAGAAAATGGGGTTTGGCTTTCGTGGTGAGAACGAAGATAAATACCAAAACCAAGCGTTTTCTGGTGGAGAAATAGTGGCGGTGGATCCGCAGGAATGAGTAATTTTTGAAGATGCTCGTGTTCGAGTTTCCTTTTATTTGAGTGGAAATATCGACGAAGTAGAAGCAAAACATCATTCTAATCAACCTCGTGCATATTCACGGCTTTCTCGTGGAATTGCCGTGATCGAAGGAGATTTGGATTCTCCTTCTGCCAAGACTATTCTCGCTACGCTTCATACTCGATAATATTCATTCCGTTGTATTCCGCCAAATGGCGGATTTTTGCTTTAAAATAGTTATGTTTTTTAAAAGTATGAAAAGTATGAAAAATCATTTTTTGAAAAATAACAGAAAAAATTACTCAATTTTATTGATAAAATCGTACAAAAATATTTTTGACGAAAAATTTGCTTTTTCTTTAAAAATTTTTATAATTTGTGTGTCATTTCTTGGGGATGATATAGGATTTGATAGTGGGACTTCGCAAGTCGTTTGTGCTTATTCGGGGCTTCTCGCCTCGTTATCAAAGGGAAACATTTAGATGCAAAGACATCTCCTCTTGCTCGCCTTGCAAAATCTTTCAAGGCAGCTCCAGCTTACGCTATTGCCTAATTATAGCGAAGCGTAGCCTTTCCGATGGATTGAGTGCCAGATGGCCTGCTACACCCATTTTCTCAGATTTCTATAATGAGAAAATTATTTTATAGAACGAATATTTGGAGTTTCTAAAATTTTTGTAAAAATATTTGTATTTTAAAAATTTTGGTTTTCAGTTTTTTGGGATTTTTCTTGTCTGAAAATCTTTTCAAAAATTCCTATAATAAGTAGAATCACTCGGTTTGCCCTATTAGACGCGGGGGCAGTGCCCGCCATCTCCACCAGACGAAAACAATTCTCACGAAAGTGAGATTTTTTTTGTGCAAAAAATATTGATTTTAAGATAAAAATCATGTTTTCTAAAAATTAATTTTATTTTTTAAAGTAAAATGATATAATGCGTGATAAGTTGAGTTTTGATAGAATTTTGCCACCAGTTTTTGATGTGATAATCTATTTAATTTCTAAAAAATAATTATGACTACAAAGACAATTATTCGCCATGAGCGACCAAATGGCAATCACATGGTAGGTGATGGATTCAATGTAACACAACTTATGCCGGGTTATGGTCGTGAAATGACAGCAGAAACAAGTCCATTTTTGATGATGGATTATAATGGCTCCATGGGAAGTTCCCGCGCAGAGCAGGGGTCATCGTCCGGGAGTTGGATATCATCCACATTGAGGTTTTGAAACGGTAACTATTGCCTATGCGGGCGAGATTGAACACAACGATACTCGCGGTAATCATGGAATTATTTTTGCTGACTATGTACAATGGATGACAACAGGATCTGGCCTTATGCACAATGAATATATGACGGAAAATTTCGCGAAAAATGGCGGAACGCAGCATATGGTGCAACTTTGGGTTGATTTGCCAGCTGCTGACAAAATGACCAAGCCTCGTTATCAGTCTATTACCAAAGAAAATATTTCAGAAGTCGCTTTTGAGAGCGCAAAAGTTCGAGTAATTGCATGAGAATTTCACGGAATAAAAGGTCCTGCGAAAACATTTTCTCCAATTGAGCTCTATGATATTCACTTTGAAAAATCTGGAAAATTACTCATAAATCTTCGAGACGACAATAACACAATGATGTTGGTGGCTGCTGGTTCTGCGAAGGTAAATGACAAAGATATTGCTCATTCTGAGCTTGTATATTTTTCTCAAAAAGGTGATTCTATCAAGATTTTTGTGACTGAGAATTCTAAAATTCTGGTGATGTCTGGCACGCCGCTTGAGCAGGGAGTTTTCAATTATGGACCATTTGTAATAGATAATCCAACTGACCTCATGCAGGCATTTTGTGATTATAATGCCGGACTTCTCAACTAAAAAATACAAAATAAAAATCCTCGAAAAGAGGATTTTTTGTTGCAAATGGCTGGGGTAGTAGGATTCGAACCTACGAATGACGGAGTCAAAGTCCGCTGCCTTACCGCTTGGCTATACCCCAAAATTTGAAAGCACCCGAATTGTATAGAAAATTTTTGAAAAAGCAAATTTTTTCTCAAAAAATGTTTCTGATTTCCCAAAAAATACAATAAAAAATAAAATTGGCAAGAGTAAAAAATTTTTGAAATGTCTGGATTTTTGCAAATTTAAAAAAATATGATATTTTGTAGAGGTATTTTGTAACCTTTTATAAAATGACTTCTTTGAAAACCAATATTTCTCCCAGAATGAAACGAATAGTGCAGATTTTATCGGTACTTTTTGCGTGTTCTGCGATTTTTTTGTGGAATGCATTTGCGGATGAGTCGGCAGAAAATGGGACTGCAACGGGTTCTGGTACAGCCGCATCGACTGGTGCGGTGTCCACTGGGACTACTTCTACTGGAACTAATGAACCAGCAAAAACAAAATCTTGGACTATAAGTCTGACTGATGATTGGATTTACACTACACATTCCCCTGGGTATGAGACACCAGAATATAAGCAAAATGTAGTTGAGTTTGATAGTTTTTGGGATTCTGATAATAATTCTGATTATCACTTTGCTACGCCAGAAAATTCTACTTTTCAACTCAAGGTAGTGCCAAATTCTGATCCAGCGCTTGAATACGATGTTGACACAACACCAAAATCTATTCAGGTAGAGGAAGAAGGTAAAACAGTAACAAGAAATATTATTGGTACTATTACAGGAAATCATCCACTGAAAGGTTCGTATTTAACTGATAAGGGAGATTTTGTTGTGATTGAAAATTCTGCACCTGATGGAACATATGAGTTTGCCTATACCCTTTGTGCCAAGGAGGTTCCTGGAAAAATCGAATCTTCGTGTGCGGATAGGAAAATTATTGTAGAAATCGCAGAATATGTAGAGCCTGATACCTCGTATTTACATGTTCATAATGATAAAATTTCAATTACACGACAAGAAGATTCCTCTTTCAATGAAATGACTTTTGAAATTGCAAAGGGTGTATCATTTTATGCAATGAATTACAGCACGTATGAAGATATCGGTATTGAAAATGTTTCCACTACTCTGGATGAATCGAGTATTCCATCAGAATTGAAAGGAAAAATTTCTCTTGATGGTAAAACCCTAAAACTTGCCGCATCGGCATATCCAGCTGGAGTATATAGTATTCCATATACGTTATGTGGTGATTCACCAAAGGGAAAGCATGCATGTGATTCAATGGTAATTACATTGCAAGTGAATATTCGAGCGGGTGAAGCAAAATATCATGCAGAAGCTCAGGCTGATGATATTACTATTGAGCGAATGGACGATGAGGAAAATCCAGAAGTCGTCTATGATTTGATGGAAAATGATAGAATCGTAGATGAGTTTGATTCAGCACAACCATGAGAAAATCGTCGCATTGTTATTAGTAAAATTCCAGATTATCTCAAGGGAAGAATTGCGGTTGAAGACAATAAATTAAAAATTTTTGGGGGTGGGGAAGATCTCATTACAGATCCGGTGAACTATACATTTTGTGCAATGGTAAATGGAAAAGAGTATTGTAAAGATAGTTATCTAACTATTTATACTCAGGTTTATCAGATTTCGTGGGCTCAACCACAAAATGATCTTGGTAGCATTACTCGTGACGAAAATGTTGATTCTGAGCGTGCTGAAATTGATATTTTGGCAAATGATTATGTTCGCCGATCGTCCGAACAGCTCATTCAGGCAACGATGAAAAATTCCATTCCAACTCTTAAAGTAATTCCTGATATTTTTCAAGGAAAGGCTTCATTGATGAGCAATGGAAATCTTCAAATTGACCCAGGAAAATATCCAGAAGGAAACTATAGATTCAAATATGAACTTTGTCCAAAACATAGCAATGACTGTGAAATTGCGAATATTAAAGTAAAAGTTACAGTAAATAGTGCATCAACAAATCCATCAACAAATCCATCAACAAATCCATCAACCACTTCATTTATTAAATGACCAGGAGCAGGTGGAGCTGCGCCCGATGTGCCAGCACCAGAACTCCCAGAAGATCATGTGCCGATTTTGCCATCGCCAGGACTTGCGGGAAAATGTTATTCTGCTATCAAAAATCTCGACGATCCGAAATTGCTCGCGTATTACAACAAATTACAAGTCAATAATTTGCACAATGTGAATCGCTCACTTTCTCGTATTGAATTTTTGAAACTCGTACTGAATGCAACTTCTATTTCTCTCGAAAACGAAGATATTACCACTTTGAAAAATTTTGAAGATTTGGATATGAATGCTTGGTATGCAAAATATGTTGCATACGCGCTTCGTACTGGTGGTTTACATGGTCAAAATTCGTACGACAAAAATGGAAAACAACGATTTGATGCCGATGGAAATCCGCTCAAGATTTTCCGCCCAAATGAAGCCATTTCTCGTGCGGAAGCCGCCAAAATTCTTGCCGAATTTACGCGCAGCGTCAATGAATCGCTTCCAAAAGGTTCGCAGATTTCTTCGTTCAGCGATGTGTCGTATTATTTGCCATTTGCGCCGTATATTCAGTATGCGTACAATCAGTGTTTACTTCATGGCCGCAACACGATTGATGGCGAGCCGATTGCTGGAAAACCGCGAGTTTTTGAGCCGAATTCTTCTATGACGCTCGTAGAAACGGCGAAGGTTCTCTACAATATTATGCATTTTCACGAAGTGATTTCTCGTGCCGCGCTTCCCAAAAAAGCTTCGCTTGAAGCTATGGAAAAATCAGAAATGCACGAAATTCCAAAAGAAAATTCTTCCGCAGAACATCCAACTGATGAGACAATATTCCAAATTTCTGCCACGGAAAAAATTTCTGAAAATATTTCTGAAAATTCTCTCAAAAATACTCCTGCCGAACCAAAAAATTTGCAACCAGTGCTTTCGGTCGAGGGTACGACATTGAGTATTTCGGATTTGGTCAATCCATAAAATTCCCCAACTGGGGAATTTTTGTTTTCAGAAAAATTCATTTTCCTGCAAGAATTTTGGCTTGATTTTTTCAAAAATTTTCATACAATATCGGCGGAATTATCCTAAATTTTATGGCTTTTACACTAGATAGAACAGAAGCAGCGAAACGGCTGGGGGTATCGACGCGCACCGTGGATCGACACATTCAGTCCAACCGAATCCGCACTCGTCGTATCGGTAAAAAAATGTTCCTGGAAGAGGATGATGTTGAGCTTTTGCGTTCTGAGGATCCTGCTCGCAAGGCGGATGATTATGTCGTAATTCTCAATGAAGAACCTATGGAAACAGAACAAGAAATTCTTCCAACTCGCTACAATAAATCGCAAGAAATCAGTCCGGATGCCAAGATGGCATTGACGGAATTTTCACGTATTTATACTGATGCACAGGGTATTATTGCCAAAAAAGACGAAGTCATCAAAGATTTGTCGTACAAAGTTGGCAAGATGGAAACCGAACTCGAAAATTCTATCAATGTTTCTGAATATCAGCGTACAGCCAACCTTTTGGAAAACGCCAAAAACAAAAGCGCCGAAGACGCGAGATTTTTTGGTGAAAAAATCTCTACACTCGAAAAAGAAGTTCAGAAAAAAAATTCTTTCATCGTTGGAATGGTGATTCTTTTTGTTCTGGTGATTCTTTCGTCGTTTTTATTTTTCCTGTATAGTCGCTTCATGTAGGCGATTTTTTATTATTTATTTTAAAAAATTTTTGTATGAAAAAATTCCAAACTCCAAAACGCGTTTTGCTCAAACTCTCAGGCGAGGCTCTACAATGAGAACAATGATACGGAATCGATCCAAATTTTCTCTCGTATCTCGCCAAAAAAATTGTACATTTGGTGCAAAAAGAAAAACTAGAAATCGCGATTGTAGTCGGTGGCGGGAATATTTTTCGTGGAATTGAGCTCGAAAAAGGTGGATTTGATCGCGCTACTGGCGATAATATGGGAATGCTCGCGACGATGATTAACGGAATTGCGATTGGTGAAGCAATAGAAGATGCGGGCGTTGATGTACGTGTGATGTCGGCGATTTCTGCACACAAAGTTGCGGAAGATTTTATCCAGCGTCGTGCGCTTCGTCATCTCCAAAAATGACGTGTCGTGATTTGTGTGGGTGGTTCTGGAAATCCATTTTTTTCAACAGATTCTGCGGCAGTTTTGCGAGCGCTTGAATTGCAGTGTGATGCTGTTGTGAAAGCCACAAAGGTTGACGGAATTTATGACAAAGATCCTAAGAAACATTCCGATGCTGTTCGCTACGAGATACTTTCTCTTGAAGACGCCATCCAGAAAAATGTTCGTGTGATGGATCAGGCAGCCATTGCGCTCGCACACGACGAGTGTATGCCGATTTATGTTTGTCGAATTGAGGATGTTGACAAAATCAACACTGAAGAAATCGTTGGAACCTATGTTTGTACTGCAAAATACCAAAAATAAAAGCATTTCGGTGCTTTTTATTTTTGCTCAAATTTTGTAAAATTTTTCAAAAACCCTAAAAAATCTTAAAAAATTTTTTACCAGAGTGAGAATTTTTCAAATATTCTAAATTGTGCAATATTTTTTCATTCTTGCAAGTCGAAATTGTCTTTTTATAAGCAAATTATTTGGCTTTCTGATAAAAATTTGTATACTGAAAAAAATTTTTTATTGTACGATGTATGCAATCAAAAATCATTACGGGAGTCCTTTCTTTCTTACTTACATTTTTCTTGAGTGCGGGATTTTTTGCTGTTGTAAATGCACAAAGTAACTCATTTACGCTTGAAGGAGAATTAATGCCACCAAAAACCTGGAAATGAGGAAATGTGGGGCGCGTACTTTTTCAGAGAGGTGCCCTCAGTAACGCATTGCCACCGACTTTTAACCAAAGAGGAGAGTTAAATGGAGTTTTTTGGCTTGGCTCATCTGGCTGGGCAACTTTTGGCCACGGAGATAGCTCCGTAAAACCAAAAATTATTTGTCCGAACAATATTATTGAAACAACCGTACAAAACAAAAATGAGGTTTGTCATGTGACTGGTGCAGCTTGGAGCCCGAATGCTGGGTGGATTATTATGGGTTCTGGCGCGATTGGTGGCAATGCACAGGGCGTGTATTATAACCCACATACGGCAAATCTTGAAGGATTTGGCTGGTCGAAAGGACTTGGTTGGGTTCCATTTTTTACAGGTATAAAATTTGATGATGAAAATCTCACAGGATCAACGTTAATTGTTGGTGGTGGATCTAACCAGTCAGACAATTGGTACAAAGATCCGACTGGTGCTGGTGGTGCGAGCGTCAATTTTATCGGAAAAGTATCGGTGATTGGAAATATTGCTGGAACCAAAGTTTTTGAGGTTGTGAACCAGAATCGGTATGTCAATCAGAATGTTGGCTTTACATATTCAACCGTTCAGCACGCCCCGCTTATCAATGAAATTCGTGGAAATGTAGCGCGCCTGACACGAAATGTGACACCACATGCACATGTGACAGTTCCGAATACTTCCCAGCAGAGTACTTTTTTATACAATAGTGACAAGGATTATTGTCTTGATTCTCCGACAGGGACTGGATGTAATGCACTTCCGAATACACAAATTTTGCGATTCGATAGCCCGAGTGCGGATTATCGTAATGTAGAAACAATTATTGTGCAAGGAAGAGATGTTGTCATTAATAGTGATTTTAATAATTCTGGCAACGAAAATACCGAAGTTCCGCCTGCAAATCGTATGAAGACGATTATCGTGCTCAAGGACTCCAATGGAGATGGTGGAAATGTCTATATTACGCGAAATGTGAAAAAAATTTATGCGTATATTGTGGCAGAGGGAAGTGTATTTTCTGGTGAGAAAAAAACCGATGGAACGGCTGATATTTATGTAGAAAATGGGGAATTTCATATTCCACAGCGCCAACTGTATATCAATGGGCTTGTGGTTTCCAAAAATACTATTGGTGGCGTAGGAAAGGATTCTGCCTGCCCGATTCTCACGCTCGAATGTTCGCTTGGAACGAAAAAACCGCGAATTTATGATATGAGTTATTTCCGCACATATGATCCGAAAAGACCGGAACAAAACGCGATTCCTCAGGCTCGAAAAAATCTCGAATCTCGCATCAAAAATGCAACACTCGTGATTGATTATAACAATAATATTCTTCTCAATCCTCCGATTGGTATCAAAAAATTTGAATAATTTTCTTTTTACTTATTATGAAAAAAATTTCTCGTTTCCTCATACTATTTATCAGTGTCATTATATTGACACTTTCGAGTGCACTAGCTCAGGTAACGTATCCTGTTAATCCGCCATCTTTGACTGAATATCAAGGAGGGTATTTCAAATTATACTTTGACAATATCTTCGGCCTCAATGGCGGAGCTTGTGCGCCAGGACAAGCATTGGTAGGATTTAATACTACCGATACCAACCAGCGCGGAAAACCTATCTGTGCGACTCTCTCAGGTGCTGCATCAGCATTGACGGGTTCTCTTATGGGGGAAGACGGATATATTCCTATGTGGTCCAATGGCGGAACAACGCTCAAAAAAAGCATCTTGTTCCAGAATGCTCAGGGAAAAGTAGGTTTGGGAACAAATAATCCAACCAATAAACTTACTATCAGTGGAGTCGGCGATATTGGTGTACTTGGAAAAGCCAATCAAGGAGGAATTGTGATTGATTCCAACAATGACCCAAATGACCCACGCCCTTTGCGCATGTTCATTGATTCTGACGAGATTCAGACAACTTGGGGGGGGTCGGCATTGCCATTCTTTATCAATCCATATGGAGGATCAGTGCGTATCGGTGGATCGGATGGAGATAGTATCGATTATAAGTCTTCTAATTTTGTTTTTGAAAATTGGCACAATAATGGTCAGGTTCGCTTTGTTAATGAGGTAGAAGCCAACTACATTCAGTCAGGATATAGTGGAGTAATCAATAGTGCCAAAGATTTGCGATTTGGACCTGTCTGGACGGCGAAAACTTGGATGGCTATTACCAAAGATGGAAATGTTGGTATTGGAACAGCACAACCAACTAATAAGCTCGCTATCACGAATCCAGGAGATATTGGAATGCTCTCTAATCCCACACAAGGAGGTATAGTGATTCAAGATCAAGAAGCTGGCGGAGCAAAGATGTATATTGATGCTAATGAAATTCAGTCAGTTAAGGATGGTCGTCCAAATGCACTCTATCTCAACTCTTTTCTAGGAGATGTAGTAATTGGTGGTGGAAATAGTGATAATTCAGCTACTCATACTGGTGCTGCATATATTTTCCATAATGCTACTGCTTCGGGTCAAATTCGATTTGATCGAAATGCCACAGCCAATTATATTCAATCAGGGTGGGAGAGTATTGCAAATAGCGCGAAAGACTTAAGATTTTGACCTATTGGCACATCCGATAGTCATATGGTGCTTACTGCTTCTGGAAGACTTGGGGTTGGGACGATGAATCCAGAAACGAAATTGGAGGTTGCTGGAGACATTTCCGTAGGAAAAATGGATAGAACTATTGATGCAAATGCTTCCAGCATTGGGAATCGTCTCATCTTCCAGGGAGCACCAATGAATACTGATCCAATTTATATGTATCGTTATAATAGGAATGGATGACCTGGTACTGCGAATCTTAATCATTCTGAACTGAGGCTCGTACTTTGTGATGATAACCCACAGAGTGGCACAGGAAGCGTGGAAGACTTTTCTCTATTGGATATGTTCGCTGAGATTCGCGTCTTACCAAAACTCCACAAGAGGCAGCTAATCCCTATACCAAAACATTTACTTTTTCTACAGCTGGGAAATTTGGTATTAAAACGGATAATCCAAAAACACAACTTGATGTTGCTGGAAATATTCGCATTGGAATGGATCCAACAATTGCCTGTGCTGGCGATTCTAGCGGTCAAATGCAATTCAATGCTGGAAATCGGAAAGTAGAATTTTGTGATGGTACAATTTGGAAAGTTTTTGACACCACTCCAGTAGGTGCTATTATGCCATTCTATCAATATTCATGTCCAGAATGATGGGTTGCAGCAAATGGACAAAATGGAACACCTGATTTGCGTGGCGAATTCATCCGTAGACTCGATAGTGGTCGTGGTGTAGATAATGGACGTGGATTGGGAAGTAGCCAAGGTGACGCTATTCGTAATATCACAGGTATTGTATCAACTCGTGGTTCTGGTAATATGGATGGTTTTTTTGAGCTTTTTACGATACTGGAACGCGTGATGGTGGAATTGGACGAGGATCAAGTCCCGGATTGACTGATGATATTGGGTTTGATGCATCGCGTGTCGTTCCTACAGCCAACGAAAATCGCCCACGCAATGTAGCACTCCTCTATTGTATGAAACAATAATTTTAAAACCTCGATTGAGGTTTTATTTTTTGAGAATTTTCAAAAAATAAAAAATCCCCTTTTAGAATTTTGGGGATTTTTGTAAATTATTTCAAAAGTGCATCAACTGCCGCCTTGAAATTTTCGTATGGATACGCTCCGCTAATAGTCGTGTACGCTCCAGTTTTTTGGTTAAAAATCAATGTTCCTGGTGTTCCAGAGAGTCCAAATGAAGCAGCTTCACGAGTTTCTTTCGCAAATTGTTCGAGTGTTTCTTTGTTGTCTACACAAGACTGCCATGCAGCAACATCAGTGATTCCAGCGGCTTTTGCAGCTTCTGCAAGTTGTGCTACTGGGAATACTGAACCGTTTTTGTCTTGAGGGCGGTATGTAGTGTTATCCATTACATATTTATAAAATTTTGCATATGCATCAGCACCACTGACTTTTTTCGCGCAAAGAAGTCCGAGGGATTTTACTTCTGTACCAGCGTGATCAACACCACGATTATTCTTATAAACAAATGCTACTTTGTCACCATACTCTGCTTCGAGGGTTGAGTGAAGCTTAGTATCATGATACTGCTGAGCACAGAATGGACATTCCATCTCAGAATATTCAACCACTACGATATCTGCGTCTTTATTCCCTTCTACAACCGCATCTTCAAGAACCGCCTTACGCTGATCTTCTGTCAAAGTTGCAGAATTGGTTGTTGCAGTGGTTGTAGTGTTTGTCGTCCCAGTAGAGCCCTGCAATTGAGCCAAAAGTTGTTTCTGAGTTTCGATATCTTGGCCACTCGCTGGATTGGTCAAAATCGCACGCTGAAGTGCTACGATCACTTCATAATTTTCTTTTCCACCCACTTTTTCATATTCGTGTTGAAGAAGTGCGTCACGAACAGTTCGTTCAAGTCCAGACGAATTATCCAAAGAAGTTTCTGTTGTAGTTTTTGAAAAATTCGGAGTCAAGCCAAAAATAAATGACACCTGAATTGCTGAGAAAATTACCAAAACTACCAACAAGAGAGTCTGAAAAACGCTTCCAGAAGAATTTTTATCGGTCATAAAAATTTTTTAAAAAATAAACCTCTCGTATTGTAGAGAGGCTTGTGAAAAAATCAAATAAAATCGCGATTTTTTAGCGAATTTTTCGTTGACGAAACAATAAAAAATCGTGCAATATATTTTAGTTAAAAATATTATAATTTTTTAGTAAAATTTTCTGGATTATTGCCAAAATTTGGATTTTTGGTAATCTCATAAAACGCGCGAATCCCAATCATCGCAGCATTATCCTGAGAATATACAATTTTTGTTGGCGCCAAAAATTTTTTGTGTACAAAATTGCACGCGACTTCAAGGCGATTTTTGAGCTGAGAATTGGCGGAAACACCACCAGCCAAAACAATAGTTTTAGTTTTAAATTTATCACTCGCATCCAAAAATTTGGTGATGAGCACATCAAAAACAGCCTCTTCAAAAGCAAAAGCAATTTTCTGAAAATCATTTTCGCTTGTGGGCGGATTCGCGTCAATATAGCGCTTCACAGCAGATTTGAGGCCAGAAAATGAAAAATCGTATGAATTTTTATCCAAAAAAGCTCGCGGAAAAAATTTTTTCCAATAATTTTTTTCATCCTGATTAAAATCAGGATTTTCGCGGAAAGCGTCCGCCAATCGCGCGATTTTCGCACCACCCGGAAATCCAAGTCCGAGCATTTTCGCGACTTTGTCATACGCCTCACCAACCGCATCATCACGCGTCTGCCCCACCAATTCAAGATCAAATAAACTTTTCCAAAGATAGAGTTCTGTATGCCCACCAGAAATCGTCAATACCATCGCAGGAAATTCGATTTCATCAAGTTTTCGCTCCAATAAATTCGCAAAAATATGTGATTCAATATGATGAATATACAAAAGCGGAATTTTTTTCGTTTGCGAAAGTGTTCTTGCCACGGTAAGCCCAGTCAGAAGTGACGGCTGCAAGCCAGGTTCTCGCGTACACGCGATATAATCAATATCATCGAGCGAAATTTTCGCCTCAGAAAGGGCATCCTCAAGACACGGAAAAATCGCATTCGCATGAGAACGAGCTGCCACCTCAGGCACTACCCCGCCCGTCGCATCGTGCTCCAGTTGCGTTCGTGTAGACATCGCCATCACACGATCATTCTCCAAAATTGCCACCGAAGTATCATCACAAGAAGTTTCAAAAGCCAGAATTTTCATATTTTTAATTTTTTGCGTATTTTATGCAAAAAAAAGAGTTTGTAAAATTTTATTGAAATTTTTTCTAAAAAACTAGCACTTTGACTTGACGACTGCTAATTTTTGAATAGAATGTGAGCGAATATTTTTAAAATTATGTTAAAAAATTATTATGAAACGCTTGGTGTAAACAAAAATGCAAGCGCCGATGAAATCAAAAAAGCCTACAAAAAAATGGCTATGAAATACCATCCTGATCGCAATAAAGGCGATAGTTCGGCTGAAAAAAAATTCAAAGAAGTAAATGAGGCCTACCAAGTTTTGGGCGATGCAACCAAGAAAAAAAATTATGACCAATTCGGAAATGCGGAAGGAATGGGTGGATTTGGCGGAGCCTCAGGCGGAAATCCCTTTGGAAACGGACAATATCAATATTCTAGCAATGCGCAAGGATTCGATTTTGGCGATATTTTTGGCGGTGGATTCGGCGGCAGAAAGCAAAACTCAGGCGGATTTGGATTTGATTTTGGTGATTTATTTGGCGGCGGATTCGGAGCACAAAATACCAAATCTCAGAAAAAATCCGAACCAAAAAAAGAAAAAGTAGAAAATCTTGACGTGACTGAAACGATAGCAATTCCCTTTTTGGATTTTTTGTCAGATCAAAAAATTTCAGTCAAAACCGTGTACGGAAAAAATCTCACACTCAAAGTCAAAGCATTCACGCAACCTGGAACCAAATTTAAAATTGCGGGAAAATGACGCACTTCTGGCGGACGGACTGGCGATATGTTTGTGATTGTAAACGCAAAAATGCCAAAAGAGATTCCACTACATGTAGCCAAAATGATCGAGGCCATCAAATACGAACTCTAAAAAATCACGAAAATTTGCTTTTTACAAAAAATATGCTATAATAATGAAAATTTATTCTCAATATGGCTTCGCTCAACACTCAAAAATATCATCCTGATCTCGAAATTTCAGAAACACAAGAAAATTTTTCGCTCAAAAATTTGAATGAAAATATTCAAATCGCAGAAAAAAATCTAGAAAATTATAGTCCCAAAATTCGTGAAATTTTTTCGGAAATTGTTACAAAAATAAATTTGCTTCAAGAAAATAATCAAAATATTCCGACAGCTTTGACAAAATTTTTGGAAAATATTGCACAAAAAACGCAACCAACAGCAATTTCGATGGACACCATCGCGAGCATTATTTCGTAAAATTGGCTCTCATGACGAATTCACAACTTCGTACACTTCTCGATCGAGCTCCGCTTTGTGATGAGGATAAGCACAATGTTTTTGTGATTTTTCGTGCGTTGCCAGATGAGCGAAAAATTCATATTTTGAATCACTGGGAAAAATATGTTGCCAAGCTAATTTTGGAGCGCCACAAGCGCGATGCAGAAGATGAAAAAGAAATTATCACGATGCTTGAACGGATGGATACCTTGCTTGATGAGGCTATTGCTCGTCAAAATGAAAAAAATCAACAAAAACGCCAAATGAAAAAAGTTATTCGCGAAGAACTGGATTCTGCGGTTCAGTATGATAATATCCAAAAAGATCGAATCATTCACTCTATTGGGAGTTTCCCGTCAAAATAGCACCTTCTTGGTGCTTTTTATTTTGGTAAAAATATTTATAAAATAGGAAAAATATTTTGCAAGGCAAATTTTGGAAAAAATCTCAGAAAAATTGCAAAAAGAAAATTTTTTTGTTATAATTTTTTCAGTTTCTTGGTCAGAAATTTTTCGTAGAAAGGTTATCCCTAACAATAAAAGCCTGCGGGCTTTTTCAGATTTTATGTCAAATATTGATAATACCGTTGTCATCACGGCAGGATCGCAATTCAATACACATCGCCTGAAAAATTTTTATTTTACCAATGTTTTTCAGGGTTTTGCGTGGATGCTTTTTCACTTCTCAATTGTCTATTTTTTTACCGCAATTCTTGATAATCTCGCGCTCGTCGGAATATTTTTGGGATTTTCGAATTTTGTTTCATTCTTGCTCGATATTCCGCTCGGGATTTTGCAACGATATATTTCCACAAAGCGATTTTTTATCATTGGCGTGATTTCACAACTCATCGCGATTGGGATTTTGTTTATGCTCATTTCGCAAGCATTTGGTGTGATTCAAAGTCTCGGCGACACGCTCACAGGCGATAAACTCAAAGCGGTGAGCGATTGGTTCTTTGGAAGTGCAATTCACTGGGTGGGGCTTCTTGTGGCAGCATTTTGTTATGGACTTACGAAAGAACTCAACGAAGTCAGTACTTTTGGATATATTTTGTCCAATTCAAGCCCGACAGAATACGGCATAATTCTCTCGCGCAGTAATATCACATTCGGAATCGGTTCGGTAGGTGGACTGGTGCTCTCGGGCGTGATTTTAAGCCTCGGAAATGTAATGGCATTGATTTTCTTGGGGGCAATTATTTTTGGGCTTTTGATGTTTACGATCAGATTTTTTGATAATGATCGCGACTCGATTTCGATGGAAGATATCAAAGAATTTACAATTTCGGTCAAAAAATTGAACGCCGAGAATATCAAAGAAAAACTTTCACAAACGATTAATGCGGCAGAATTACAAAAAGTGGTCGCGAATACAAAATATCTTTTTCTCAAACCAAAGCAGAAAAAAGCAAAAAGTGAAAAAATTCCGTGGGGCGATGTGATGGTGTCAACCAAAAAAGAATTTGGAATTATTTGGGAAATTATTTCTGCAACGCCAATGCATTATGGGCTGATTTGGGGGCTTATTCTTGTGCTGATTTTCGGATTTTGGGACACCTTTGCATCAAGTTTCTTGATTGATTATTTGGATGCCATCAAACCAGGATTTGGATATATTTTGCTCGCAGCAATCGGAATCCCAGGGATTGTTTTGCAGGAAGTTGCTATCAAACTCGGACAAAAAATTGGTGATAAAAATATCGGTCTCGTTGGGTTAGCTTTGTCGGGTGGATCACTTCTCGTTATGGGAATTATGGCGATTGGCGAACCACCTTCCGCGATGTCAATTATCCTCGTAGCACTCATAAATAGTCTTGGATATGCGTGTGGGATGGCAATCGGGCAAAATGCTTTTTTGGATATTTATAATCGCACTTATGCGGATCATGAAAATCTCAAAGAAATCAATGCCAATGCCTCTGCTGGACCAATGAAAGTGATTCAAAATCTCGCTAATGTCGTCGGGCTTACACTCGGAGGAATCCTCCTTGTCGCAGGATTCAGCGTATTTTTCTTCATCTTTGCGATTGTGATTATCGCAACGCTCGTCTGGACGATTATGAAACGAAAAGAAATCAATGTTTAAAAAAATCCTCAAAAGGGGATTTTTTAGTGCCAATCAACAGAAATATATCGACTTTTTACAATGGTTGCGGACAATTTTTCCAAAACATCAGAAACATTGCGCCCCTTGAGAATGATTTTTTGCATCCATTCGCCGTGAGACTTTTCCCAAATATCGCGGTCAAATGCAAAAAAAGTTTCCGACAAATCAGCTGACTGAATGCGTTCCACAAGGCCGGAAATCATATTTTGAACCATTTCTTTTTTGGTGTGATGCACACGAATCGTCACAAAATCCACATATGGCGGATATGAAAAATTTTTCCGTTCCGTTTTGAGAATTTCCAAAAAATTACGAAAATTTTCAAAAACAATAGCTTGCAAAATACGGTTTTCTGGAGAAAAAGTCTGAATATAAAGCGGAATCTGTTGTTTCTTGATATACGCAATCTGTGCGTACAATTCCTCTTCCATATCATACGCTGGAATCGAAGAATTGAGTTCAAAAAGCGCAAAAATCACCGCACCAATGCGGTCGTCTACAATCAATGAGCCAAGGTTGGTAGATAAAATCACATCAGATTTTTCGAGAATATTCGGAATTTCGGAATTTTTTTTGATATGATCAGAGCTAATAATTCCGACTGAAATGTTAATTTTTTTTTCCAAAATATGAGTCACTTGTTCGATTCCAACACCAACAGTTGAAAAATGCGCGCCGTGACAATTCGGGCATTCAAGCGAAATTTCATCAACCATACTGCACTGATGACAAATAAGGCGTTTTCGTGGAAAAGTGTGATATGAAAAAGCAATATCGCAATTTGGGCATTTTTCAAAAAAACCACAATCCTGACAAATCCACGCGCTTGCTGAGCCGCGGCGATTATAAAAAATCAGTGTTTTTTTGGAATTATTATAATTATTTTGAATAATTTCGCACATTTTTGGTGTGACGCAACCAGCTTCTATCGGAACATTTCCTAGCGGAATAATCTCAATAAATGCGTTATTTGAGCTCATCTTGCAAGAATTTTATAAATCCTTCTACATCATCGTGATTGTGATAAATTGAAGCATATCGCAAAAACGCCACCTCATCAAAATCTCGAAGTTTTCGCAAAATATCACGCCCAATTCGCTTGGAAGTAATTCCTTGCTTGTTTTGTGCCCATTCATTTTCGAGCGCATTGATAGCGTCCTCGAGTTTTTCTGGATCAAATTCTCGCTTCGTGAGAGCTTTTCGCATCGAATTCATCACCTTCGTTCGATTATATGGCTCCATTTCCCCGGACGCTTTTGTAACCATAAACGAAACAAATTCTAGGCGTTCAAAAGTTGTAAAGCGCGCACCGCATTTTTCACATTCTCGACGACGACGAATCGCCTTCCCGTCCTCTGTCGTGCGCGAATCAATCACGCGCGTATCGAGATTTCGGCATTTTGGACATTTCATACAATTAAATTATTTAATATGATAATAATGATGAGAATTATTCGCAAAAAATTCTCTATCACCTATAAAATACACAAAATTTGCAGGAAGTAAATAGCTACCACGCATTTTTGGCCGAAAATAAGATTAATGGAGAGTAGCGAAGAACCAACATCTGAGGGTCAAACATTCCATGGATAATCATAATTCCTAGGCAAGCCAGTATGATATCTTTTTGAATGGATATGAAATATTTCATAACTTTAGTAAGAGCAAACAACATGAAGGCACTGACAATCAAGCCATCAATAACCAATAATTGAACAAAAGAGCTATCAATATAATTGTAATTACTAGTGAAATTTCCAAACATATCAAGAGTTGTAAAGGAAATTGGTTGCCCTAACCAAGATACACCAAAATTTTGAAAACCATTGACACTGAGACGCAAGCGATTATGCGTAAATTGATCGACTAAGTGAAATAAATTGCCAGATGAATAAAAACAAAAATACAAGATAACCGCTAAAGCTACAATAAAACCGTACTGCGCAAGTGCCTTTGACCAGAAATATCCCACGATAAACTCTTTTTTAAAGATTTTAATACTCAACAAAGCATAGGTTAGTATCAAAATACTTAAGTAAAATGGACTAGATGTAGAAGTTTGTTGGTACATATAAATTGTAGCCAAGAGTAAGGCCAACAATTCAAGGTAAGAAATCCTTTTACCACGAAACATCAGATAAGTACACAAGGCAAAGAACAGTCTCTGTGACGCAAATGATACATAGTTAAATCCTAGACTAAAACGGTAGCCTCCATCTGCATTCATAAACATATTGGCAATCATACCTTTTTGACTGGCATAAATTGTCAAACAAAGTACCAGGAATGTCGCTACAGAAAAAGTTCCTAATAATTTCCTAAAATCAATATCTCTAGCAGAAAAAACAAGAAGCAACACATTTATATCTAACAATCCATCGCGATTTTTTGCAACTATAAACATTGCAATAAAAAATGCCGTTACTATTAATAATTGTTGCCAATGAAATCTAAAGTAATATAGCGTTTTCGGAAAGTTCATCAACTCCTTTATCAACAGCATAATAATTGTAAAGTAAAGGAGTAAACGATAAAGCGATAGAAAACCATCTAATCGAACAAAATAAGTGGTTGTGACTAACGAAGCGACAACAACCCATATAAACAAGGTAAATAAATAAATTTTTTCTGAGATAAAACGATTGTTCATCACAACAGTCATCCAAACCTTTCAATCATGATCATATAGTCTTATTACTGATATCTATAAAAACCTTTCACAACTAAATAGCGAATTCCCCTATTTTATCAAGGTTTGCAGTTTTTTTAAAAAAATTACTGTCCGATACATTCTGAAATGTAGTAACCGTCTAACTAGAGGGTGAAGCGGAGAAGTAGTTTTTTTTAGCAAGACAATCATCTCTTGATTTCTGCACAACATCTCAACACAGTGTCGTTTTTTAGAAAGAGACATCTTTTGCTTTGATATGTTCTGAATATTACTCATCAGGATG
>CALHQS010000028.1 GCA_938036655.1 uncultured Candidatus Altimarinota bacterium
TGTATAAGCTATAAAAATACCTAATTTCTTTATAAGAAAATTTATTTATGAAATAATATTTTACAATTTTAGTATATCAAAGTTATTTATATTTTGTAATTTTTAAGTAATTCTTCCCAAAATTTTTATTGCCAAACAATTTTTTTTCTGTATAATCAGGAAAATATGAAAACATTCGAACGAAAAGGCATTATTCAAAACAAAAAAGCCCTGTTTGATTACGAGATTTTGGAGGAACTCGATGCGGGGATTATTTTGTTTGGTCCGGAGGTTAAAAGCTTGCGCGCGGGGCAGGCGAATCTGAAGGGGTCATATGTGACGCTTCATTCGGGGCGTCCAATTTTGGTTGGTGCACACATTGCCGAATATGCTCGCAATACGAATAAAAAAATTGATCCCAAGCGCGAGCGCGAACTTTTGCTTTCCAAAAAGGAAACCTTACATCTTTCACAAAAAATCAAAGAAATGGGCGCAACACTTATTGTCAAAGAAATTTTGAGCGTTGGAAATCTTTTTAAGGCGCGATTGGCGCTTGCTAAGGGGCGTAAAAAATGGCAAAAAAAACAAGTTCTCAAGGAGCGAGACTTGTCGCGCGAAGTTCGTAAATTTTATTAAAATATGTTAAATCAACGATTTTGTCAGTATTTTCAGGAAAAATTTTTTGAAAACGATGATGAAAATTTTCAGAAATTTTTGAATACTATCGAAAAGCCAATTTTGCGAACTATTCGCATAAAACCAGGGAAAGAAAAAGTGGTTCGTGAACGCTTGGAACAGGATGGTTGGATTTTGAATCCTACGGAAATTCCGCGAATGTATCAGATGGATCGCCGTGCGGATTTTAATCCATTGGAGCGTCGTCTTGGTATGACGATGGATCACTTGGTAGGGAATTTTTATATTCAGGAATTGGCTGCGGCTCATCCAGTAAATCTTTTGGCTGATGGACGCATTCATCACGAGGAATTTTTAATTCTCGATATGGCATCGTCTCCTGGGGGCAAAACAACACAATTGGCGGAATATTTTCCGAATAGTTTTATTGTAGCCAATGAACCGAGTCGAGAGCGCATTCCACAATTGCTTCAAAATCTCGAACGAATGCATACGCCAAATGTTGCGATTACGCTCTATCCTGGACAGCAATGGCGACATTTTCATGAAATTTTTGATCGAATTTTGCTTGATGCGCCGTGTTCTGGTGAAGGTACGCTCTACAAAGGGACAGACGCGGTGAAAAATTGGCATATCAAAAGTATTCGACAAATCGCGAATTTGCAGAAAAAATTGATTGTTTCGGCCTTGGCTGCACTCAAAGTCGGCGGTGAAATGGTCTACTCAACTTGTGCGCTCAATGATCTTGAAAATGAGGGGATTTTGGCTTATATTTCAGAAAAATATGGTGAGAAGATTGAGATTATTTTTCAGAAAAAATTTTGGCCGCACATTGATCAGACTGGGGGATTTTTTATGACAAAAATTGTCAAAAAAGCATCAATTATCGATGATATAGCATCAGAAAAACTGAAAAATTTTAATGCCGAAATTAAAAAATTTTCTAAAAAATTTGGCAATTTTTCTCTTCGGGATGGGATTACAAATTTTTCTCATCGTGATAAAATTTTGGCCGTAAAAAATGCTCATATTGTGGCGCCTTTTCTTGAAAAAATGTATTTTATGCGACTGGGTGAGACAATTGGATTTTGGGAAAATAACCAATTTTTTCCCAATGCACGCGCATATCGAGACTTACAAATTGAGAATTTTTCCAAAATTTCTCTTCAAAATGAAAAAGAACTCGATTTTTATCTTCGTGGTGGAATGCTTGAATGCGATGAAGATTGATATTTTTTGATTCAGTATGCCAATGAAACTTTGTCATTAGAAAATGCAAAAAATGGTATTATTGAAAATACTTTCCCAAAAGATTGGCTTCGACGCTAATCTTTTTTCTTATTGCTAAAATTAGCAATAAATTTTATAAATACAAATTTTTGCAATAAGTGTTTTAAATTTTTTGAAAACCTTTATTTAAAAGGAAAAATAATTACTAATTTTTGCAATAATAAAAAATCTCCAGAAACTTGGAGATTTTTTTAGTTTTCAAGAATGGAGCTGATCTTATCTTTTACCTTTTTTGAATATCGATCACTCAAAGAATGAAGCACGATAATTCCTGACAAAATTCTTTGAATTTGTGTTATTTTTTCTTGAGGTTCTTCATCTGACAAATCATTTTTTTTGAGATTTTCGAGCATTTGATCAATATTTTCATTCCACATTACTTCCGCTTCAAAATTGAAATTTTCATCGGCAATCTGCCCACCTTTTTCTGGAAATTTCAGCCCAGAAAGAGCAGAAAACGGCTTCGTTGCGACAAGATTTTTCATATTATCAACATTTTGATAAATATATTCCTTTTCGTGATCAGAAAAACCACTAAAATTTTGGGCACTTTCAGTGGCGAATTGTTCAATGGAAGTTTCTAATTCTGCTCGGTTGTAATTTCGGTTATGATTCGATGAAGAATTGTGAGAGCGCGTCATTGTTCGATAAAATAAGGACTGGTACAGATTGTAACATATTTCACTTTTTTTAGCAAATTTTTGATACAGGCAATTTTTTTATTATCGTCGATATGACTCAGATCGGGCGAGAAAAAATCCAGATCCAGATTGAGAACGCTATTTTTGGCTGGCGTATAATCAAGATTTTCGTCAAGTTGAAATTCATTTTCGATGCGAATCATTTTTCCGACGATGCCCGCACGCTGCGCTGGGACGATGTAATTTCCGACATTGCACGAAAAATTCGTAAAATCCCACGCATATTCGAGGTTTTTCATCTCCTTGGGATCAAAAATATTTTCATTTTCCCACAAATCTGAGTGTTCGTCGATATGAATGAGCTCAAAATTTGGTTCCAAAATCCCTCATTGAATGGCTTCACACCAGAAAAAAAGTGCATGATTATGATTGTCAAAAACGACGATTTCAGGAAGATCGGGAAGGGAAATGTTGACAAAATTTTCGAGCCCAAAACAGGATTTGAGTTTACCATTTTCCACTTCTTCAAAAACCATATTTTTCTCAGAAATGACCACATCGTCAATCGTTCAAAAAATCCGCTTCGGAATGATGAGAGACGGATTTTTTCAAAGAATTTTCGCACGCACTTCGTACGAAAGCGCGTTATTTCCAAGATTTTGTGTGAAATGATAGGGATTTTTATACATTGTCAGAAAAAATCTTAACGAGATGATTTTGTGCTATTTCTAGGTCGTCGTTGAGAATTTGAATGTCGTAAAAATCCTTCTGTTGAAGTTCTTCAAGCGCTGTGTTGAGACGAATTTCGTATTGTTCAGGCGTCTCAGTTCCGCGAGATGAGAGGCGTTTTTTGAGTTCATCGATAGATGGCGGCAAGAGAAAAATTGTTTTTACCTTGTATCATTTTTTCTCCAAAACTGGCTTAATGTAGACCATCCCTTGTGGCTCGATGATGTAGAGAGGATTTTTATTTTTACTCAAAATTCGATCCAATTCAGAAAAAGTGGATCCATAGAGATTTGTATGAACGGTCGCATATTCGATAAAATCTCATGCCGCGATTTTTGCTTCAAAATCAGTACGAGACAAAAAATGATAGTCTACGCCATTCGTTTCGCCAGGACGAATATCGCGAGAAGTTGCGGTAATAATTTTGGCAATGTGAGGCACTCGATGTTCAATTTTGTGCCAAATTGTGGTTTTTCCAACGCCTGCCGGCCCAGAAAGGATAAAAATAGTTTTATTCATAATAATTTTTTCGCTAAATTATATGAAAAAACCAAGAAAAATCAAATACATTTTTGAGATTATTTTATTACTATTTTTATAGTAAATATTTTTCAAATTTTCTTTTGACAAAAATTCAACAAACAATAAGATGAGAGTGTGCGATTTTAATCTTTAATATTGCGAGTATGATTTTTGAATCTCATGTATTGGTGCTTTTTGTGGTGGGAATTATTGAAATTATTGTGTTATTTTTGTGGTGGCAAAAACGCATTACGGCCAGTTCTGTTCTTGGGCTAAGTAGTGCGTTGTATCTTCTTTCTATCATTATTATTAAGTTTCCGCTTTATAATGGCTTGCATATGACCACTGCACCTACCATGCAATGGGAATTATTTGAAACCATGCGATTTTATATTGCTTGGAAGGATATTTCCGTTGTATTCTTTCAAATTCTTGGGCGCGCAGTCATTTACATTCCAGCGGGATTTTTAATATTTGCATGGCTTCGAAAAATACCGTTTCTCGGGTTTGTCGGAGCGATTCTTTTTCCTGTTTTGATTGAATTTTTGCGCTTTTGACGCAATATGATGATGTGGGAGCAAACTGGATTTTCGTGGGGACAACATTTTATTTTAGATAATATTTTTTTCGGAGTCTTGGGGAGTGTTTTTGGTTTTTTGTGTTATTTTGTTTTTGAATCGCTGATTCGTTCGAATTTTTTTGGTGCAACTTTTCATTTTTTGAAAAAATCCCATTAAAAAATTTGACAAATATTTTTTTTCTATATAATACAGTCATTCTATCGTAGACAGCAGGGAAGCAATAGCTTTCAAATTCCTGCCGAGATGGACAAATAGTTATGGCTCATTCGGAGGCTTCTATTTTGTTCGTACGATAGTGCGAGTTTTTTATTTTTGCGCTATCTATCCGAAATATTTCTTTAAAAATTTTATTATGGCAGTTTCAAAAGCACGAAAAGTTGAACAATTGGCTCAACTTGAAGCACACTTGAAGGAAGCAAAATCAGTTGGTTTCACTTCTAACACAAAAATCACAGTAGCGGAAGTAACAGCTATTAAACGCGATTTGATTCCTCACAATGCAATCTACTTGACAGCGAAAAAAACTTTGATTCGTATCGCTTTCAAAAATGTATTTGGTCTTGATCTTGATATTGAAACTCTTCCTGGTCAGGTTGCTATGGTGATCGCAAAAGAAGATGCGATTACTCCACTTGGTGTAGTAAATAAATACGCAAGCCAGAAAGACTGGAAAAAGGCTCAAAAACTTACCTTCGTTGGTGGTTACTTTGAGGAAAAAATTGTTGACGCTGATTCAATCCGCAAGATTGCGTCTCTTCCTTCTCGCGAAGTACTTCTTGCAAAACTTCTTGGCTCAATGATGGCTCCACTTTCTTCTTTGGCTCGTTTCTTCGATGCGGCAAAAAAAGATTTGGAAGCAAAAAATCTTTCTACTGTGAAGGATTTGGAAGTTCCTGTAACTGCAGAAGAAACTCCAGCTGAAGAAAAAGCTGAATAATTTTCTTTTCGTATTCTGCTCACTCCGGTGGGCAGGCACGAGATGAAAATCTCTTAAATGTATTTATTTCTAACTTTTAAAATTATGTCTGAACTTTCAGCAAACGCTACAAAAGTTATGGAACTCGTAGAAGGTCTAACTATCGTAGAACTTGCAGATCTCGTTTCTGCTATGGAAGAAAAATTTGGTGTTTCTGCTGCTGCTCCAGTTGCTGTAGTAGCTGGTGGTGCTGCCGCTGGTGGTGATGATGAAGAAAAATCTTCATTCACTGTTATGCTTACATCTGCAGGTGCTCAGAAAATCGCTGTTATTAAGGTTATCCGCGAACTTACAGGTCTTGGACTTGGTGAAGCGAAAGCTCTTGCTGACAACGGTGGAGAACTTAAAAAAGATGTTAAAAAAGAAGAAGCAGAAAAAATCAAGGCTGATCTTGAAGCTGCTGGTGCTTCTGTTGAATTGAAATAATTCTCCAAATCTCTCCGAAAGTGGGAGATTTTTTATGTCCATTTTTTTCTACTTTTGAATATAATTTTGAAGATATACTTTAATTTAAAGACATGGATTTTGAGAAAATTTTTTCTGAAATGAAACAAATTTGAGTTACAGAAAATATAGTTCCAATCGAGAGGAAAGAAGAGCTTTCAAAAGAACTAGAAATTTTCTAAAAAAATCGATTTTATGAGAAAATAAACTATACTAAAAATATGATTCTTTAAAATGTAAAAAATGAAAAAATTTACAAATATTACAACTGGAATTACTGTTTCTAATTTTGAAAAATCGCTAGAATGGTATAAAAAATGGCTTTGAGAGCCAAGTGCAATGCCTATGGAAGACCTTGCAGAATGGGAAATAATGCCAAATGCTTTGATTGGTGTTTGAGCTGGAGAAAATATTCAAACAGCTGATGTTATTATTTGAGTAGAAAATTTAGTTGAATATAGAGAAAAATTAAAATCTTTATGAATTGAAGTTTGAGAAATAATGGATTATGGATTTGTATTTTGTGCTACAATTCTTGATCCAGATGGAAATAAAATAACATTTACAGAAGAGAAGAAATAAAAAAAATCTTGAAAAAGAAAAAAATAAAATCCCCAAATAGGGGATTTTTTAGAGTGTTACAACTTTCATTTCTGGCGCGGATTCTTGATTAGCATTTCCATCAATCAAAACTACAATCGTGTCGCCTTTTTTTAAAATAAATTTTTCCAAAAGATAATTTTTTGCGATTTCAAGATGCTGAGCATTGTTGCTTTCTTCAATCAAAATAGGATTCACACCATAATGAAGTGCGAGATTTTTCACCGTTGCATCAGAAAAAGTAAATGCGTATACGGGCTGTTCAGGGCGAAGTGCGGCCGCTGTTTTTCCCATAAATCCCGTATGTGTAAACACTACAATTGCTTTGGCGTCAATTTTATCAGCCAAGTAGAGACTCATGCGAATTACTTCTTTTTTGTTTTCGTCAATTCCAATTGTTCGTACAAAATGTTGATGAGAATTATCAGTTGTTTCTTCTGTGTATGTAATAATTTTTCGCATCATTGTCACAGCTTCAACAGGATATTTTCCAATCGCAGATTCGCCAGAAAGCATCGTTGCATCGGCACTTTGCTTCACAGCATTGTGAACATCTGTGAGTTCCGCACGAGTGGGTGTTGGGTTATCAATCATTGATTCGAGCATATTTGTTGCTACAATCACTGGTTTTCCGGCGAGCAAACATTTTTTTACAATCATTTCCTGAACGGAAGGAAGTTGTTCCATTGGTACTTGTGCGCCCAAATCTCCGCGAGCCACCATGATTCCGTCTGCCTCCATGATAATTTCATCAACTTTTTCCACTGCATCGAGTGTTTCAATTTTGGCGATAACAGGAATTTTTGGAGCATTAATTTCGTGCAAAAAAGCTCGATATTCCTGAATGTGTGATTTATCACGCACAAAACTCATTGCCACCAAGTGAATTCCATTTTCGATTCCAAACTGAATATGATATTTGTCAATATCTGTCAAACCAGGGAATTTGAGCGTAATTCCGGGAAGATTGATATGGCGCCGACTTTTAATCGTGTAGCTGTGGTGTGCATAACAGACCAGGTGATCAGAATTTTTTTCCTGAATGCTGAGTGACAAAAGCCCACAGTCCACATCGATGAGATTACCAACTTGCTCATCCATAATAGTGTATGGGTAGTCCGAAACAAGGCGCTTCTCAAATTTGTCAGCAAATTCTGGAATTGTTACGATCACTGTATCGCCAGCCTTTACTTCAAGCGGATTATCCATGAGAGTAGTTCGGATTTCTGGGCCTTTCGTGTCGAGCATGATGGAAAAATTGGTTTTTCCTGAGTTGTTGAGTTCCGTGATAGTGTTTACTTTTCGTAAAAACTCTTCCTCATCAAAATGAGAACAATTGATGCGTGCGATGTTTGCACCTGCCTGATAGAGTTTTTCAAGAATTTCTGGTGATTCGCTTGCTGGGCCAATGGTGGCAATAATTTTCGTTTGTTTCATAAAAAATTTTAAAAAATGGATTGTAATGAAAAAATCATTTTCTTCAAGTTTTTATAAAACTTTTTGAAAATGATTTCCGAATTTCAGGTTTGTTTTTTTGATCATAGCTTCTGTGGAGGGATCTGGGTTGGTATGATGTTTACGATAGAGTGTTTCGACCGCATTAGTATCACCAAGCAAGGCAACTTTCATAAGGAGTTCGGCATTTGTTTTGTCATCACCCAAAAAAGTTCCTACCAAAAAAAGATTGATATTTTGTTCTTGATTGAGTTCATTTGGACTGATTTTTCCTTTGGAATTGTATGCCTGAGTGATAAAATCTGGATGCCCTCCAACTTTCGGATCTGGCATTTTACTATTATTGGCGTATTTCATATATGTTCGCTGATATACTTCATACGTCGTAAAATGATTGGTCCCTCGATATGCCGCTACGCGTGCTCCAGTTTTTTTGTCGTGTCCATCCAAAATCTGAAAAGGTCATGTCGCGGTCGAATTTTTATTATTGACATATTGTCCGTCGCTACTCTCAATATGCAGCACATATTTCATAAAATATATAACATTTTGCTCTATGACACGCCTTTGAGATGAGGAAAATTTACTATAGTCAATTTGCGCCTTAGCAAAAATATCACTCAAAATAATTTTCGAAGACTCCGGAAGTCCGCGTTGATCCAGATAAGCTGAAATCGGCGCGCGTTGTTCGTGAGGCGTTCTTATAAAATCCTTGTCAATCGCATTCATTTTTGGGAAGGCCTGTTTGATGGGTTGGCTCACATATGTGACATACACAGAAAGATTTTTTTCATCTTCCAGAAAAATAATTGTATTTTCAACATCAGCTTGCACAAGAATTTCTTTGAGAATTTGCAATTGTTTGCCCCTCATTGATTGCCTGGAGCCATTTTTATCAATAATATGCGTTTTACTGATTTGAAAGGCAGGCATTGTCATTATTTTTGGATAGTTTTTGAGATTGAGTTCGCGAATATTGGTGATGTGCATTTTGCTATTCGTATTTTCCCAAAATTTCGATCAAATCGTATCTATTATTTGTGCGGTATCTCGCGTTACTAATGTTTGTTTTTTTGTAATCAAATCATTTGAGATATCGTATTTTCATCCCTGTTTTTGATAAATATCCACAAGCCAGCCTTTGGGATTTTTTCGATTATAAAATACTTCATCAATTTGCGTTTTTCATTTTGATGATTCCAAAAAATGCCTCTGGCGAGCCTTTTGTGTATGATTTGTGTTTCTTTGGTCAGCCTTGGATACATGAACATTGCGATGATTAATTCCGTATGTTTTTTGGATTTGGGCAATTTCTGGATCTTTTGAAAGTAAAATTCCTTGATCAGAAACCGGAAAATGCGGGACTTTTTCCGGTTTATCACAATCAGTAAGTACCCGTAAAATGCGATATTGATTGTCGGTACATATTTCTTCTGATTGAGATTTGAGATACATCTTTCATCCTACAGCAAGCGCTCCAACCAAAATACCTCCAGTGATAATTGTTTTGAGGTTCCCTGATTTTGATTCATTTTTTGGTGAATTCGTCATTATTTTTTTCGTTAATTGGTTAGATTATAAAATATTTTAAAAATTTTGTCAATAAAAGCTGAAATAAAAAACTCCAATTGGAGTTTTTTATTTTGTGAGTGTTGCTTTGATACGACGAACACCTGCTGATGAGGCTTCTTCTTTTATAATTTTGAATGTTCCCATATCTTGAGAATTTTCAACATGAGGTCCTCAACAAAGTTCACGAGAATAGATAGTTCCATCAGTACCTGCCATAGTATATACTTTTACAGTATCTGGATATTTTTCCCAGAAACTTCCCTCAACACCTTGGGCTTTAGCTTCCTCTTTTGGCATTTGTGAAATGCTTGTAGCAAATCCCTTTTGGATGGCGTTATTTACATATTCTTCAACTGCCTTTTTTTGTTCATCGGTCATTTTTTCAGGGTGTGTAAAGTCAAATCTGAGGCGCTCTGGTGTGATATTAGAACCTGCTTGATGTACGTGTTCACCTAGAATTTCTCGTAGTCCCGCGAGCATAAGGTGACAAGCTGAGTGAAGTGCTACCGTTTCGGCAGAATTGTCGCCCAGTCCACCTTTAAATTTTCCAGCAGCAGCAGTTCGAGATTTTTCTTGATGCGCCTCAAATGCTTTATTGAATCCGTCAATATCAACTGTCAGGCCTTTCTCCTTCGCAAGCTCTACGGTCATCTCAAGGGGGAAGCCATATGTATCAAAAAGTGTAAAAGCGCGTGTTCCGGCAATCTGTGTTGGGCGATTTCCAGTTTTTTCAAAGGCAATATCAAATCCGCGAACAATTTTTTCAAATTCTTTAATTCCATCCTTGAGTGTCTTGGCGAAGCGATTTTCTTCGTTTGTAAGTTCTGTGAGGATTTTTTCAGAATTTTCCTTGATTGATGGATAGATGTCCTCAAATTGAGAAATATAAATTTTCGCAATTTCATTCGTAAACATGCCTTCAAATCCCATTTTATGAGCTTCACGAATGGCACGACGAATCAGGCGACGTAAAATATATCCTTGATCAATATTTTTTGGTACTACACCATCAGAAATCATGTGAGTTGCTGAACGAATATGATCAGCAATGATTCGTGCCGATTTTTCGGAATAATTTTCATCTCCGACCATCTCACGAATTTTCGTGAGTGATGGAACAAAGAGATCAGTCTCATATACAGATTTCAATTTGTTGAGAGTTACAGTACATCGCTCGATACCCATACCAGTATCTACACACTTTGCTGGGAGCTCCACGAGAGTTTTTTCGTCCACTCGATTGTACTGCATGAATACGTTATTCCAGATTTCCATCCAGTTATCTGGGTCAGTTCCTTTGTTGGAATTCATTGGAGGCTTGCCTTCACCCATCCAATAGAAAATTTCACTATCTGGTCCGCACGGTCCTGTTGGTCCAGCTGCCCACCAGTTATCTTCTGCTGGTAGATAGGCAATTTTATGTTCTGGAACGCCAATTTTTTTCCAGATTTCTGCAGATTCTTCATCACGAGGTGCATTTTCATCGCCCTCAAATACGGTTACAGAAATCATATCAGGATCAAGTCCCAGCCACTCTGGGCTTGTCAAAAATTCCCAACTCATAGCGATAGATTCCTCCTTAAAATAATCGCCCAATGACCAGTTTCCAAGCATTTCAAAGAATGTTAGATGCGTGTCATCACCAACATCATCGATATCACCAGTTCGTACACATTTTTGTACATCGGCAAGGCGTTTCCCGAGTGGATGTCGCTCACCAAGTAGATAGGGAACGAGTGGCTGCATCCCGGCAGTATTAAAAAGTACAGATGGATCATTTTCTGGCACGAGCGGCGCAGAAGGGATGATTGCGTGATTTTTTGTTTTAAAGAATTCGAGATATTTGCTACGAATGTCAGATGAAAGAATTGTCATATTAAAAATAAAGAATACGAATATTATATAGAAAATTTAAAAATGAAAAGTTTTTTTGCTTATTTTTCGTATTTTTTTCGAATTTTCCAATCCAAAATCAAAACGAGCACAAAAAATAGTGATAAATTTAAAAATCCGAATGATATAATTTCTCAAATTGAAAGGCTTTGGTGAGCGAAAAAAATTCATTTTTCTTGAATGATTTGCAGAATTTTTGGATGAATATTTTGCATAAAGAAAGCGCTCGCCAAAATTCCAAAAATAATTCCAAAAAACGAGAAAAATAGTGGTTCTCCAATGGTGAGAATATATGATTTTATTGATTTTAAGCCAAAAAGTGAAGTCATCTGAAAATAACTTTTTCGTTCACGAAAATATCAGAAGAGCAAAAAACAGAAAAAAACCACAAACATTCCTGCAAGAAAACTTCCAATTCCTCACAAAATCACACCCGCAATCATGATTTTTTCTTCCGTTTTTTTGATATCGTCCATTGAAAAACGAATATTGAGACCAGGGTGGCTCTGAACGATCGTATCGCGTAAATCAGGATTTTTCATATATGCCACGATTTTATATGGAGCACCCAGAGAAAAACCAATTTCTTCGAGTTTTTGCTTGACAATTGACTCAGGAAGAACAATTCCAAATCCTGGAAAATCGTTGCTAATCGCGGAGAGTGTTCCAGTAATTGGCGCTGCGATATTATTGGTAGAATTAAAAATTTTGGATTTTCCAAAAGTAAATTCGATTTTTTGTCCAAGTAAGAATTCTGCCGACATTTGTGGGAAAAATTTTGAACTCCCTGCAAATTGCGTGTTGTAAAGATCGACCATCGTTCGCGACATTCCTACAGGAATTATTGATTTTTTGCTTTCCAAAGCGCTATCTGTGACAGAAAAAACTGGAATATCGCTTTCAAGTGCAAAAGAAAAAAATCAAAATTTGGCGCTGACAGGAATTTGTACCAAACGAAAAATTTGAATATTTTCGAGATTTTTATCTTGCTCAATTTCTTGAATTTTTCCCTCTGGCAAGCCCTCTTCTTTACTAAAAATATTAAGAATATTTGTATCCGCCGAAATGGTTAGTCGATTTGGATTATTTCCCAAATACGAAAAATGCTTGATAACTGCTTGCGTATTTTGGTACGCATAAATCCCAAAAATTCCGATCAAAAAAACAAAAAAAATACTGAATACGATGGCAATACTTCGAAAAAAATGTTTAAAAATATGTTTGAAAAAAAACGAAAACATTAGGAAAGTGGTTGTAAAGTGATAATTTTAGTGGCAATTTCTCTGTATTCGTGGTGATGCGTCGCAATACAAATCGCACTATTTTTTTGATTTTTTAAAAATTGAAAAATTTTTTCAAAAAGTCGCGCATCAAGATTGCTTCCGGGCTCGTCGAGAATGACAATTTTTGGCTTATGAACAAATGCTCGAACCATATTTACGCGTTCTCGTTGACCCGCAGAAAGATTTTTTACGCTATGATTTTCGAGTGATTTGATTTCAAAGATGTCTAATAATTCTTCATAAAAATCTCGATCAATCGTTATTGCTGTAAAAAATTCGAGAAATAAAATATTTTCGCGAACACTCATTTCTTCAAAGAATGGCCCACCCACAAAACTGTATCCAAAATTTTTCTGTCTATCAGTAAGGGAAGGGTCAAAAATAATTGTGCCATTCGATGGTTTGCGAATATTTCCAATAATTTCTAAAAGTGTAGATTTTCCTACTCCGGAAGGTCCATAGATGGTCAAAAAATCCCCAATTTCAAGTGTTTCTGAAATTTTTTCAAAAAGGGGATAATAATAAGAAAAGCCGATATTTTTCAGCGAAATAAGCATATTATTTTTTTCCTTGGCAAATAAAATATTCCTCAAAACTACGATCACGACACGCTTTTGGCTTGAATCGTGATAATTTTTTAAAATGTTGTTTAATTGGTCCGATGAGATCGTTGACATCTTCTCCAACAAAAACCTTGAGCATGAGCGTAGCATCTTTTTTGAGAAAAACTTTAGCAACATCCAAAATCGCTAGATTGAGTTCTACTGACTTGTACTGATCCACCCCAGTCATACCTGTTGTCGCGGGTGCGATATCTGAAGTAATGAGATCAAATTGAGGATTTTCATCAGGATTTTTATTTTCAATTCCAATATTTTTCAAAAAATCACAAATTTTTTCGTATTCAAAAATACTTTCTTGAAGTAAAAAAATGTTTGGATAGCCAAAATTTGGGTCGATTTTTTTAATGTCAATTCCGACTACTTTTCCTTTTTGTCCAACGATTTTTGCAATCACCTGTAAAAAACTCCCTGGCGCCGCACCAACATCAAGCACATTCATATTTGGCTTGATAAGATTATATCGCTCTTGAAGTTCCAAAAGTTTGAACGCGCTGCGGGCGCGATATCCCATTTTTTTGGCTTTAATAAAGTACGGATCATGAATTTGAAAAGGCTTTGGCATAATTTTATTTTGACAAGAAACTATATTGTGTTAAAATGAGCCAGATTATTTTATTTGTTATCAATGGAAAAGCAACAAAAAATTTGAAGATATTTAATTATGGATTTGGAAATGACTGGCCTGAATCCTTTTCAACATGGGGTTATTGAGGTAGGAATGATGGTGATGGATGATAAATTTGAGATTATTGGAGAGTTTTTTATGGATTTGTGTCCACCGCCTAGCATTATTATTGATCAAGAAGCACTCAAATATAATGGTTTTACGCTCGAAAGAATTGCTCACGGGAAAAGTTATGAAGAGTTTACGGAATTTTTTGTACAATTTTTGGCTGCTTATTTTCCAAATGATGAAAAACCTATTATTGTTGGGCAATATGTAACTGCTGATTTGTCATTCTTGGCTTCAGTATTTCATCATGCACGCCGAAATTCAGTATATTTGAAACTCGGGAACGATATTATTGATACCAAATCCATTGCGAATGTTCGTAATGCGGTTGCACGCTATCATGATCAGGAAGTTCCACACAAATCAACAAGTCTCTCAAAAACTGGTGGTCTTGCGGAGTATCTTGGAGTTTCTGAATATCAAGCACATACAGCTCGTGGAGATATTCTCGCAACACGAGAAGTATTGATTAAATTTTTAAAGCTGGAAGGCGGATGCATCACTCAGAATTAACATCCTCATGGAATCTTGATGAATTTTATTCATGATTTGATGATATAAATTTTCATCAGGATTTTTTATTATTGCAAAATCTATCACAAAATTTCATAAAAAAATATAAACATACTTTCCATACTTTCCATACTTCTGAAAAATTATTACGATTTTATGAAGAAAATGAGGAAATTTCTAAGCTTGCTGAAAAGATAAAATATTTTATTTTCTATAAAAATTTTTTAGATATTTCCTCACAAGGTCAAGAATATCTCAAAAAACTTAACATGCTTATGTCAGATTTTTTTCAGAAATTTGAAAAAATAGTTGACGAGTGCAGGGAAGATTTTTATAAAAATTTAGAAATTCTTGTACAAGAACCTGAATTTGAGAAATTTCGATTTGCTATTTTACAATGAATTTCACAAAAACGCCGCCGAAAAAATAGTTTTGTTTCAAAAACATTTTTTCAAAATGCTTTGCAAATACAAGCAAAAATTCAAGAATATGTAAATATACAGAATCGTTTTGATGGAGCTGAACTTGATAAGAATTCTTTTGCAGAATCTGCATTGAACATCTATTTTTCTTTGACTCAATTACGAGTACAGAATGTAAAAATTTTGTGATATCAGAATTGTGTTGAACAGCAATGCGATGAATACATGATTTCTCCAGGATTTTTTAATCAGATTGTTCGCCAATCAGATAATATTTCTCTTTGAGAGGAAAAAAATCACTTCTGAATGAATGATACCGAATTTTTCTTAAATGATACATTCGATATTATTTATAAAGCTCTCCGTTGATATCATCCGTCACTGTGAAGATTTTTGGAAAATCTTTTGTGTAGTTGAAAAATTTTTATAGATCAAGCAAAAAAACAACAGTCTCAAGCCTTTACTACTGGTGCTCTCTGATTTTCGGCCTATGTATATGTTCCATTTTCATGAAAAATTGATGATATTTTTACTCTTATTCATGAACTTGGTCATGCATATCAATTACAAAAATCACAACACTATTCTGCTTTTCATTTTTCCGCTTCGCCATTTTTATGAGAATTTTGTGCTGTATTTTTTGAGAAAATTCTTGAAAAATTCCTAATAAATCAAAAGTATAAAAAGTATGATTTTTCATATTTTAAACAAAAAGGTGATATATTATCGTATTCAAGGGAAATTTTTGACATGGAGAAAAAAATACATGCAAATATTGAAACATGAAAAATTCAAACTACGGATGATTTTAGAAAATGTATTTGAGAAAAATTTTCTTCATTATTTGATTTTTTGAGCTATCAGCATATTATGTATTCACCATTTTATACGGCAACATATATTTTTGCACATACTTTGGTGCCTCATTTTTTTGAAAAACATGGCTTTGCAGATTTTCAGAAAATTGCTTCAAAATGAGGATCTGAGAGTATTGATTCTATTTTTGCTCAATATTTTTAAAATATGATTATTTTGTGAATTGATCCAGGAACTACGACGGTGGGTTTTTCTTTTCTGGAAAAGGAAAATAAAAAAATTCGCGTTCTCGAATATGGCGTGATTTCGACACCTCCAAAAATTTCTTTGTCAGAAAAATTATTGCTTATTTCCGCGGATTTGAATGAACTGATTGATTTATATCAACCAACACTTGCTGGGGTTGAGAAACTATTTTTTGTACGGAATGTGACCAATGGAATTGATGTGGCGCATGCGAGAGGTGTTATTTTGTATACACTTGCGTCTCGTGGAATTATTTTTCAAGAATATACACCATTGCAGGTGAAACAGGGGATTACGGGAAGTGGAAATGCGAAAAAACCTCAAATTCAGCGCGCGGTCACTATGATTTGTTGACTTCAAGAAATTCCAAAACCAGATGATGCGGCTGATGCTCTTGCAATTGCTTATTTGACAGCATTATACGCATAAAACTTTTTAAAAATTATCTTGATTTTATAGATTTTTTTCATAAAATCGAGTTATGCAACTCATTATCGCGCTTGCCAACACATTTCGAGTTACACCATTTGATGTTTTTTTCTTTCTTGGTGCTTTTTTTGGTGTTTTTTTATTGTATTACTTTGTCCCACTTCGAAGGCTTTTTGAGGTGGGATTTGGTGCGATTGTGGGGCTAGGTGTCTATATTTTGCTTTCCGTGTTGTTGCTTAAAAATACAGACTTATGAACTGCTGGCGGCATGCTTCCTTTTGGAATGTCCGTTTTCATTATTTCTGTGGCGGTATACCTTGTTTTTATTTTGGCAGTTATTTTTCCAATGCACGGTGGTCTCGTGATTTCTGAGACGACAAACCCTATTTTGTACACATTACAATTCTTATTTGTGAGTTTTTTCTTGATTATTGGACTTGCCTCAGTGCTTGTTTATATGATTGAGCAGACATATATTTTCCAAGTTGGAACCGTATTTGTGTGGATTCGTGACTGGGGTTATTATCAGCAAACGATTCGATTTTCAAGTCTTTTTAAGTTCATTATTACCCACCAAAATATTATTATTCCGCTTGGAGTTGTACTGATGATTTATAAAATATTTTTCTCAAATCTCGTTTCTGCGGTGGTGCTTTCGCTTGTTTACAATCTTTCGAGAGTTGGATTTTATCGAAAAAAAGATGATTCTAGTTATCGTGTAGAATTTCACGAAATTGGTGGAAATTCAGAATCATCAGAGGAGGAATCATAGTATGAAAAATTTTTTTCGAATCATTTTTGTGGTGTTGTGTGCTTGTCTTCTTTTTTCCTGCACGAAGGAATATGACGAGCATTTTTATGGTCAGCGAAATATTGAAGGACGCGAAAATGTTGGGAGTGGGGATTTTGCCTCAGCGGGCGAAATTATTTCTTTTCCGCGAAAATGAGGTGAGGATTTTTTGATTTCCGCCATAGAATCAGCAAAAAATCGGATTTGGATTGAGATATATACATTTACAAAAAATGAAAAAATTTTCCAGGCTCTTGTAGATGCAAAAAATCGGGGCGTAGATGTTCAGGCTTTGCTTGAATGAAATGTGTACGGCACACCCGCAATTAATAACCAAACTCGTAAATTTTTCCGCGAAAATCATATCCCTGTCAAATATACAGATAATAATCGTTATGTTTTTACACATGCGAAATTTTGGCTTATCGATGATGATTATTATATTAGCACTGGAAATTGGACGCGCTCATTTTTTGACAAAAATCGCGAATATATTTATCGAGATTCTGATGAATCGACGCGCCAATTTTTGGAAAAAATTTTTCAGGCTGATTTTGCACACAAATGATTTTCTCAAATTTCAGAAATTCCGCCGCAAATCGTGATATCTCCGCTCAATTCTCGCCATCAAATCACAAAATTTATCAGCGAAACGAAGGATGAAATTCTTGTGTATGTACAGACGGTGACGGATTCAGATATCATCCATGCACTTCAAAAACTCAATGAAAATGGTAAAAAAGTAATTGTTTGTACGGCTGATAACGAAGGGAATCGCGCTGTATTTGAAAAATCGGGGCTAGATTGGACTTTAGCTCTAGAACCATATTTGCACGCAAAAATTATGCTGCGTGATGATGGGAAAATATTTTTGGGAAGTGAAAATTTTACTACTAATTCGCTTGACAATAATCGCGAAATGGGAATTTTACTCGAAAATCGTCTTGACATTTATCAAAAAATCCGTGAAGATTTTCGAAAACATTGTGGTTCGTAGATTTGCATTTTCAAAAAAATTATGATATTCTGTGACTATAATATCGTAATTATGAAAAACTTTTTGCGCTACATTTTCATATTAGTGATGGCTGGAATGGTGACCACATTCCTTGTTTTGACGTCATTTGGTATAAATTCTTGAATCGCCAAGGAAGATCAAAAAATGAATAATCCGATAGAAATTCTTTTTTCGATTCCGAGCATCACGGAGACAGGCTCCGTGTTATATTCACCGATTCTTGCAAAAACACTTATGCAGGATGAAATTTTTTCAGCTGATTTTGGACGATTGGCATCAGGATTTTTTCTTGCAAACTCCGATAATTTTGATTATCGTGAAATGATAAAACGCGACGATAAAAATCTTTCCATTGGAAAAATGAGCGGGATTTTTTCTTGGTATGATCCCTTTGAGCTGTATACGCTTTCGGATTTTGAAAAAACATTTCGTCTGACGCAGATTACGAGCGGAAGTATGTATTTGTCGCATGAAAACGACGGAACAATCACGCTGTATTCGACCGATATGGTAGCCGAATTGGCTTTTCTTGATCAGGGTGAGGAAAAAACAAAAATGATTTTGTTTCCGGGAATGTATTTCCGTTTTGATCCGTTGCTCAATAAAGATATGAAAGATGCTGATTTGCTCAGAATTATTCAAGTTCAGCAGGGAAGTGACAAAAATACAGCGATTTCATTTATCAATCCTCGAATTGAAGTACAAAATTCTGATAAAGATCGCATTCTGCCGTTTGTTTTAGCGAGTCAAAAAAAGACGAGCGCACTGTTTGATTTTTTGAGAGCTGCATCAATGGATCGTGTTCAAACCGTGGATTCTTTGAAAAATTATGTTACCAATAGTAAAAATAATTTCGGATCTGATACGGCTGATATTGTGAATCCGACTAAAAAAATGCATCGTTTGCTTGGAGAATTGCAAATTATTTTTTCTCGTGCGGTGAATGAAGAAATTGATGTAGAAGAATTTCGTGCCAAAACCCAGGAAATTCTCGAAAAAACTGAAGCTTTTTCCAAGAATAATACAGCTCGAGAAATGATTGAACAATTTCTCATAGATGGGCGTTTTGCTTTATTTATGGGTGAAAATACCGAAAATTCGCATTATCAAAAGTTGTACGACGAAGCGGCTGATATTTTGAATATCAATCCAACGACCGGAAAAGGAAAAATGTTCCAAGTGCTTTCCAATATTTTTTCAAAAAATTTGTTGGAAGACAAAATGTCGAATAATCAGATGGGAATTGATGTTATTGGGATTTTAAATAACACGGTAACGCAGTCTCAGAGAGAAATTTTGGTAAGTGATTATTTTGACATTTCGCTTTATTCGTTCTTGATTTTGCGAATGATGCCGGATGTGCAAAATCCGATGCTTGCAAAAAATGCTCAGACAGCCCAGACTGATGCACAGTCTCAGCGTATGTCGCTCGGAAAAAATATTTTTGAGACGATGCTATTGAGTCGAACGACGCTTGAAAGAGATGCTTTGTATCGAATTTATACAACGATTTTTAGCTCAACACAGCGATATGTTGGCGGCTTAACGAATTCTCAGCAAATCACTAATGCACAAGGCGCGCTTTCTGAAGCCTTTTATGAGCCAATGTTGCATTTGTTGGTGAATTCTCTGTATCAAACCTATACAACGATTGAAGATGGAGAAATTCATTTGTCAAATAGTTTTGTAAATCGTGGCGTTCCAGAATTATCGAGCTATAATCACAAAGAAATTGTAGCGAATATTTCGCAAATTCATACGATTATGTCTGAAATTTTTGAGAAAAAAATTAAAAATTCTCAGGATAAAAATGCGCTTCAAACACGAAATGATATTGAAAAAGATTTAGCACAATTGAAATGATTTGTAGAAATGGTCGATTCCTCTGGATATCGTCAGTATCAGGAAAGTCCGTATATCGCTGATATCGCAACTGCATTGCCAAAATACAATACACAGACAAAAAATTTGGAACGAAAATGACAAAACATTTCCACCATACAAAATATTTCTACAACACAAACGCAAAATCCAAATCAAAACACTACGAACGATAATGCTCAAAAAATGCAAATTTCGAAACTTTTGAGTACGCTTGTTGGTATCAATATTGATGCAAATGCTGTGAGTGTAAAAAAGTCGGGCGAGTACGCAATTCAAACGCAATACGGAAATAATTTAATTTCTTTTGAATTCAATTCTTCCAAAAATACGATTTCTGACTTACAAATCAAAACCTCATCAGTGCAGATGAATTTTTCGGATATCATCCTTGTTAATCAATTGCGAGGTATTCTCCTAAAATCGCCAACATATGAGGCAGAAATTAAAAAAATCTCCCAAAATTCGGGAGTAGCAACTGTTGCAATGTTGCAAATCGCCAAAAAACAAATGCAGATTAACGGAAAAAATTATCCACTTCCTTAGGAGGTGGATAATTTTTTCCAGTCTTGAATAGCATTATGGTCTCATGATAATAAAACTTCCGGCACAGAGATTCCCTCAAAAATTTGTGGGCGTGAATATTGTGGATATTCTTTTTTTCATCACAAATTTGGACTGAAACTTTCTTCGGCTAATGATTCTTTGGAAAGCACACCGTCCACAAGTCGGACGATTCCATCAATAAAAACCATGCTGGCTAGTTCGCCACTTGAGAGTACATATTTTCCAATGGAAATTTCTGTGATAGGGAAAAGCTGAAAAATTCTTTCGTCCACACCTTCATAATGCCCACACAAAATAATCATTTTTTGAATCTTCGAAAAATGATCAAAATCGTCTTGTTCCAAAATTTTTCCTTTTGGAGACATGAAAAAAATTGGCATTTCCCCATATATTTTAAATAATTCTCGAAAACATTTCGCCATTGGCTCAATTGTAATAACAGTCCCTGCTCATCCACCATAGGGCCTATCATCGACACGGCGCGTATTTTTTACACTCCAATCCGTCAGATTATGAAGATAATAGCGAAAAAGCCCTTTTTCTTGGGCTTGTTTCATAATACTTGAATCGAGATATCATCGTACACTTTCAGGAAAAAGTGAGACAATATGGATTTCCATCGAAAATTAGTTAGTAGTTGTACCCGTTGACACTTCTGTTGATTCCGTTGTTTCTACTGAATTGAAAACAGAAGGAGCTGTCGGAGGAGTTACTGAATCAACTTTGATAGTAAAATGAAGTGTTTTGTTGGCAAGAGGGTGTGTGTTTGTTTCTTCAAGTGTTACTGTTTTTTGTGCACTTGTTTCGTCGATAGCAATGATTTTATAGTTCATTTTTTTACCATCAACTTCAGATTCTGCTGTTGCACCAACCACAAAATCCTTTCCAGCAAATGGAGATTTTGAATTTGTTACCTCGAGAGTTACCTTATCTCCGTCAATTTTTGTTACCTTAAAAGTAATTCCTTCAGTTGTTTCTGTTGATCCAACAGTGAGGCTTTTTTGGTAAAATGGACTGCGAGTATTAAGGAATTCGAATGTAATGGTTGAATCGGTACGAGAAACAAGTTTTACAATAGTACCTTCTTCTTCCGTGATTGTGTCGCCCGCCTTTTTCCCATCAACATATTGTTTGATGAAATCTGGCTGGACATCCGCCACATTCATTTCACGAGTTGCTTTTCCTTCAAGAAGACTTTTGTTTTCAGTTACAGAGAAAACTGGAGCAATATCTTCATAATATACTTGGCGAGTAATGTTGCCAGTTCCGTATCCATCTTCTGGTGCTACACTTACCATTTTAGTTTCGCCAGCACGCATGCCAATGAGTGCTTTTTCAAATCCAGCGACTACAGGAGTAGCTCCTACAGTAATCGTGAACGGTGCGCCAGTTGGCTTTCCTTCCGCGTCCATGTTCCCATCGATGATTTCACCATTTTCATTAGTATCACGCAAAATATAATATAGGCTTGTTTGGCTACCATTTTCGATAGCAGCGCCAGTCCCAACGCCTGTTGTCATTCCAGTCTGAGTTTCAGTCTGATTGGTTGTTCCAGTTTGTGTTTCTGTTTCTGCTGCTTGTTGTCCACAAGCTGTCACCAAAAAAAGTGATGCGATAAGAAGGAGAATTTTTTTCATAAAAGTTCTAAAAATAGTAAAAGTGCTGATATTATACAGAAAAAATTATTTTTTCAATGCCAAAATGGCTGTATCAATTTCTAAAAGTTGTCATAATACATTTTTTTTCATTCATTTTCCGCTTCTGTAAGCGATATTTATATTTTCAATTTTTTGGAAAAATTTTCCAAAATCTCTTGATTTAATAGGGCTACGGAGAGCTTTTTCAACCATAAAAGTGCTAATTCCTGGGAGTTTTTCAATGATTTGTGATTTTGTAGTGCCAAGATCACGAAGCGTGAGGATATAGAGATTTTTTCGTAAAATTCAAATGAGAGAGCTTAGTAGGGAATTGATTTCATTCGGATTTCAGAGATGATCTCCAATTTTTTTTCTCAAATCCAGTGCACGGACCATATTTTCTGCAAGGATTGCATCAACAAACGAAAAGATTTTATCTCCTGAAAATTCGTGTGAAAATTGTGCAATAATTTCATCAGTGATATTTTCGTTATTTTGATAAAGAATGCTGATGTGTTCCATGGTTGAACTGATAGAATGGCCAATGAGAGGATTATTATCACTAGTATCTCGCAATTTTTCAGCGTTTTGATATCGTATGAGAATTTTTTTTGCAATACTTTCTGGAAGTTCAAATTTTTTAGCCCATTCTGATACGATCCAAGACATATTGCGTTTTCGGGGAGTGGCATTTTTTTCAAGCCATTTTTTGAGATTTTCCTCGCCCGCACCGAGATTGTAAAAAAGCAAAAAATCACTTTCATTCAGATTTGGAAGAATTTTTTCAAGAATCATTTCAAATCCATTATTTTCCTTTTTGGAACGAGATTTTTTCTCTCGTCCACCAGAAAAAACAAACATTCTCGTACTCTCAAAAAGTCCCACGCTCATGATTTTGTCGTGATATATTTGAAAATTTTCGCCATCACCAAGTGGACAGATTTCCACACTTTCAGTGCCATATTTTTCACGAAAAATTCGCACCAAATTATTTTTGTCTTCCTCGATGAGAGCGCTATTGTCGCCAAAAATGTAAATAATATTTTTTTGCATAAAAATATTATAGAGAAAAAATTTTTTTCGCAATAAAAAATCCCGAAATCGGGAATTTTTATTTTTTCAAAAGATCACGGATTTCAGCAAGAAGTTCTTCTTGAGTTGGGCCTTTTGGAGCTTCCTCAACTTTTACTTCTTCTTTTTCAAATTGTGATTTTGCTTTATTGATCGCTTTTACAACGATGAAAATAGCAATCGCAACGATGAGGAAATTAAGTGTGATTGTGATGAAATTTCCGTATGCAAGTACCGCACCTTGAGCCTTAGCATCAGCAAGAGTGAGTCCATATTGTGCCTTTGAACCAGGAAAAACATAATACATGTTTGAGAAATCAATATCCCCAATTATCCAACCAAGCGTTGGCATCACGAGATCTTCCACAACAGAAGTAACGATTTTACCAAACGCAGCACCGATAATCACACCGACAGCGAGGTCAATCACATTTCCTTTCATGGCAAATGCCTTAAATTCTTTAAAAACAGACATAAAAAAATAATAAAAAAGTAAACAGATTAATTATATATATTTTTTTCAAAAATCAACTTTACTTTTTATAAACTTGCCTACAATATTGATATGAAAAAAATTTTTTGGAGCATTTTTGTGATTTTTTTGAGCTTTTTTGTCGTGTCTTGTACTTCAAAAAATACTGGTGATACTATTCTTGAAGAAGCTAATATTGTCAGAATTATTGGGAAAAATAATAGAAAAATTTTCTCTCAGAGTATGGGTTATAAAATTTCGGAAAATCTTATTCTCACGAGCGCTCATTCTCTGAATGATGAGAATTTACAATATTTGATAAATGACGAAAAATACACAATTCTCGAAAAAAACCTGAACGAAGATATCGCGTTTTTGGGAAAAAATTTGGCGGAAAAAATTCCTGAAAATTTTTTGAAAAAGGGAATTATTGGCGAAAAAATTTTTGCTTTTGTCGAGCGTGATGGGAAAAAAATAAAATTGGAATGAAAAATTATTGCGACTGATGTGATGGTTGCAGGATTTTTTGAAAATGGAAAAAATTTTTCGTTTCGCGCGCGTATCTTGACTGATTTGTCAGTACAATCAGGTGATAGCGGCACGCCGATTTTTAATAAATTTGGTGAGATTCTGGATATCGTCCATATTTCAAATTTTCGTGAATAAAATAAAAACCCACAACTGGGTTTTTATTTTATACTTGAGTGATTTGTCCAGTATATGCAGCGTTTTGATCATTCAATGCGTTTTTCTGCTTGTTTTGTGCATCCTTCAATTCTTGCATTAATTTACTCATATCTGATCCCATATCTTGTATCACTTTATTGCTACCTTGCCCATTTTTCCCAGCCTGATAGATTGAAAACCCAAGGCTTGTTCCATTCAGTCCCGCACGACGAATAGCTTCGGCAAGAAGTTTTTCATCTCTTCGCCCATTGATAGTGGCGATATCAAGTAGGGTTTTGGCAAGACTTCCTATAGTATCTTGAGCACCCTGTAGATTGTTGCTATTTGCCGAGTTATATGCATTATTAACCAGCTTTTCAGCTTCATCTCGTATAATAGTATGACTATTTCCGGCGAGAGCCCGACCATTATTGATTTCGTTTTGTGTAATCCTAATGTTATTGTTAATATTGTTCGTATGACTCGGGCTGCTGCCACTAGGACTATTGGCAGAATTTTTAAACATTTCTCCCACAGTACTTTTTTGGTATCTGTCAGCAATTTTTGAGTCCATTACATTTCTCAAGCTGCCTGGAATTTTTTCAAGCCCACCAACTGTCCCGACACCACCGAGAGGAACCATTTTAATTGAGCTTCCAGCTAATTTTCTCATTTCATCACCAAAATTTTTGAATGGTGCGAGAATTTTTTCAATTCATTTATTTACTGATGCGGCCGCCATGAACGCCACCCAGATGAATATTAACGCGATGAATTGTACAATGACGGTTCCAAATCCACCAAGGAATCAGCCGTTTGTATTTACTGTCGTTGGAGACCCTGGTCCAACTTTTCCTTCAAAATCAATACTTACTTCACCAAATCGTACTGTTGTAATAGAAATTTTACCACCAGACCCCGTTGAGGTTTTATTATTTTCATTCGTTTTCGCAGGCTCAATTCTTTGAGTAATGGTATTTTTTGGGTTCCCCATAATAGTGAGGAGTGTACATCCATCTTTACTCTCCATATTACAATTCGCACCTCCAGTCTGACCACTGAGTCCATCCTGAATGGTACTCACGACAATAAGCCCAAAAGAGAGTGCAAGACCGATTATAGCTGGTACAAAAGCCAGACCGATAAATTGTCAAACATCAAATGTTTGTGCTTCGTCTGATTTCCATTCTGTGAAGACAATTTTTGCTGTAAAAATTGGTGCAAAAATTGCATACATCCACATTTTGATGGCACGAGTGAAGAGAATATAAACAAGTGCAATTGTGAGTATTCCGAATACCAAAAACATTACTGCCGAGAAAATAAGGCCATTTACTAGCTGTCAAACAGTATTTACGATATCTACTCAAGAATTGATATTTTGAATTTTTTTAACATCCTGAACTTTAAAAATTCCGTATGCATAGACGAGCATTGGACTATAAATCCCACTTCCGCTTTCCATAATTTTTTTAACACTCGTACACTGATCGGGGTTTTTTTCACAATCTACGCTACTTGCACTGTTGAAAATCTCGGATGCTTTGACATGCTTTGGTATATTATTTTTTGTCCAAAAAGTTTCTGTTTCAGGATTCTGGAGTTTACTCATCATCGTTCCTGGGATTTGCAATACTGTTGCAGTCACGACTGTTGCTGTTGAAATCACGAATTGTACAAACCACCAAGTGAAGGGAATTAAAATAATCCCTAGAAAAAGTCGCGGCAACAAGGCTTTGTAGGAATATTTTTCGACATTAAAAATTGTGGCAATCGCTATGACGATTAGTAGAATCGCATAGACGAAATAGAGAATATTAGAAACGGTGATCCAAAGTTGATACATTTTATCTCGAAGTCCAAACATATCACCTGTAACCCAGTCTGGCGACATAAGCCATCCTGCAAACATGATAATCGGGGAAACGAGCATAGTAATCACTGCAAGCGCTGTATTGAGAATCACCACCACATTATTCATACTTTTGTTGAATGAATCTGTGGCATTACTATTTGCTCATGCTTCCTTGGAATCCTGTCATTGTTTTGCTGTTTGTTGTGTTCCATTGTTCGTCGCAGATTGTGCTTGAACTGATGGAATTTGCATTGAAAAAATAGAATTTGTAACCTTCGTTTCGATGTTTGTTTCTAGTTTTGCGGACATGAAAAAACCGCTTACAAATACTGCAAACATCACGAATACGCTGAATGTTTTCTTAAAAATTCACATAAAGAGAAAAATATTACATGTATTAAATCATATTTTCATTTTTTTTGCAAGTATTTTTTGGTTTTTTCATTTTTTGTATTGACATTTTTTAAAATATTTTTATGACACATTTTTTAAAATTTTTCTAAAAACAAAAACCCTATTGAAGGGCTTGTTTTGCTTTATAATCGGCTTCTGACTGAATCAGGCCAAGTTCTTTGATGATATCGGTTCCCGTATCAGGAATGACCACCATACTTTTTCTGATTATTCCTTCGCGATTATTCATAAGCGCGTCAAGAATTTTTCGATTTTTGTTTTGTAGAGCAAGATATGATTTTTCAAATCGATCCAAATAAATCGCATAAATTTTCATGCGAGAATCGAGATTTTTGGCATCCAAATAGTCATTGATGGCACTATTTACGCCAGAATATTCAAAAACATTATACGAATTTTGAAGCGTATTTTTGGCAGTATTTTGTGCGTTTGTGGCATTGGAGAGGAGGCTTTGAACTTCGGTTTTTTGCTCTCCAATAATATTTAATCGTTCCTGTGTTTTGAGATAATAACTTTTGAGCAGGGAAATGTGATTATCAAGGCTTGCTTGGCGATTTGCGGCCGTATCAAGCATTGCAACAATATCAGTTTTGAGAATATTTGCATAAGCTGTAATCGCTGTCATATTTGACGCAATGAGTTTTTCCTGTCCAGCAACGGGATTATTGAGAACTTCGGCAATCGAAATAGTATTATCAACAGAATTATTTGACAAATTAGTATTTTTTTGTGGAATAATTCCACCAATACGAAGAGAAAGTGCTGTCGCTGAATTTCCAACATACGAAATATTGGCATTCTCAAAATTTGCATTATTATGGGCTTGTGCTGATGAACCCGAAAGTGACGAAAAATATTCCCACGAAAAATGGATTACAACTGCAAAAATGAGTGTAAAAATAATCGTATTTTTGATAAAATTCTTGATTTCTGGAGTAAAAGCCATATTATGTAAACATATTTTTTAAATTGTACCATTCTTTCTTCTTTTCGTCAAATGAAAAAAATTTTTTCTTATTCGCTTGCGATTTTTTTGCTTATTGGAGCAATTTTTTTGGGATTTTTTATCAAAATTGTCCCAGAATATAATATGGAAATTTCAGAAATTTCCCCACAAAAAAATGCGGAAAATACTTTTGAAGTGGCGCTTGAAAAACCAAAAAATACTTGGTACTTGGGGCTTGATAAGGATTTTGTAGAATCCAATTTTTCTCATCCTGAGGGCCTTTGTGCCAAATTTTTAGTTTCTGGGGAGGAATTTTCAGAATGCCTGGATTTGGAAGATGCGGATGAAACTTCAGAATTTTATTCTTTTCCGATTATTACGAAGCTTTCTAACAAAATCTCTTTTGAAATTTTGTATAATCACGAGAAAATTCATGACATTGAAAACCCGACTTTGTACGCTATCAATACGCTTCCGGAAGGTAAAAAATTGGCTTTTTCACCACTAGAAACTATCGCTGATCCGATGGTGATTTCTCGTGCACAATGGGGCGCTGATGAAACTTTACGCTATGCGAATCACCCAAAACAGCTTGCTATCAAGCACGCGCAGCTTGTTCAAGCTTCAAAACCAAAAACTGAAAAACAAGAAAAGGCTGCACAAAAACTGGCTGATATCAACAAATTTGTTGGAGAAAAGCTTGCTAACCAATTTACTACGACAGAAATGATTCGTACAGAAAATGGACAAGAACTTGTTTGGCCTATTCAGAAGGTACAAAAAGTGAATAAAATAGTTGTTCATCATACGGCTGATAGGTTGGATGGTCGTTCTGATGAAGAGATTTTGCGCGCAATTTACGCATACCATGCCGTTACGCGCGGTTGGGGAGATATCGGTTACAACTATATTGTCGGTCAGAATGGGAGAATTTATGAGGGCCGTGCCGGTGGAGATTATGTAGTTGGCGCGCATGCAGCCTATAATAATATTGGTTCTGTAGGAATTTCTGTGCTTGGGGATTATGAACATGGATATTTGAATGCAAACCAGGAAATTGGCCTCAAAACTGCGATTGATATGGCTGCACGAAAATATAATATTGACCTGAATGCGACGGTTATGGGCTTTAAAACTTGCAATCAATCTTCGTGTTATCCGATTCAGGTTGTATATACACCAGCACTTTTGGGGCATAAAGATGTTGGAATTACCAATTGTCCAGGAAAAAATATTTACGCTTCACTTCCTGCTTGGCGCAAAGAATTATCTCAGGGGTATAATCCTCCTGCAATGACGCAGAATGTGGTGCCAACTCCAGCGACTCCTATTCCTCAGAATAACTCTTCATCTGGACTTTTTGGTGAAAATTTTGGACTCAAAATACAGCCAACTATTCAGCCAACAATTACACCAAACATTACGCAAAACAATATTTCTATCAATAGAAATATTACCTCAGAAATGCGTCAAAGCTTGGCTCAAAATAATTATTCTGACCAAAAATTTCGTGTAAAACTTTCGTACCCAGAAAATCAGAATTTTATTGAATTATCAGCATTTGAAAATGCTGATGCAAAGGCGCTTCTTGATAATCAGACCAAAAATATTTCTCGCGGAGAAAAAATTTCTATTCATCCAACCAATAATGGAAAAATAGCAGTAAAAATTGGATCCGAGAATTTTGAGGTGACCAATTTTTTGCTTGCATCGAGCGCTATTGAGATTAATTCATGGTCTAGAAAACCTTATTGGGATAAGCAAAATCGCTATAACGATAATATTTTCCGTGATACAATTGAAATTTTTAACCAAAATGGAAAATTAGTAGTTATCAATCATTTGCCGATGGAATATTATTTGAAAGGATTGGGTGAAGTTTCTAATGGGGATTTGCCTGAAAAAATTAAAACAATTGCCGTGGCGGCCCGTGGTTATGCGACTTTTTACATGCAAAAGGAAAATCGCAAATATAATACAGATCGCTACGATGGAAGTGACGATCCAAATTCGTTTCAGCGTTATTTGGGGCTTGGATATGAGCTTCGTTCGCCAAATGTTGCAAAAATGGTAGATGCCACTGCCTGAGAAGTTATTTTTTATAATGATAAAATTATTAAGCCGTGGTATTTTTCTCGTTCGGCTGGTCGCACGCTTTCGTATAGCGAATATTGCCAAAAAAATAATGGAAAAAATTGTGAAAATATTGCCTATTTGCAGTCGGTAGATGATCCAGCAGGCGTGAATCAAACGCAATCCGGACATGGAGTTGGAATTTCCTGAATTGGAGCGACACGCTTTGCAGAGCAGGGTTGGGATTATAAAAAAATTATTCAATATTATTTGGCTGGGGTTACTATCCATAAATAAAATATGTTTTTATCAGATATTGACATTCAAAAAAATATCGAATCTGGCGATATTTTGATCACTGATTTTGATAATTCGCGCTTGCAACCGGCAAGTTATGACATTCGTTTGGGGAATAAATTTCTTGTGGTGGATGATTATAAAAGCCCCGTGATTGATCCTGTGAAAAAAATTTTACCAGAATATCGCGAAATTGAACTTCGTGATGATGAATTTTTTACGTTGCATCCTGGGACAACTATTCTTGGAATGAGTCTTGAAAAATTTGGTTCAGAAAAATTTTTGATTCAACTTTCTGGAAAATCTTCATTGGCTCGTTTGGGGCTTATTGTTCATAATACTGCAGGATTGATCAATCCGGGACACTACCTCAATATCACATTTGAACTCGCGAATATGAATAGTATTCCTATTATTTTGCGACCAGGAATGGAAATTGCTCAATTATTGTTTGCGCAAATGTCGGCACGTCCAGAGAAAGATTATCGAAAAGTTGGACGCTATGCTGAGGGTGAAGATAATTTTACAAGTTATCAAGAAAAATAGAAAAATTTTTGTATCAAAAAACAAAAATTCTTATTGGAAAAAATATAAATTCTTATTGGAAAAAAACAAAAATTCTGTATACTATGCAGGATTTTATTTTTAAGAAATTTTTATGAAAGTTCGCATCAAAAAAAATCACGATTTTCCCATAGAATATAAGACTTCAGGTGCTTGTGCATTTGATTTTTATTCTTCTGAGGAGAAAACTTTTGCCCCAGGCGAATGGGGCCTTGTGGAGACTGGAACCGTCGTGGAAACGCCTGAGGGTTTTATGCTTATGACAGCGCCGCGTTCATCGACTTTTAAAAATTATGGCTTAATGCAAGTAAATAGTGTTGGAATTATTGATAATGATTATTGCGGCGATACTGATACAATCAAATTTCCATTTATCAATATGCGAAATGAATCGGTGACTATTCCTGTGGGTGAACGTATTGGGCAAGGAATTTTTGTAAAAATTGAAAAACCGATAATTGAATTTGTTGAGACGATGGGAAATGCGGACCGAGGTGGATTTGGTACTACTGGGAAAAAATAATATGAAAATTACTGCAATTCTTGCCATGACAGAAAAACGCGTAATCGGGCGCGACAATGAACTTGCATGGCACATTCCTGAGGATTTAGCGCATTTTAAAAATCTGACGCTTGGCCAGGTTGTGATTATGGGGCGAAATACGTTTTTTTCAATTCCAGAAAAATTTCGCCCACTTCCTGGTCGACGAAATATTGTTCTCACGCGCGAAAAAATCGATAATATCGAATGTTTTTCTGATATTTCTGAAATGCTTCGTGCACTGGAAAATGAGCAACGAAAAATTTTTGTAATCGGTGGTGCTTCTCTATATAATCAGTTTTTTGAAAAAAATTTGATTGATTCAGTCGAGTTGACACTACTAAAAAATGATTTTTCATGAAATATTTTTGTGAATGAATTTCGTCAGAATTTTGAAGAAATTTCACGACAAGAATTTTCCGATGGCTACTTTATTTCTTTAATTCGTAAAAATGGGTAATTTTGGCGAACAGCAATATTTGGATTTGCTTCAAAAAATTTTATCAGATGGTGTGGAACGTCCAGATCGTACGGGGATTGGGACAAAGTCAATTTTTGGTCACCAAATGCGATTTGATTTATCAAAGGGATTTCCGCTTTTGACTACCAAAAAAGTCTATTTGAAAGCAATTATCCATGAATTGATTTGGTTTTTGTCGGGTGATACGAATATTCGCTATTTAGTAAAAAATGATATAAAAATCTGGAATGAGTGGGCTTTTTCGGTGTATATTAAGGAGAATAATTTGTCAGAAAAATTTCCTCGATATTCGTCAGAATGGCACGATGAACTGGCTCAATTTGTGGAAAAAATTAAAAATGATGAGACCTTCGCTCAACAATGGGGCGATTTAGGTCCGGTATACTGAAAGCAATGGAGATCATGGGATGCTCGAGAGGATATTTCTATAGACCAGATTTCTAACGCTCTAAAGACTATTTTAAATGACCCGTATTCTCGACGAAATATTGTTTCTGGTTGGAATGTTGGTGAAATTGAAACGCTTGTCAAAGATAAAGATAGTGCTCCGCCTCCATGTCATACGCTATTTCAGTTTTATGTCGCGAATGGAAAACTTTCTTGTCAATTGTATCAACGATCTGCCGATGTATTTTTGGGTGTTCCATTCAATATTGCTTCGTACGCACTTTTGACCATGATGATCGCACATTGTACGGGCCTGGTGGCTTGAGAGTTTGTTCATACATTTGGAGATGTTCATATTTACAATAATCATATAAATCAGGTTCAGGAGCAACTTACTCGAATTCCACGACAGTTTCCTCGTATGATTTTAAACCCTGAAAAACGAGATTTATTCGCATTTAAATTTTCCGATTTTATACTTCAGGATTACGATCCATATCCAGCTATTTCTGCCCCTATTGCTGTCTAATTTTATTACTATGTATATTGTTTTTGAAGGTATTGCCTGAGCGTGAAAATCTACGCAATCCAAAAAATTGGTAGAATTTTTGCAAAAAAAGTTTCCTGATAAAAAAATTTTGCATGTACATGAGCCTGGATCAACGCCCATTGCACAAGATATTCGGACTCTTGCACAAGCGAAAACTTGGGACGATGATTTTATGCACCCACTCACGAATGCGTATTTATATGCAGCATCTCGTGCTCAGTTGATTCATACAAAATTGATTCCAGAGTTGTATGCTGGGACTATTATTGTGTCAGATCGTAGTTTTTTGTCATCTTTGGCATATCAGGGTGAGGCGCAACGACTCGGATTTGATAAGGTAATGTCAATTAATGCTGATGCTATTGAGGATTTAATACCTGATATAGTATTATATATTGATACGAATATTGATACAGCAATGAATCGAGTTTTTGATGCTAAAGGCGACAAATGGGAAACAATGGGGCGTCAATTTTATTTGGATACCCAGCGAGGCTATGAAAAATGCGCGCAATTAGAAATGCTCGAAGGAAGATTTTTTAGAATTAATTGAAATCGTGATTCTGACGATGTAGCTCAACAAATTAAAAGTATTATTAATGATACATATGATAAAATTGGGAAGTAGGGAAGAGTACGGGCAAATTACAAGTAAATGAATGATTGGGCGCGAAAATTGCCCTTTTTGTCCGCCTAATCTTAACCCAGAGTACACGCTTTGGGAATGAAAATTTTGGCGAATTGTTCATAATAAATATCCATATACAGGAACTCATGAGCATCTCATGGCGGTGCCAATCGCTCATCACAAATTTGCTTCAGAATTTTCTATTGATGAATGGGCCGAGATGTCAAAAATTCATAGCTTTATGGAGAAATTTTTTGGAGAAAAATTATATTTTTCTTTTACAAGAGAAAACTTTCATGAAAATATTGCTGATGGACGAAGTGTAGAACATTGGCATATGCATTTTTTGCCATGAAGATTGCAGGGGAAATTTTTGCGAAAAATGCTAGAATTACAGGGCTTTCCTGTTGTACAAGATTTAAAAATTGATTAGTATGAAAAAAAATCTTTTTGTCATTGATGCGTATAATTTGATCTATCGAATGTTTTATGCCATTCCAGAAATACATACTCGCTCGGGTATGCAGGTGAATGCTATTTTTGGTGTTGCAAAATTTTTGAAAAATCTGATTGAAGAAAATCCTGAATCGCAGTTGGTGGTTGCAACGGATGTTGGAGCATCGTTTCGTGCTGATATTTTTTCTGAGTATAAAGGAACCCGTGATAGAATGCCGGATAATTTACGATGTCAAATTGAGGGCGTTTTTTCATTGTTCGATTCTGCAAAAATTCAGGTAATCGGCGTGGAATGATATGAGGCTGATGATGTGATGGGGACGATTGCACAGAAATATAAGGATTCCGAGTATCAGGTGGTGATTATCTCATCAGATAAGGACTTATGTCAATTTGTCGATGATGGGAAAGTGCATATTTATGATGCTATGAAGCGTAAATTTATGCGTCGAGCTGATGTGATTGAAAAGTTTTGAATTCCTCCGGAAAAAGTTCGTGATTATTTGGCGATTGTATGAGATAGTTCGGATAATATTCCAGGGATTGCTTGATTTGGTCCCAAAAAAGCCGTCGATTTGCTAGAAAAATTTGATACTCTTGAGAGTATATTTGAGAATCTCGATTCCTTAACGCCAAAGATGCGAGAATGATTACAAAATAATCAAGAAATCGCATTTTTGTCACAGAAACTTACGAAAATTATTACTGATATTGCGCTTCCTGAAATCATTTTTGGTAATACTTCAGAAAAAATTTTGACAGATGAATATATTGAAAACCTTAAAAAATATGAATTTCGGTCACTTCTGCCGGCTGATTGTTCTATATCTGCTCCAAAAAAGGATATTTCTGTAATGAAAATCCAAAACCTGTCTGAATATCAGAATTTATTGATTGAAATACAAAAGATTTCCGAACCTATTGGTATTTCTATTGATTTAATGAATAAAATTTATATTTCTGTTGAGGGGAAGGTATATATGCTTGATAGTAAAATGCTTGATATTTCCGAATTTGCGGATGCTATTTTTGCTGGTGAAATTATTTTTGCATCATATGAGCCAAAGGAAATATTTGGAAAACTTTACAAAATTTTGCATCCAATAACTCCAAAAGATAAGCTTCAAGAAGTATTATTTTAAAAATCCCCTACTGGGGATTTTTTTATGAGTATACATAATTATTGAAGGCGGCAACAGTAATACCATTTGGGTTACTTGAAAATTTAGCAATTCCTGGATTTTGTCGTGCAATTTCTAGAGCTTTCGCTGGACTAACCTGGCTTCCAACTACAAAATCAGGAGATTTCCCAATTGCATATGGATAGAATGTTGCAAGATACAGATCGGCGGGGGAATTGAGCTTTCCTCTGAATGGGGGGTAATATTTTTCTACATATTCTAACTGTTGCGTTGCACTCATATTATAGAGAGCATTGACAGTAGTTCATAGTCCTACGGCTGTATCTGGCATAAATTGAATGAGTCCAGTGGCACTAGAATAGTTATTGCGCGCCTGAGGATTAATTCCTGATTCTTTATGCATTACAACTTTGAGGTGTTCTGGATTAATTCCGAGACGAGAACACATTGCTTGCACCCGAGTTTGAAATTCTGGATTATTCCAAACTTCTGCACCTTTTTGATTCATTCGAACTTCCGCGTTGAAAGGTATGGCTTGTTGACGGGATTCTTCTTCAATATAAGAAAGACGTTGTTGAACTGCGGTTGAATCCTCATTTGTGGCATTCCCAATTTTCAAGATTTTTATTTGATATCCGTCATAAATCGGTACATATCGCCCACTCGTATCATAATATCCTGGGCGAGGATTATTACCTCGTTCTGCTTTTACTCCATTGATTTCTACTTGTCGAACAGTTGCTGGAAGAATATCACCAGCACCAGTTTTTTGAGCTAAACTCATATTTCCACCAAAATTTACCACAAATTCATCATTTTCGGTCATTTTTTCAGTGGACACAATATCGGGTTTATTTTTGTATACGAGCGTAAGTGGAGCTACATCAATTCCTTTTGATTTGAGTGTCAAAAGATCAATATTTCGGTATGTATCCGTATTTTTTCCTTCCAAAATTTTCTGAACTTCGTTTTGCAGGTTTTTGTCAGAAATATTTTTTCATTCTTGAATCCCTGAAAAAGCCTCGAGGCGAGTAATGGTTCTCTGAAGTTCAAATTTTTTCTGTGCATCTTGTTCAGATTCTAGCTGTTTACGAAGATTTTCGATTTCAGAGCTAATATTTGATCGGGTTTGCTCTTTTTGTGCTTCATTTTGTGCTGATAATTGAGCACGTTCTGCCTGCATTTCTGGTGTTGCGGGTGCTTGTGGAATATTTTTATTTTCCTGAGGTGTATCAGGATTAACGCGAATTTGTACGCTTGATTTTGGAGTCATAGGCAAAATTATTTATATTTATTTTACGATAAAAACAAAAAAGTCAAGCTTTATTTTGAAAGCTCAATCAGTGCTGTTTCTTGAGAATTAAAAATTGGCAAAATAGAAGTAATCCCAACAAGATCCAGAGTGTCATTAACCTCGGGAGTGAGATTGCAAAGCGCAAATTTTCCATTTCCGTCTTCTGTTCGCTGGGCAATATCTGCAATATATCCGATAGATTTGCTGTTGAGATATTTGAGTTTTTCAAGATTAAAAAGTGTTTTGGCGCCATTAAAATCGCCAATATTTTCAATAATACTCGGAAAAGTATTGTCCACATTGGTTTCGTCTAATTCTCCATCAAATGTAAAAATCTTGATGCCAGTGTTTGTTGCTGCCGTTTTGATTTCTAGATGAGTAAGCATAGTAGAAAAAATAATTACATTGGCATTATAACACTTTTTCTCAAAAGTTGCAACTTTTTATTGATTTTTTTGAAAAATAGGTACAATTCTCGTATGAAATATGGTATTTTTGATTTTTCTGGAAAAAATATTCCTGAACTTTCCCTTTGGCAATCAGCTGCATGGAAAAATATTTTGACAAAATCTGGGCAGGCGAGGGAAGTTTTTTATTTTGGAAATCCAGATGCGACATTTTTTTTGGTAGAAATTCGTGCTGTTGGAGCAGGATTTTTCGGTGCGTTTATTTTGTGAGTAAAAGATTTTCAAATCGCTGATGATTTTTCGGATTGTTTTAAAAGTTTGAAAAACTTTTTACAAAAAAAATGAATCATTTTTCTTCAGGTTGAGCCCATTGAGGAAATTGTAGAATTTCAAAATTTACCTTCTAGAGAGGTTTCTCGCAAATTTTTAACGCCATTTACGCGTATTATTTCGTTGGAAAAATCTGTTGACGATATCATTGCTAATATGCCACAAAAAGGGCGTTACGCGATTCGTAATGCCGAAAAAAAGTGAGTTAAAATCGAAATTATTACGGATTTTTCAGAAAAAATTCTTGATGAATGGATGTGGTTACTTGAAGAAACAACGGCGCGCGACAGCTTTTCACATAATTCTCGAAGATATTATGAGCTATTTTTGCGGGAATTATGAGAAAACGCCTTTATTGTTGCATCCAAAATGGATGGAAAATATTTGGCGATGACGATTTCGGTATTTTCGGGAGAATCCGGATTTTATTATTACGGTGCTTCTACAAGCGATCCGGAGGGCCGAAAATTGGCGAGTAGCTACTTGACGCTTTGGGAATCAATGAAATTTGCAAAAAATCATGGAAAAAAAATGTATGATTTATTTGGTGTGGCGGATCCGAACAATCCAGATGATCCGCTCATGGGAGTTTCCCAATTTAAGCAAAAACTTGGTGGTGAAATTTACGAATTGCCAGAAAAATTTTTATTCCCCATTTCATTCAAATTTTCGATTTATTCTTTGCTTCTGAAAATAAAAAAATTCCTAAAAAAATAGGAATTTTTTGTTACAAATTTTCAGAATGAAACGCCATAATAATTTCTTCACGAATAACATCTTTGAGGTCAATCGTCATATTTTTCGTGTTGATAAGATTGATATCATCGCCATCAAGCGGATCAATTTGTGTTTTCCAAACGCGCTCAAATTCAGGAATGGAAATTTTTGTTTTTTTGTTTTCGTAGGAAATTTCTGTCGAAAAATTAGTAAAAATCCCATGAATTCCATCATCAATTACAATGAGTTTAATGGTGAAAAGAAGTGGCTTGAGAAACGTTAAATCTTCGTAAAATCCATCAAAAATTTCGCCATCAAACGAAAAAATTTTTGAGTCACCATCGTAACTATTGATGAGATCGCCAACAGGAATTGTAAACATATTATTGGGTTAGTTGTGTAGAATTTTGTTCTTCGTAAAGCAAAAGTGCTGTCGTCAAATATTGGTGAATGCTTTCATCGTCGGGTGCGAGTCCGTGTGCACGGCGCAGAAGAGCAATTCCTTTTTGCATATTGCCAATCATAACATTACACCAACCAATGCTTCGGATGATTTCCGCGTTATTCGGAAAAAGAATATTAGCTTTTTCAAGAGTTTCGAGAGCCTTTTCATAGTCTCATTTTTCCAAAAAAATATAGCCTTGCAAATAAATGCCTGTACCCGATTCTGGATGCAATTCGCGTGCATAATGAATGACTTCTTCGGCTTTTTCAAGGTTTTCTTGATACAAATAAATATCCGCTAATTCTTCATAAAAACGATAATCATTGACGTGTTTTTTGAGTCATTCAAGTGTTTCCGTGAGGGCAGCATCGTAGTTTCCTGCGCTTTTGTGATTTTCAATTTCTTGAATAATACTATCTGCTGAATTCTGCATATCAAAAATTAATTTTCAAAAGTATACCAAATTTGTTCAAAAAATCAAAATTATTTTTTCCAATGCTTTTCAACAAGTGATTTCATAGATTTTCCTTCTTTGGTGGCAAGTGATTTTCCTTCCTCCTTGAGAGCAAGCTGACCGCAAGCAGCATCGATATCATCACCTCGTGTTTTCCGCACAGTCACAACCAACCCGGCCTGCTGCAAAATATCGCGGAAAATCCGTATATTTTCACTAGAAGAACGCTCATAACCTGAATTCGGGAACGGATTAAAAGGGATTAGATTAAATTTGCAAGGTACATCACGGACTAAAG
>CALHQS010000029.1 GCA_938036655.1 uncultured Candidatus Altimarinota bacterium
CCAATTTTTCACCCTGAATGTAAGAAAGTTCTCCGCCGCCCATTCCAAGTGCAGAAATGCTCAAATTGAATGTTTTCAAAACATTATCTTCTACCTTTCCAGAAAGTTTTGCCACTTCGATTTTTTCTTGCCCATCAAGACTTACAAATGCTTTTCCATTAAAGTCAGTATTTTTTCCCTGAGATACAGCTGTCAATTCAAGAACAAATCGTTCAGTCGCGCCTGAAACAGAGGCAATTTTCAAAGCATATGTATCACCTTTTCGTGAATCTTCAACAATAATACTTTCATTTGAACCTTCGAGCGCGATTGTCAATTTTGTATCACTATACAAAGCATCCTTTGTATCAAAAGTCATCTTTCCAGTGATAGAAAGTCCTCCAAGTTTTGTGAGCAACTCTTGTTTTTCTTCGGTTGTTGGCTCAGTATCTGCAAAATCTTTTGCCAATCGTGCCAACAAATCAACCAATCGAGCCTTATCAAGCGCTACATCAAATGTACGTTTAGAACCATCAGTTACTGCGGCGCCAGTTGATGAGAAAACGTGATATTCTGTCAAATATTTTTCAAAATCAGCTGTTTGAAGTTTTGCAAGTTTCTGAAGAAGTTCATAAGCCTGCGCGTTATCGAGATTTGGATCAAGCGCAACCCATTTTTCGTTAAATTTTGCCAATTTTTCAACAGCATCTTTTACTTCAGCTTCAAGAGATTTTTTCATTTCTTCATTGCTCGCTGTAGCTGAAATTTTGAGATTATTATATTTCATGAAATTTGACATTCCTGAAATGAAATCAACTGTATCAGCCGTACCTTCAAAAGCAGAAGATTCTGTGCCTGATCCAGCAGAATCAGAAGCGGTTGTTTCTACTTTTAATTTTGGAGATTCGAAAGTCACCTGAGACATCTGAGATCCACCAGCAAGCGCTGTGAAGTTTGATGAAAATTCGAGCGTATTTGAGGTGAGAACATCTTGCATAAATACTGAACCCGAAAGCTGGCCATTTGCCTCTTTTTGTGTTCCGTAAATAGTTTTGAATGTTTCATCCAGCTTTACCATTTCCGCCTTTACATTGGCATTGTACAAATCCGCAAAATTATCAGGAGTTGTTTGTGTACCACATGACGCAAGACCAAGCATCAAAGCTGATACGACAAAAATCTTTTTCATAAAAAGAATGTTAAAGAATAAACACTGGGATTATACGAAAAATACAAAAAAAGCCAAGTGATTCCGATTATTTTTTCCTAGACTTTTTGATGAAAATATTTATAAAAACATTATTTCAAATGAAAATTTTTGGGAAATCGCGGAAAAAATTTTGCTTTTTTGAAAAAAAATTTATAATGAAAGCGTTTTATTTTTTAAGAAATTTTATGGCAAATATTGACCACGCACCGAGCAAATATATGCTCAACTTGCTTCATGTACTTCCCGCGTTCGCGGATGAAAGCGAAAACCGCATCAATGCACTCATTGAGCTCAACTCAATGACTATCAACAAATACGAAATTATCACAGAATCTGGTCAGCTCAAATTGGATCGCGTTGGATATTCTTCACTTGCATATCCATTTGCATACGGAGCCATCCCTTGTACTTGGGACGAAGATGGAGACCCGCTTGATGTCGAAGTTGTAGGCGTGACAGAGCCACTTATTCCTGGATCTCTTGCTGAAGTACGAATTATTGGAATTATGAAATTTAACGACGGCGGCGAAGTGGACGACAAAGTGATTGGTGTTTTGGCTGATGATAAACGAATGGATCACATCAAAACTTTTGAAGATCTCGGCGAACATTGGAAAAAAGAAACAACATATTACTGGGAACACTACAAGGATTTAAAAAAACCTGGAACATGTACAGTAGAAGGATTTTTTGGAATTGATGAAGCCAAAAAAATTATCAAAGAATGTGAAGATCGCTACAAGACTGACTATCTTCCAAAATTTGAAAAATAAAAATTCCCAATTTGGGAATTTTTTTATGATCTATTCTTCAGAAAATGTCAAAAATCTCGAATAATGTTTTCCATTGGATTTCCACTTTTTTGCTTATTGACAGCAAACCTTGTCCGAGAAAAATCCTTCATCGCGGGCAGCAAATCTGCAAATAATTCAGCCACTGTTTCGCGTGGTGTATTTTGTTTGGATAAAACCGAAATCCAAACTTGGCGTCATTGCGAGTCATCATCAATTTTTTTGCCATATTGTGCCAAAATCTGACTCCAAGAAAGTGATTCACCAAAAAGAATAAGGTCTTTTTCAAAAATTTCCCCGCTAACATAGTACAAAAATGGGCGAAAAATTTGCATCACAAACGAGCCATCGCCGTAGCTTTCTGTCTTGAGAATAGTACTTGAAATGCGATAAGAAAAGAAGCTCAACGCCTGATTGATCCAAGAAATCATCTCGCGATTTTTTGGCAATGTTTGTTGCACAAGAGTTGATTTGACCGGAGGAATTGAGGGCCTCTTTGAATTTTTTTCAAGAAAAACCTTTGAATGAGAAGGGTTTTTTTGTTCCACTTCACGAATATTTGTTCGTACACTTTCAATAAAATAAAACACAGCAGACACTACTTCATGACTCTCATCAACAGAGCCTCATTCAAGCAATTTTTGGAGATTTTTTTCCATATCATCTACCTCTTTTTTTGTTTTGTTCGTAAAATTTTTCTTTTTCAAAATATTCATCAAACGATACTGAAATTGTTGCATTTTCCGTTCAATATGCGAAAATTTATCGATATCGGCCTGAGAAATATCTTTTTCGTTACGATTTTCTTTTTGCTCAGCACGCATTTTTGCTTGTGTAGCATCTTGTTCACGCTCCAAGCGTTTTTGTTCTTGTGTTATTTTTTTCTGTTCGTTCTTTTCTTTTTGTTGAAAAAAAGTATCAAGCCGACCTTCAATCATTTGGAGTTCACTAGCGATTCGTTTTTCAGTATTTTTATTTTTTTTGACTGCAACGCGTTGTGGCGCGTTTTCTTGGCGAGACATTACCGTTCAAATTGTCTCATTAAAAAATTCATTCAAAATACGATTGGTCGCAAAATCTTGTACACTTGTTCGAAGAGAGTCAATTTGATTTTTATCATCCAAGACGTTTTCACCTTGTTTTTCGAGTCCCTCAATTCGAGTTTCTAATCTAAAAAGTTTGACAAAAAACGAAAAAATCACTTTATCTTCCGGTCGTTTTCCTGCCTGTAATTCAAATGTTGGTGCATCAATATGTACAGATTCACGGGCAAAATCCTCTATTTTTCGTACTTTGAGTGACATACATTTTTTGATTGCCGCCTCGATATCAGCCGCCTTTTTGAGAGCAAGAATCTTATCAATATGCTCATCAAGAATTTCTTTCCCAACATACGGCTCCACCATTGAATTCATAACCTCAAGAAACGAAGTGCCTCTCATTCGCTCCGTAAATTCTTTTCGTTTTCTTTCGAGAATGTTATCAATATTTTCAATAATATTTGACAATGAATTCATAAGAAAAATTTATTCTTGTTATTATAAAATAAATATATTATTTGTCAATATTTATTCGAGAAAAATTTTTCTATTTTGAAAAAATCCCCTTTCGGAGATTTTATGCGTCTTTCACAACGATAGAAAGCATTTTATTCGGAATGAAAATTTCTTTCACAAGAATTTTTCCTTCGAGCCATTTGGCGATATTTGGCTCTGCATGAGCGAGCGCAGACACCTCTTCCTGAGCGACACCATTAAAACAAGTGAGCGTTCCACGAAGTTTTCCATTCACCTGCACGGCAATCGTCACTTCATCATCTACCAACATGAATTCATCATATTCTGGCCATGCTGCCTCAAAAATTGAAGTCGTTTTCCCAAGCATTTGCCACAATTCTTCTGCCAAATGTGGGGCAAATGGATGAAGCATAATCGCAAATTTTTCCTTCCATTCAGTCACAAATTCTGGATCAGTCGGAAGTCCTTCATTCACCAAAATCATCATCGAAGAAATCGCAGTATTAAATTTGTAATCACGAATATCTTCTTCGACTTTTTTGATAGTTTTGTGCAAAAGTTTCATCGCCTTCATTTCATCTTTTGCAACATTTTTCCCATTTTCGTAAAGCGCATACACTTTATCCAAAAATCGTCGCACACCAATAATTGCATCCGGATTCCAAGGTGCAGAATCACGGAAATCACCAATCGCCATTTCATACAAACGAAGGGTATCGGCGCCATATTCTTCAGAAATATCAAGCGGATTGGCTGTATTTTTGAGGGATTTTGACATTTTTGCCACAATTCGATTCACTTCTTCTCCCGTTTCAATAATGAAAAATTTTCCGTCACGCTCCTCGACTAAGTCAATCGCTACGAGGCCTCCATCTTTTCGTTCGTATGCATATGCCAAAACCATTCCTTGATTCACGAGTTTTTGAAATGGTTCTTTCGTCGAAACAACACCAATATCGTACAAAACTTTGTGCCAGAATCGTGCATACAAAAGGTGTAAAACCGCATGTTCAGCGCCACCAACATACTCATCAACATTCTGCCAATAATCCAAAATTTCTTTGGAAGCAATCGCATTCGGATTTTTTGGATCCAAATATCGCAAATAATACCAGCAAGAACCACCCCACTGCGGCATTGTATTCGTTTCGCGTTTTCCAGAAAGATTGTCCGCCAAACGAATATTGACAAAATCATCAACCTTCGCAAGTGGAGAATTCCCATCACCAGCTGGCAAGAAATCTTCCATTTCTGGCAACTTGAGTGGCAAATTCTCGTCAATAACGATTTTAGTGGAGAGTCCGTTATAAATTTTTCCAAAAATTTTCCCGCCGATTACGAGTTCACGCAATTTTCCTTTTGAACAAAGGCAAAGCGGATTTTCATCACCTTTTGGTTCGGATTTCAAAACATATGCAAGATTTGGGTCCGTCGCCTCTTCCAAAGAATAAATTCGAGGTAAATTCCCCACTACTTCGCTGTCCAAATGAATGAGCGGAATCGGCTCACCCCAATATCGCTGACGAGAAAAAAGCCAGTCGCGCAATTTATAATTTATTTTTTTGCGACCAAAACCACCTTTTTCAGCCAACTCTATAAATTTTTCGCGAGCTTCTTCTGATGAAAGCCCGAAAAATTCACGATTATATTCTTGAAACATTTCTACCTTTTCTGATTGTGTTTCCAAAATTTCTATGCCATTTTCAAAAATCTCTGTCGTAGTCGTTTCAGCAATTGTTCCGATTGTTATAGGCAATTCTCCAATAAATCCATCTGGCGTGTATGCAAGGTTTTTTTCAAAATTTTTACGATCTTCTTCACATTTTTGCAAAAATGTATTCAAATCATCATCAGAAAGTGAATTTTGGAATTCCTCATCCATTTGTTTGTGGAAATCTTCGATCATTTCTTGCGGAAAAACCACCGGAACGATTGGCAAATCATATTTTTTGGCAAATTCAAAATCGCGCTCGTCATGTGCTGGAACCGCCATTACAGCGCCTGTTCCATAATGCCCCAAAACATAATCTCCAATATACAATGGAACTTCTTCGTTATTAAACGGGTTAATCACGTATGAACCTGTGAAAACTCCTGTTTTTTCCTTGTCGGCCTGCGTACGATCCTGATCAGATTTACTTTTTGCTTCGGCAATATATTTTTCACAATTCGCCCGCTCAGCATCAATAATAAAGTCTTCCACATGTGGATGATCTGGCGCCATCACAGCATATGTCATACCAAAAACAGTATCCACACGAGTCGTGTAGACAGCAATTTTCTTGGTTTCATCATCAGATTTTTTGAGTTCAAACTCGCAACCTACACTTTTCCCAATCCAATTTCGCTGCATTTCTTTCACACTTTCAGCCCAATCAAGTTCATCAAGATCATCAATCAATCGTTCAGCATAATCAGTGATTTTGAGCACCCACTGACGAAGCGCACGGCGCTCAACGAGCGTTCCACATCGCTCGCACGTATTATCAGAAAGAACTTCCTCGTTGGCAAGCCCCGTTTTACAAGATGGGCAATAATTGATAGGCAAATTTTGCTCATATGCCAGCCCTTTTTTAAAAAGTTCCAAAAAAATCCACTGCGTCCATTTGTAGTATTCTGGATCAGTCGTATCAACCATTCGATCCCAATCATAAGCAAAACCAAGCGCCTTGAGCTGCTTGATAAATGTGTCAATATTTTTGGCGGTAGTTACGGCTGGATGCGTCCCTGTTTTGATAGCAAAATTTTCCGCTGGCAAACCAAACGCGTCAAATCCGATTGGGTGCAAAACATTGAAACCCTTCGCATGATAATAACGTGAAACAATATCTGTCGCCGTATAACCCTTTGGGTGACCCACATGAAGTCCTGCAGCAGATGGATACGGAAACATGTCCAAAATATATTTTTTTTGCTTATTAGAGAGGCTTGGTGTTGCAAAAGTTTTATTTTCTTCCCAGAATTTTTGCCACTTAGCGTCAAGTTCTTTATGATTAAAAGGCATAGAAAAATAGTTAATTTTGGCTATTATAATAGGAAAAGAAAATTTGTAAAATATTTTTTGCAAACAAAAAATTCTCCTGAGAGAGAATTTAAAAAGAAAAATCCCCTTTCGGGGAAAATATTATGCATTTGGAGTAAGAATTCTTGAAAGTACAAACTGAACAATAGAGTTTGCCAAGAAGATTACCACAAGACCAAGCGCTACCTGAATAAGGATTTTACGACCAGTTGATACTTTATCTTCATCACCACCAGCTGTAAGCATAAGGAAACCTCCATACAAACCATAACACACTGCGAGAATCGCAAGAAAAATCATAGCATTCTGAATGAGATTCTGAATAGTTACATCAGCAGTATTTTTTGAACCCTGCAAACCAGACTGAACTTTATCACCACCAAAGCTGATTTGTGCCATTGTCTGAGGAATTACAGCAGTAGCTGCCAATGCGGCATAAGCAAATTTTTTCATCGTCTTCATATAGGAAAAATTAAAAAAAATAATGAATGACACGGTCATATTATCAGAAGTTGGAGAATTTGTCAAAAATTTTACAAATTTTTCTCTTTTTTCGCACTTAGTACGATTTGAGTGCCACCCATTAAAGAGTTGCTTCCCTTTTTGAAAAGCAGAAATTCTAGGATTTTTCGAATTACAAGACTATCAAAAATTTTACAAATTTTCTCTTTTTTATTTTTTCTATGACAGACTTCAGAAAATTACAAAAATTCCACAATAAAAAAATCCCAAAATTGGGAAATTTTTATTCAGCAGATTGTGTTGCTGGAACATTGTCGTATGACGCATGAGTATTGTGGCGAGGATCAACTACGTATGGAAGAAGAGCCATATAACGCGCACGCTTTACTGCGGTTGCAATTTTTTTCTGATTTTTAAGAGTTGTACCAGAATACTGACGAGGAATAATTCGGTTGAATTTTGTCAAGAAACGCTTAAGGAAAGCAGTATCTTTATAATCAATGTGCGTTACGCCCGCAGCTTCTACTGGACAAACTTGCTTTTTAGAAGTTGCCATATAAAAATTTTTTTAAAAAATAATATTAAAATTTGTCTTCTTCAAGATCTGAGAAGTCATCATAATCAATTTCTTCAATATTTTCAAGTTCAAAATCTTCTTTTTTGGAAAGGAAAATCAACTGAGAAATCACTACTTCTGTCTTGTGAAGTTTTGTACCATCTTCTTTATCGAAAACACGAGTTTTGAGTCGTCCTTCAATATATACGAGCTTCCCTTTTACAAGAGATTTCTCAGCTCGTTCTGCCAAAGGGCCCCACGCTACACAATTTGTGTATTCTGCTTCAGAAACTGATTCTCCAGCAGTATTTTTGTAATAGCGATTTGTCGCCACCGTGAAAGTCGCAACTTTTTTATCACCACCTGTTGTGCGAACAAATGGATCTTTCGTAACATTTCCGATAAGAATAACTTTATTGATCGTACGCATAAAGAAAAATTAAAAACTATGCATCTGTGCGAACAAACATAAATCGCCAGATAGACGGTTTGATGTTGAATGTTTTTACGGCTTCAAGGAAATCTCCTGATTCTTTTTCAAGAGTGTAAAGCAAATAATATCCCTGAAGAGATCCGCGGATTTTGTACGCGAGTTCGCGTTCACCTGGATGATTTGTTTCAACGATTTTTGCCCCAACATTTGAAAGTTCTGTTTCGATTTCAGAAACGAGCGCGTCTCTGTCTTCTGTTGAAAGGCTTGGATCGACAATCATCATAAGTTCGTATTGTCTCATAAATTCCTATGGGTTAAACATCTTTTCTGACCAGGAAAAGAAGGAAATAAAAATTTGCATAAAAATGCTTGGTCATTATAAGATTTTTCCTGAAAAAGCAAATTTTTTTTCGAGAATTTTATAAAAAATTTTTTTATTGACTTTTTTTGATATTATTTATAATGCGAGAAAATATAATTTTGTCAAAATGTTACTTGGTAAAAATCTTGAGGTAGAATATATTCCACAATTTTCTCATTGTCCTGCATCTTCTGAGGCTCATCGCGAAGAAATCGTACAAAGTTTCTGTCATGTTGTAAAAAATAAAGTGAATTTTTTGATCAATGGCCGAGATTTTACGAATAAAATTTTTGACGCAGGTGAAGAATTGCCTTCTGGAAGCGATATTCGCGATATTGATGGGAAAAAATATATTTTATTGCCCGCGGGATTTGATGGCGTAATTATGGATTACAAAAATACCGACGCTTCAATTGTACTTCCAACTGCGGATTGTGCGGGTGTAAGTTTTGCTCATCCTGATAAGGAAAAATGCGGAATTTTGCATGCAGGATATAAAGGAACGGCTGCTGGAATTATTGACAATCTTTTTGAAAAACTCGATTCTGATGTAGAATCTCTCGCCAAAATGTTTTTTCGAATTTCACCGATGGCGGGCAGAGATTTTCAGCTGGACACACAATACTACAAAAATCTTTTTGAAAAATATCTCGAAAAGCACGATATTGATGCATTTTCGCCAAAATTTTTCCGAGAAATCGAGAATGGAAAATGCGAATTTTCACTCCAAAAAATTATTGTAAAAATCTTGCGTGCCCACGGCATCAAGTCGCATCAAATCTATGCATCAAGCATTAAAACGACCAATTCTAATAATAATTTTTATTCATTTCGATTATTCAGTAATTATCAAGCTATGTGCGAAATCATGCAAAAGGATGTCGAAAATTTTGAACTTTTGCCTTCTGGAAAAGAATATGTACCCCCAAAATTTGAAGTGAATTATTTTGATAAATTAGTGAAAAATCCAAATCATCGAACCAATTCTCAAAACGGCCGAATGGCAAGTATTCTTAAAACCACAAAAAAATAATTCCCTTTTCTAAGGGATTTTTTTGAGAGAAAAATATATTATTATATAAAATATAAAAAGCGCAAGGAAA
>CALHQS010000030.1 GCA_938036655.1 uncultured Candidatus Altimarinota bacterium
TTTTTTCGCTTCCTGATGCTGGATTGCTCTATAGAATAGTTTCTAAAACTGATTTGGACGAATCAGATACCGAAGAGCTCAGCACAATTGAGGTGTATATCGACGAAAATTATCCTGACCAGCATCCAGACATTGTCTCGAGGCAATTTTTTGATTTATTAAAACAATTGCACGCAGAATTGCTTGAACAAGAAAAAAATAAAATGCTCGAGAAAATTTCTCCAGACAGCGCAGAATATTTGCAAGCATATGCATATCTCGTCAACAAAGGTCGCCAACTCGGGATTCAGCCAGGAAAATTCAATTTTTAACCAAAATTTTATGCCAAAGAAAAAAGACACAAAAACCGAAAATTCTATTCAGGAAGTGGATCTTTCAAGTATTGATGTGAGCGCATTGTCGCTTTCTGATCTCAATATCGAACTTCCTCTTCCCAAAAAATCAAACACCAAATCTTCCAAAAAAACAAAAATTGAAAAAAGTGACGATATTGAACTTGATGAGGAAAATTTACCAAATCTTGATTTTAATGATGCGTTTGATGACGATTTTGATGATTTTGATTTGGATGATGTTGAGGAATCAGAATTGCAAGAAATCGAAAAATCTGGCGGTGCCAAAATTCCAAAAGATTTTTTCACGGACAAACGTCGACAAAAAAACCTCAAAAAATTCTTGGATGTCGAGGTTCCAGCTGAATACCTTGAAGGGCTTTCTGAGGAAATGCAACTGCTTTTCAAAAAAGGAAAAGTCGAATGAAAACTCGTTTACGATGAAGTGATGGCTGCGCTTCCTTCTGACAATGATATTGAATTTATGGATGAGGTGTTCTCTCGTCTCGCGAAGCTCAATATCGAACTCGTGGATGCGCTTGATCAGAACAATCTTTTTCAGAATGCTTCGCAGAAAAAAGAAGAAATTGATTTGGCGGACATTTCTGATGATTCGATTAGAATGTATCTCAATGAAATCGGACGATTCCAGCTTATTGATGCTGATGAAGAAACTCGCCTTGGTCGCCTCATTCAAAAATGAGATCAGGAAGCGAGAAAACGCCTTGCAGAAGCCAATCTTCGCCTTGTAGTTTCTATCGCCAAAAAATATATGGGCCGTGGGCTCGGACTTCTTGATTTGGTACAGGAAGGAAATGTGGGGCTTTTCCGTGCAGTCGACAAATTTGATCCAGATCGCGGATTTAAATTTTCTACATACGCGACTTGGTGGATTCGTCAAGGCGTGACGCGTGCTATTGCTGATCAGGCTCGTACGATTCGCGTGCCAGTGCATATGATTGAAACCATTAACAAATTTAATCACACATATCGTCGTCTCACACAAGAACTCGCTCGTGAACCGCTTATGGAAGAGCTTGCTTTGGAGCTTGAAATGGATGTTCGCAAAGTTCGCCAGATTATGCGAATTTCGCAGGATATTCTCTCACTCGACTCCCCTGTTGGTGGTGAGGAAGACACGACGATTGGAGATTTTGTAGAAGATGATAAATATTTGACACCAGAGCGCGCAACCAATCTTTCTATTCTCAAAGAAAATCTCTACGATATGCTCGGATTCCTCTCTCCTCGTGAGAAAAAAATTATTGTGATGCGATTTGGGCTTGATGGTGGTGAAATGCATACGCTCGAGGAAGTAGGAAAAGAATTCGGTGTGACGCGTGAGCGCGTTCGTCAGATTGAAGCCAAAACTCTCGAAAAACTCCGCACGCATCCAAGTGCTGATAAGATTCGACTTTTTGCTGATTAATTTTTTTCTTTTATTTATTTTGTCATTTTACTTATGAAAAGAACAAAATTTTTGAGTTTACTAGTATTGACAACACTTATTTTTCAAATATTTCCTGCATCAATATTGCCAGCATCAGCGTTGTCGAGCGCCACAAAAAGTTTTACATGGTGTGATTCTGGCTTTACGCCTCAGGAAAGAAATGGAAAAAAACAATGTGTCGAAGAAAAACAGCCATCAGAAAAGAAGTATGAAATAAATTCTACAGTCGATAGTTTGGAACATTTTGACAATAATGCATGGTTTTTGGCTACCATAAAATCTGACAAAACCGAACAAAGAAAGTCACGCAATGCCAGCAATCCGTTGGATGCATTTTTGCATTCTGCAACAGATCGGCAAAATCGACGAATGCCTGGCGCGATACGACAAATCAAAATTACGGATGCATCACTAGGAAGTAACAATACGGCTGATAAATGTAAATATGGATCAACTCCGCTCAATCATTGTACGGTTCATGCTGAAAATCTCTATGTTGGTGCGGAATATACATTGAATGTAACGCCAGAAACAGAGGGAGACTATTTGGCTCTGATTTCAGCCGATGATCATGTGAGACTCAATGTTATCAGCAATGGTGCAACTCGAGAAATTCTGAATAAATCAAGCGCGTACTACTATATGTATTTACAACCAGTGCGACTCACTGCTGGTACGCACACTTTTGAGTTTTTGTATAATAACAAAGCTGGTGTGGGCGGAATGGTTGCTGATCTGATTGGTCCATTCAAAGGAACGGATGAATTGCTTGGAAAGGATCTTGATGCTATTATGAATATTATTAGCGGATATGGATTTGAATCCGATGCGAAACACACTCCAAAAGTTTGGACAAAAAATAATAATGGCCCACACCTTCTTTGGTCCCTTGCAGATGAGACTAAAGAGCCTCGATTTACGGTTCGTGATTATAACGCTACCAGAAAATTGAAAAAAACTGATTATTTCACTTGTAATGCTCCATATGTTGCACACGAAAAGCCTGATCGCAGTGTAGTGTGTGAGCGCTCACACAATCTGAAGAAGGGTGAATTTTCTCTCTATACCAAGAACGATAAGAAAGAACAAACTGACAAGGCTCGCATTCAGCGGAATTCTCAGGGGACGGATGTGTTCTCGTACAAATATGCTCTTGTAGACAATCGTGCTCAGTGTAATGCGGGAGTTACTTCCTTCCAGTCGGCTTCAGCGAATTTTGAATCTTCAAATGCTGATGATGGAATTCTTTTTGATAATGAGTCTGCAGATGGAAAATATGTTTGTGTGGCTGTTTCGCTTGAGGGCGAATCTACGCCTATTGGGTATATTGCATCGAAAGATGTTTTGAAAATTGACAAAACTCCACCAGTAATTACCGCAACAGACACCACTGTAGACCAAAACACTCCACTTTCTCATGTCATTACCGTAACAGATGACTCAGAAGTAGAAACTACGGTAGAATTCCCTGCAAACAATCCTGGATTTACGTATGATGATACTACCAAAACCATTGGAGGGACACCAAACAAACCAGGAGTCTACAAACTCAAGATTATTGCTACAGATAAAACTCAAACACAAAACAAGTCTGAAAAAGAAATTACCATCACGGTAGAGGACAAAACTCCACCAGTAATTACCGGTTACTCTGCCAAAACTCTCATCGTTGGTTCTGATGAAGTCACATCATACAATCCACTAGATGGCATCACTATCTTGGATAATATGCCAGGAACATATGATCCAACAACACTCTGTAAGATTGATCCAGTATACAATGGCGCTGTTGCAGCTACTTACACCGTAACATGTAATGCAACAGATGCAAACGGCAACACTGCCACAGAATTTACTCGTACTATTACCGTACATCCAACAGACAAAAAATCTCTTCAAGATGCTATTGCTGCTGCTAAAGCTGTTCTCAATGATCCAAAAACAATAGATAATGCCAAGAAAACAGCATTGCAAAAACTTGTTGATGACGCAGAAGCTGCCCTCACAGATGAAAATCTTACACCAGATGCTCAACAGAAACATATTGAGGCACTGGAAAATCCAGAGAAGCAGGTAGAACACAAAAAACCAAGTAGTGGGGGTGGTTCAGGAGGAGGTGGAGGTTCGTATGTTGCCCCTACACCAACGAATCCAATAACTCCAACAAACC
>CALHQS010000031.1 GCA_938036655.1 uncultured Candidatus Altimarinota bacterium
GGATTTTTATTTTTTAAAAAAATTTTATTGACAAATATTTTATTTTTGTTATAAATATTAAAATAATATTTTTCTTATGGCTAATATTCTTGATTCTATCGAATACGTAGAGGCAACTCCAGAATTTCTTGAAATAGTGGCTGACTATACAGAATATCTTATGGGTTTTTTGGATGTTATCATTGATGAATATGGGAATGATCCAATATTGGAGCCATATTTTACGGAAGAAAATCTCAGCAATATTATCTCAAAGCATATTAATTTGGTAGGCTCTATTTTTAATATTTCACAAATAGAAGAAAAGCTCGACCATGAGCTTCGTGAGTCTATACGACGAAATACTATTCCATTTCGCAAATACAATCAACCATACGATGTTTTTGGTATAATCAGCACGGACGAGTTTATGGTAAATAAAAATCTCATCAAGCAATTTATGGCTGGAAATTTTTATCTTTTTATCAATATGCAGTCGGGCACATCTATCATGCTTATTACAGATTATGTGAGCGTTCCCGAGCGTATCGCCAAAATTATGCAATAAAAAAATCCCAAATCGGGATTTTTTTATTTAGAATGAAAAATAATTTTTTCAAGAATTGTCGCAATTTTTTTCTTATCATGCTTGTAAAGCGTTTTACGATCAAGAATATCAGCCTCAATAATCTGTGTTCCGCGTTCATTCAATTTTTTGCGTTCGTCATCAGACAGATAAATATAATCACCGCCCTTCACAGAAATATCATTTTTGAAGCGATTGGCGTCAGAAATCGATAAATTGAGTTTTTCGTTATTCACAACGAGAATATCAATATTTTTTCCAAGATATTTTTCGATTTCAGAGACAAAGTCCTGAATCTGATAACCACTCGCTTCCCCACCTTTGTTTGTATTATTGGCAATAAAAATAATTTTTGCCTGAGAATATTTGGTAATCAAATCCGCCACGCCACCGATAATCAAATTGGAAATCGTCGAAGTATAAATATCACCTGGCGCAATCAAAATATAATCCGCTGCACTAATAACCGCATTAAGTTCAGAATTATGACGAGCCGTCTCAGAGCCTGGCATGAGAGAAAGTTCCACAATTCGCCCCGTATAGCCAATATTATTGGAAATATTATCCTGACGCTCAATGATCGTACCATCATCAAGTTTGGCTTGGATGTAGGCAGAATCAATAGTTACTGGAATTACGCGTGACGCCACCTTGAGAAATTGGTGCATAAAATCCATCATTTTAATGTAATCATCGTCAAAATGATGGAACAAAAATCCCATAAAAATATTTCCAAATTTGTGCCCATCAAGCGAACCAAAAATCGGCAAATGAATATCAAAATATGGAAAATCTAGACTCGCGAGAAAATCATACGCGCCAACACTTTTAGCAATTTCACCGAGAGAAAGCGAATGAATCGGCACATCAATCGTGATAACTGTTTCAAAATATTTTTCAAATTCTGGACGAAAAGCTGATCCAGAAAGAAAGTACAAACATCGACGAACATCACCAGGAGGCGGAAAATGAATTCCGAGCTCATCATGAAAATATCGCATCAGACGGCCTGTTGTACGTCCATCATCACTCATCGATACAATCGCTGACAAATCTACATGCTGGATAAAAGTATCCTGAATTGCTCCCAGAATATTTGAGTGACCATTTCCGCCACCAATCGTAACAATTTTTGGTTTTTTTATTTGCATAGGAAAAATTTAAGGAATTTGTTTGAGAAGGTCGAGTGTCTGTTGATAATTTTCAACCTTTACACTCAAAACACTTTGGATATTTTCGACTGGCGTATCATTCCCACCATCAAATCCATCTCCGAAAAACACGACGTCACCACAGAGCTGGTACTGAAAATATTCGAGAAAATGTCGCATTCCCGCCTCTTTATTATAAAGGCTCACATCGATCGAGGTTTTGCCACCAGGAATCACCTCATATTCAGCTAGAAAGAGATGACGAAATTTTTCAATAGCAGCACGACGGCGCCCCCCATCAGGATCAAATTTTCGACGCTGCTCATCAGTTGAATCCCGAGAAATACACACAAAGGCCCCCATTGTATCGCTACGCCGCTCAAAATATAAATCTGGCGCATCTAATTCTTCAGCCAATTTTTTTCCAATTTCATCAAAAAATTCTTGAGATTCTAATTGTCCTGTCAATGCTGATTTGAGCAAATAATCTTTTTTTTCATTGTCAAAATCATAAATCTGTGAACCATTGCAACAAGCAAAAACCACACGATTTTTTCCCTCACGAACCTGTTCCATCGCACTCAAAATCTGCGCTCGACATGTTTCAATATCGCGTGCTGTCAGAATCAAAATATATCGATTCACTGTGAGGCGCTTGATTTCCTCGGCCATCGGCGACTCCATAGCACGATTCGGAGGCGTAATGGTATCATCCTTATCAAAAGCCAGAACGCTCACTTGTCGAAAATCAATATCAGGCAACTCTCCTCGATAAATCATGGAAAAACGATTAGAAATTATTTACTAGATTTTATGATAAAAGCAAAAATAGTCAAGGTGAATTTTTGCTTGCGAATTTTTATTTTTCCCTATAATATCGGCATGAAACATTTAAATATACATATTGATTTTTTTGAACGAAACGGAGAAAAAATCCTGGGAACGATCAATCGAATTATTAATGAAGATGAACGAATTGCGCTCATTGGCCCCAATGGCGCGGGAAAATCGACTTTTATGAAAATAATTTCTTGGCAAATTACCGATTTTGAAGGAAGTATTGAGAATATTGGAAATATGACACTCGGATATTTGGAACAAATTCATTTTTCTGATGACAAAAAGAAAATTCGCGATGAGCTTCGCGATGCATTTGAAGAAATACGAAAAATTGAAAAAGAGCTCGATATTGAAGAGAAAAAAATGGAGGAAAGTGGCGAATTTGAAAGATACACTGAACTTATTGAGCGATATACTTTGTTGGGTGGCTATACCTACGACAATGATATTGAACGCGTTTCTCGCGGAATTGGGATTTTCCATTTGCTTGAAAAAACCCTCGCAGAAGTCTCTGGCGGCGAACGCACCAAGATTGCACTTGCAAAAATTTTGCTTTCAAAACCAGATTTTCTTCTCTTGGATGAGCCAACGAATTTTATTGATTTACCAAGCGTCGAATGGCTCGAAAAATATCTCATCGAAACCTGGAAAGGTGGTTATCTTATTGTATCACACGACCGTGAATTTTTGGATGAAACCTGCACAAGTGTGATTGATATGCTTGGAGTTGATGGCATCAAAGAGTACGCCGGATCATATTCATATAGTGTCGCGGAAAAAGCAAAATATCGCGCTATCGAAGAGAAAAAATATGATGAGCAGCAAACATTCTTGGAGAGCGAGAAAAAACTGATCAACCGATTCCGAGCCTGATCCAGAGCGAGTTTTGCGAAATCTCGAGAACGCGCACTCGAAAAAGTAGAACTTATTGAAAAACCAAAAACTCGCCATGAAATCAAATTTTCTTTTCCATATGATAAATACGGACCAGAAACCTCTATCAAAATTGAAAATGCGTTCATTGGGCGACGCGAGCCACTTTTTTTCATTCGCGATGCAAGCCTCCATCGTGGTGATCGCATAGGAATTGTCGGAGAAAATGGCGTTGGAAAATCTACCCTTCTCAAAACAATTTTGAAGCAAATCCCTCCGCTTGAAGGCCTTGTGCAGGTGCATGACAATGCTCGTATTTTGTATTTTTCACAACTTCACGAGACACTCCAAACAGAAAAAACTATTGCCGAAAATTTTCTACTTCATGGACTGAAATATCCAAATGAACGAATTGGAGGCATTCTACAGTCATACGGATTTGATTTTTTGGATTATTCCAAAAAAGTTGCTTCCCTTTCTGGTGGGGAAAGATCACGACTTTTATTTGCGATTCTTGGGCAAAATTCCGTTGCAACAAGAGCCTCAGAGGCGCGAGATTTTTTCCAAAAAATTCAAGAGAATGAAAAGTATGAAAAATCATACTTATGAAATAATAAAAAAGAAACTTCTTTGGAATGAAAAAATATTTATAAACAAGAATCTGAATATAATAAGCTTTTTTGAATAGAGTATGAAAAGTATGAAAATTCCAATTTACTTATTTTAGATGAACCGACAAACCATCTCGATGCTGATACCAGAGAAACCCTAGAAAAAGCACTCTCGGAATATCAATGAGCCATCCTATTTATTTCTCATGATCGATATTTTGTGAATAAATTGGCTACCAAGATTTGGATTATCGAAGATGGAGAACTATCCATTTCATACGGAAATTACGAAGATTACCAATTCAAGAAAGAACGAGGAATTGACTTTGATATGTCATTATTTGATTTGGACGGAGAAATGGATTTGGTACTTGAAGAAAAACTTGGTGCCAGCGAAGCAAGGCGTATCAAAGATAAATTTGCACGCAAAAAAGCAGGGCGAAGACGATAAAAATTGAAAAACACTTGCTTTTTAAAAAATTTGTGTATAATACACCGCGAATATGAGCTTTTCATATTTTTTATCATTTTACTTTCGAAACTATGTTTTCTCTCGAAGCAAAGATCCGTACAGAAGGTGCTCGCGAAACTCGCGAATCTGGACTTATCCCAGCAGTTCTCTACGGTAAGGATGTTCCTTCGACTATGATCGCCGTTGGGGTATCAGAATTTATCAAGGTGTACCGTGAATCTGGAAAAGATGAAACTATCACTCTTACGGTTGATGGGAAAAAGTACAATACTCGCGTTCAGGAGGCTCAGCGCCACCCAGTTCGTGGAAATATTCTTCACATCGATTTTATTGTAGTAGCATAATCCTCTCTTTGAAATCAAATAAAATCCCTTTTGGGATTTTATTTTTTGAAAAATTGAAAAAATGTTTTACAAAAGTCAAAAATTTTATATAATAAAGTTCTCTTAAAATAATTTATGATTATTCAACTTATCGGTTCTGGTACAGAACTTGAAAATCTCGAAACACTCGTTCACAAAGCACTCAACGAGCTTGCACTCAGCGATGCTATTAGCATCAAAACCTCTAACGACGAAGCTCTCAAAATGGAGCTCGGAATCACTCAAAATCCCGCTCTCGCGATCGAAGAAGAAAGTATTGATTTTCGCGATATGATTTTCCAGGGAGAAGTGCCTGAATACGACGAAATCAAGTCAATGTTTATCTCAATTTTGGGAGATGATGACGATGGAATGGGGGGTGGATGTGGAGGTGGATCTTGCGGAACTTGTGAAACTGGTTGTCATTAAAAATATTTTTAAACTATCGTCAAGGAATTTTTCTTGACGATTTTTTGATAACCTGTTAATATAGAAGAAATAAATTTTTCTTATGAGAAACGGCCCTTCCGAGAATTTTTCACAAAAAAATGTGGAAAAAAACACAATCTCGCCAGAAATGCAAAAAACGCTTAATAATGCTATTTCTGAAATTCGAAATAATCCTGAAACTACCAAAAAAATTGCAGAAAATTTTTCGAGTTTATTTGATTTTTTGGCAAATAATCCAGAAACTTCCGATGCGCTCGATGCAAAAATTTCAGAGCACATGCATATACAACTCAATAACATTGCTCAGCAATTTTCTACTGGTGAGATTTATCGCGAAGAGGCCATTGAACACTCTCGCGCAGAAATCGTGCGTGCAACAAAAAATCGACTCTACATCCTCCAGCATCAGCATGATTTTCCGAATATATAAAATAAAAAAAGCAAGAAATTTTTGCTTTTTTTATTGAATCATCTCCAAAAAATTTTCGATTGAAAGGACTTGCACACCAAGGTTTTGCGCTTTTTCCAACTTGCTTCCAGCCTTTTCTCAGGCAATCAGAAAATCCAAATTTTTGGAAACATTCGTTCGAATCTCACCACCATTTTGCTCAATCAATGCATGAATCTCGTCACGAGAATATTTTTCAAAACTTCCCGTCACACAAAATGATTTCCCATCCAAAACGGAAGAATCTGATTTTTTCTGATGAACAAATGAAAAATGGAGTTCTTGGAAAAAATTTTCTACTATTTTTCAATTGTCACTCATAAAATTTACGAACGCGCGAGCTGTCTCGGGGCCAATATCTGCCAGATTCAACAAATCCTCCTCTGTCACGACGAATATTTTTTCTAGAAGCGCATCTCGATCAGAAACATCAGAAAATAGCTGAGCAATTTGTTTCGCTGTTTTTTTACCAACATTCGGAATACCAAGTGCCACTAATGCACGATCTAATGTAGTATTTCGCGCATTTTCAATAGCCCCAAAGAGATTATTCACAGATTTTTCTTTGTAGCCCTCAATTTCGAGAAGCGATTCACGATATTTTTTTAATGAAAAAACCGAGGCAAAATCAGTAATCCATCATAACTCAAGAAACAGCTCAATTTGTTTTTCTCCAAGTCCATCAATATTCATAGCTTGCTTGGAAACAAACATTTCAAGCTGCCCCTGAATTTTGGCTGGACAATGCTTATTTGGACAGTAAATTGCCACTTTCCCCTCCTCTTGTTCTAATCATGTTGAGCAAATAGGGCAAGTCTCTGGTGGGAATACCTCCTTTTCAGAACCGTCGCGTACATCAACAATAACAGATACTATCTCAGGTATTACTTCGCCCGCTCGCATAATAAAAACCGAATCTCCTTCTCTCACTCACTTTTTGACAAGTTCATCATAATTATGGAGTGTTGCTCGTTTCACGATCACACCCGTCACATCAACAGGCTCAAGATTTGCTACGGGCGTTACCGCGCCAGTTCTTCCTACTGAATGTTCGATAGAAATCACTTTGGTACGCACTTGCTTGGCTGGAAATTTATACGCTATAGAGTATCTTGGGTGATGCTCTGTTCTTCATAAAATATCCCACATTTTCATATCATCCAGCTTAATAACCATGCCATCGATATCAAAGTCAAAATAATTTTTTTGCTCTGTATTAGCTTTTTCTGACAGATACCACTTCGTTTCCCGTTCAATCACCTGAATCAAATGATTGATACCTTTTACGATTTTAAAGGAAAAATCTTGACGTTCAAAACCCCACTTTTCAAGCAATTCCATCATCTCATGATACGAAGAAATACTAAAATTTCCATCAATATTTTGCTCAATTTGTGGTATTGCATAAGCAAAAAATTCAAGGCTTCGTGTGCGAGTAATCAATGGATTAATCTGACGCAATGAGCCAGAAGCCGCATTACGAGGGTTAGCAAAAAGCTTTTCTCATGCCGAAAGTCGCTCAGCATTCACTCGATCAAATGTTTTACGACTCATCATCACTTCCCCACGAATCTCCATTCTTTCAATACTCCTGAGAGCATCAATTTTTTTGGGAATATTTGCAATTTCCATAACTCCCAGCGTAACATCCTCTCCCTCTACACCGCTTCCGCGCGTCACGCCCTGCACCAAAACACCATACTGATACACAAGTGCCAAACCAAGACCATCATATTTTGGTTGAATATAATAATCAAAATCTCTCAGATTTTGTAAATTCTTCCGTAAAATATTTCTCATTCGTTCCTCAAAATCACGAACTTCCCCAGCAGAATAGGTATTATCCAAGGAAATCATCGGATAAATATGTCGCACTTTTTGAAATTGTTCGCTCGTCAAAATAGCTAATCGAGCGGTTGGTGAATCTTCATCCATCATATCAAAATCCGCTTCTAGTCGAGCTAAAGCATGAAATAATTGATCGTATTCCATATCGGAAATGATAGGTGATTCTTCCTGATGATACAGACGATTGTGTTCGCGAATAGCCTCTCGCAACATCAAAATATCCTCTTTTTTCAGAAGATGCAGACGACTCAAAAAATCGTTTGAAATACATAAAAGTTGTGATTTTTTCATAAAAATTTTTTGCAAATTATATAACATTTTCTAAAAAAAGAAAATAATTTTCGAAATTCAAAATTAGCACCTGAATAATATGAGTGATAATTTTTAGAAAAAATATTTGTCTTTTCAAAAAAAATCAATATAATACGCGTGTTTAATTTTTTAGACAATTTTAATTTTTATTTTTTATGCAAACAACAGTTACGAAAAAAAGTCCGTTTCTTTTGTCTATTGAGGTAAAAGAATCTGGTGCAGAATTCGAAAAAGCGCAAAAATTGGCTATTGAAGATTTCCGAAAAAATGGAAAAATCAATGGATTCAAGCCAGGAACAGCGCCAGATAACGTTATTATTAAGCAATTTGGTCAGTCAGCGATTGATCAGCACGCAGTAGACATTATCATTGATAAAATCTACCCAAAAATTTTGAAAAAAGAAAATATTATTCCGGTTGCACCAGGAAATATCACAGAATTGAAGAGCACTAATCCTCTTGAATTCGTGATTGAAGTAGAAATTTTCCCAGAAGTTACGATTGATGAGAAAAAACTCGACGCCATCAAAGTGAAAAAAACCAATTTCAAAGTCTTGAAAAAAGAAATTGATGAACAGATTCGTCAATTATCAGGAAATAGTAATTCTGCTGCAACACAAACTGCAGAATATCAACGTCTGGTTTTAGAAAATGAATTAGCGCAACAGCAAATGACTGCTGCAATGACATCGTTACAAAACACTCGTGGAGAAGCTGATCGCCAACAACTTTATTTGGAAGTCATTAGCCAACCAAGTAAACCGGACTGGGCACTAGAACCAAACCGAATTTACAACATCGTTGCAACCTTTATTATTGGATTAATGTTATATGGTGTGTTGAGCTTGCTCATTGCCAGCATAAGAGAGCATAAAAACTAATGCAATATGGTGATAAAACAACGTTTAAAGAGTCATTAGCTATCCAAGGGCGGGTAATTAACGCGTTACTCATGCGTGAAATAATCACTCGCTATGGGCGTCAAAATATTGGCTTTTTGTGGCTATTCGTTGAGCCTTTGCTCATGACTTTTTTTATTGTGATGATGTGGAAATTTATTCGCGCAGATAAATTTTCTACTTTAAATATGATTGCTTTCG
>CALHQS010000032.1 GCA_938036655.1 uncultured Candidatus Altimarinota bacterium
CTTATGTATATTTTTAAGTTGTACAAAAATAATATTAAAAAATTTTAAATACTTGTAACAATAGAATACTTTATTCTAAGATAAATCATGAATAAAATTTCATTTATACTAATATTAATTGAGAATCATTTATATTATTTTCTTTGAAAAAAAGTTCAATTTTAGATTTTGCATCTATCAATGCTCCTTTTATAATACATAATTTTTCTTCATTTAGTCTAAAAGTTGGAAAAGTTATACTTATAGAAGCAACAATTAAATCACCATTTTTTAAGGGCACACTAACACAATTTAAATCAGGATTAATTTCCCCATGTTCAGTTGCAATGGATGTATTTTTAACTTCAATAAGTTCATTATAAAGAGTATTAAAATCTGTAATTGTATTTTTTGTGAAAGCTTTTAAGCCATTTGGATACAACAATTTAATTTCATTTAAATTTAAATTTGAAATTAAAGACTTTCCTAAAGCAGTACAATAAGCAGGAATTTTTTTACCAACAGAAGACAATATACGAATAGGATTATTTGAATCAACTTTTGCTATATATAAAACATCCCCTCCTTCTAAAATTCCTAGCTGGCAAATTTCATCTGTTTTTTTTACAATGTACTCCATTTCTGATTTTATAAAAGTTAAAGCATTCATATTATTTGTATAAGAAGCTCCAATGCAAAAAGTATTTATCCCAATAGTATAAGTATAAGAATTTTTATTAAAAAAAATAAATAAAATAGATCATAATTAGGAATATAAATACAGCCGTACGGCGAAATAAAAAGTTTTCCTCTCCTCATTAGTTTGGAAAATCGGAGAAATTCGGCAAAAATATTTTGCATTTTTCAGAATTTCGAGGGTTTTATCCTCTCGATGATTCGAAACAAAACTTTTCGCCATTGCGTAGTAGTAGTTAATTTCAGACTTCTGCATATTCAAGAATTTTAATTTTTTTATTTTTTGGGAAAATTTTCAGATTTTTACGAAAATCTTGCAAAATTGCCATTTCTCCATTGTTATCAATAAAAGTTTGTCCGTCGTGTTGCAATAAGAATTCAAATTGCCCTTTATTGATGATGTAAATGTCTTTTGTCCCCTCTTGCAAAATTGCCAAGAGTTGCTCTACCGTCAGGTTGGTAGGTATCATTTTATTTGCCATTGGATAAAAATTTAATAATTTCTTGATCTCGTCCCACATTCTGTCGGTCGAGTTCATGGTGACAGTCTATACTGCACACCAGCGCGATGTTTTTTTCATACAGGCGGTATTCAGGATATCGCCCCTTGCTGAGTCGGTGCGCGAAGGACCAAGTTTTTGGACTTTCTATAACACACCCACACACTTCACACCAGTTCAGCCCAGCCTTATCGGCGCGAGACTGCCAAATCGCATGAAAAAGAGCTACTTCCCTTCCTCATTCCTTTATAATATTCTTCTATTTTTATACAATTTCCTATAGCATCATAATAGTAAAGTGATTTTGGATTCTCTTTTTCTTTTTTCCAAGCCTTTTTACTGGCGTTCTTTTGAGTGGTTTTTTCTCCACTTTCTCAGTTTTTACCACTTTTTTCTGGGCTTTCTTTTTTTCTTGCTCGCCATCCCACTTGATGAGTCCAGCCTTCTTTTTCCAGTCCGACGGTGGCATCGGAGCGATATTCTTGTTAAACCATCCCATATTTTAAAAATTAAAAATAATTTCGCCGTCTTTTTTCGGCTAATTCGCGTTTTTCCATTCGGAGCGTTCTTTCGAGTTCTCCGAGTTCAGGAAATTGCTTGATAGCCTTTTCCCATTTGGAAGCAGTGAGTTTTTTAATCTCGCCGTATGAAATACTAATGCACGGGTATTTCTGGCAGATTTTATCAAAAAGTTCTCTAGAGGAGATCACTATAATCGTTGGTTACCTCTTTTTTTGAAAGCATTGTGAACTTTTCCACGACAATTTCCGTGCGATATCGTTTTGTTCCTGTTGACTGATCGTCCCAACTCCGTGTTCGAATTCGTCCAAGTACATACACTTTTTGCCCTTTTGTTCCGTATTTTGCTACAATATCACCAATTTTTCCAAATGCTACGCAGTTGTGAAATTCTGGCTCTTCTTTTTTCTCGCCGTTTGGTCATTGCGAGATGTGATTCGTTGCTACGGTGAAGGTGATGATGCTATTTCCGCTCAGTCCTTCTTTGATTTCTGCCTCCTTTACGAGGTTACCAATGAGATTTACTTGATTGAGTGTTGACATAGTTATTTTTTAAAAATTTTCGCCACTTGTTCATTCATGGCTTGTATAAATTGCTTGCGACGCTGTTTTTCGGCGTCAGAAATTTTTCGCCCAATTGCTTGAAAATATGCACGCTCTTTTTTGGCTTCTTCCATCTTGTGGAGTACTACCTCAAGCGTTGGGCGTGCATTAATTCTTCGTACTTCGCGTTCGATATGCTGAAAATCCAAGCGCTCTTGAATTGGCAATTTATCAAGTATAAAAACTCGAAAATAATCCAATCCTGACGCATGCAGAATTTTTGAAATGTTAGTGTATCGAAGCACTTCATCTCCGATGGTGATAAAATATCCATTTTTGTCAGTTCGACACTTCCGCAGATGATCTTGTGCTTCTTTAACATACATTTCTACATATTCTTCCTTGCCGTCTGTGAGTATCAGCACACAGAGCGGTTTATTATCCGTGATTGCCCTGATGTTCATAAAATTAAATTACATTTTTGTTGACTGGAATTTGAGCTTTTCGCTCTTCCAAGTCCTTGCGCATCTGGTTTAAGACACTTGCCCAGTTTGCGTGAAATTCAGAAGCATTCGTGATTCTTTTACAGAATTTCTGTGTCATCGAATATGTCGTTATTTTCTTTATAGTGTCTATCAAGTCGAGGTTTTTTGATTTGAGAAATTTTCCCCAATCTCCGTGTTTTTTCGCGAGGTTATTTGCTCGCGGACGCTCCATTTTTCAGGCTTTATATACGCCTTGATAAGCTTCTACTGTTTCACGGATAGCCTCTATAACGGCATTAACTTCATCATTTCCATATTTTTCGATATTCTCATTTTTGCCTTCCGGCATAATAATATTATCTTCGTTAGAAGATATATTATTTATAGTTAAGTTAAGTAAAGTAGGGTAAGGTGTCCTTTCAAAGCCCTTCAAAGCCTTTCAAAGGCTTAATAAAAGTCCCTTTGGTAAGCCATCTCTGATACGGACAATACCCTTATAGATATTCGGATTTTTTAATGCTTGATTTTTAATAAAATTTATAATGATTATATAATCATTATAGCGTATAATTTTATTATCATTTTCGAAGCGTTTGAGTATATTTTCCACCACGCTTCTATCAAATCCAGTTTCATACGCGATTCTTTTTGTGTGTATCTCGTACGCACCCGCTACATTGCAGAGCGGATTTGTGAGTAGATAGAGATATACCAGCTTCTCGCTGGGGTCAAGCTCCTCTACCCACCTGTCAGTCCAGAAATTGTCATTGATCATTCGTTGCGACATATTCTGATTTTTTTAAAAAAATAAAATCCCCGACCAAGGGGATAGAGGTTAAAGCTTCAATGTTGCGAGAAATTCTTGTTTTGGTAAATACTCGTATGCTTTTGATTTATCAAACTTTATTTTCTCACTGACAAAATCAATGATTTCATCAATTTTTTCATCTCTGCGTCCAAAATTTCGATAAAGTTTGGTGTAGAGCGTATTTTTTTTAATTCCAAAATTTTCTTCTATTTCTTCTTTTAGGTCAAATAAATCGATGATCCAAAAGATATATATTTTTGGTGTTCTGTTTTTTCAGTTCATAATATGATTTAAAAGCTAAACATAGTGCAGCAATACTGCCCACAACAGTAAAAAATTCGGTTTCAAACATAAAATTAAAGTTACTTGCAAAAATTGGTTTCACGATATCTGCGAGCAACAGCCGTGAAGTTTTTTTGCCCCTTGTCTACCCCACCGACATTTCTGCCCACCCGCTTGAGGTTTCCCCCGCGCAGCTGAAGTATCAAGATTTCCCATTTCCCAATTACGGCGAAACGCAAAAAAAGATATGTAAAAGGACTTGCTCTAATAACATACTTAGAACTAAGCCCTCTACATATCTTGTAGAGTAACTGTATGTGGTGGGTGATGAGGGATTCGAACCCCCGACCCCCTGCTTGTAAGGCAGATGCT
>CALHQS010000033.1 GCA_938036655.1 uncultured Candidatus Altimarinota bacterium
GTGAAGAAGTGGCTCGTTTTCATGATTTTGCTGAAATTGAAGCGTGGTGGAATGCGGATAAACGCGATTATTTTGCAAAAAAATCTGAGGAAAAAGTTTCTGAAAATAATGAGCATATTTCTGAAAATATTATTTCTGATACAAAAAAAGAGTCTTCTTCTGAAGATCCTCTTGTATTTTAATTTTTAAAAAAATTGTATGATTAACGCTCTTGATTTTCTTTTTCTCGTATTGGCGTTTGGACTTATTCCAGTTTTTGTGCTTTTTTCTATGATTTTGTGGCGTGTTTATAAAAATATGGACAGAATTGATAATATTCTCACTTTTTTTGAGTCTATCATGTCGTTTACGCGCAATCTTGATCAAATTCCGGGACTGATTGTTTCCAAAATTACCCAATACTTCAAATAATTAGTCCTCCACACTTGTATCAATCATTTTGAGATATTTTCCTAGCACGATTTTTCCTCGTGCTATTTTTTGATCAGGAAGTGGCTCAAAATTGGTCTCGTTACACGCTAAATAATTTTCCGTTGAACCAAAAAATTTTCCCGTTGCATCAGCTTTTTCAATCAGTACTTTCAAAATTTTTCCAATAGATTTTTCTGCCAATTTTTTCTTTTCAATCTGCCCGTGTTCCAAGAGAGTTTTGGTTCGCTGTTGTGCGATATGGTTGGGCACCTGATTTGGGAAAACACCAGCAGGAACACTGTAATGATCAACGTGTCCAGAAAACGGAAATGCGTGCAATTGCGTAATTCCAAAATCATCAATGAGTGCGAGTGTATCAGCAAAATTCTCGTCCGTTTCACCCGGAAAGCCAGCGATAATATCAGCACCAATATTCAGGGTTACGCCATCTTCACGATTAAGTCCGCGCAATTTTCCAAGTACTTCGCGAACTTTTGTTCCATCATAATGGCGATTCATTTTGGCGAGAATTGGCGTCGAACCTGATTGGATCGAGAGGTGTACATACGCGATGATGCGTTCATTTTTGAACAAATCAATGAGCTCATCAGAGAAAAATTCTACGCCAAGCGAAGAAATTCTCACGCGTTCAATTTCGGTTTCTTCGAGAATAGTTTTGATAAGATTCACAAATTGAGAATCTTGAAAATCATTGGAACTTTCCGCTCCCCAAGCGCCCAGATTGATTCCTGTCAGTACAATTTCTTTTCCACCGCCGCGAACAAATGTATGGATTTCATCAAGAATCTCATCAATCGGCCGGAATTTGTGTCGCCCACGAGCTTGAACTGTCAGACAAAAAGTACAAAAATTATCACATCCAGTCTGTACGACCATATATTTTCGTGTAAAAATCTGTTTCAGATTTTTACTCCGAAGTGAACGAAGTTTTGTTTGCATCATTTTTTTCTTTTCTTCTTCGCTCATCGCAAAATCGCTCGGATCTTCTGGTAAAACCTCGATTTTATCTTGAAAATTTTTCAATTCGTGATATATTTCATAAAATTTTGGATCCACCACACCATCGCGAATATTCCCACACCCAGACAGGTAGAGTTTTTCACCTTCTTTGAGAGTTTTGAGCTTTTTGAGTGCGTGTTTCACCCATTTTGCCTTGGCACGATCGGTTACCACACAAGATGCGATAAAATAACCCACTTTATCCTCCAAATGTGGATGGGCAAGCCATTTTTCAGCAAAATATTTATTCGTTTTACAACCAAAAACTTTGTATTCCATAATCAAAAAAATATGCTACAAGATATGATTTTTGAAGAAATTGTCAAAATAAAAGTGATTCCGCGCGCGAAAAAAACGGAAATTATTGGAACTATGGATGATGGAACACTCAAAATTCGCATCAAGGCGGTTCCAGAAAATTGAAAAGCAAATGATGAGTTAGTCGGATTTTTGAAAAAAATAACGGGCGCCGATTGGGAAATTCTTTCAGGTGCAACCGCCACGCGTAAGCTTCTCAGACGAAAATAAAATTCCCAAAAGGGAATTTTTTATGCAACTTTTGCCTGGTAGAGATTTCGTCCCACTCGTTCGATAAAATCTTTATTTTGGAGATTCATATAAATTGTTGTACTTTTTACTTGACGAATTTTGAGAACTTTATCAGTAATTTCTTCCGTTGAAAGTGGTCCTTCATTTTTCTTGAAAATATCCAAAATCACATCGAGAACAGTTCCTTCTTTATATCCCCATTCTTTCAAAACATAGATTCCGCGCCCAATCAGAACAAATTCTTCATTGCGAATAAGCTCGTTGTGAATCGTGGAAATTTTCACTACTTCACCAAAATATTCAGTAATCGCGTTCGCAATATCCATAAAATGCATTGGTTCGCGAGATTTTTTGAGTGTATAAATCGCTTTATCTTTCAGAGTTGCTGGATTCAAAATTTTCCATTTTTCGAGACCAATATATTTTCCTTCGCCCTTCACAACATCCAAGAAAATATCCATTACTGAATCAATCATAATCGCCTCAAGTTTTCCAAATTGAGCAAAAAGATTCGTGCGAATGGTATCATACAAAGCTACTGTTTCCATGATATCACCGCGCTTTTTAAGGATTTTTACAGCTTCCTTGTGGATAGTTTCAATCATTTTTTTCGAAACTTCTGGAAAGTGAAAATACGAATTTGTCCCCAATTGCGGCTTTGATTTTTGAAGTTGATAGTCTGCCTGAAGAAGAATATCAATAATATTGGCATTGAGCGTTGAATCGAGGCCAATATCAGCGATAATCGCGTTAATCAAGCGATCTCGAATCATCACGCCACCGTGCATTTTTAGGATTTTTTCTCCAGAATTCTGAATCACTACGAGGTCACTGGTTCGCATGATGCGTCCAATTTTTCGGATTCCCACATCTTCGATTTGTCGAACGCGCTCACGAGTAATTCCGTACGCATTCCCAATTTCTTGAAGGGTTTCCTTATTTCCGTTAAACCCAATTCGACGCATGATAACTGATTTTTCTTTTTCTGTTAACGAATCGAGAATGGAATGAAAACCAGCAGTTACTTGAGCAGTAGTAGTCATAATAAGCAGTTCACTCACTGAAATAAGAAATAAACTAGTTAATATAATATGATATTTTTTGAAAAGTCAAGCGTTTTTTTAAAAAGGAAGTGACATATTTTGTTTTTTTCTTTCGTTTTCCTGATGCGCATCAGGATGTATAATATTTTTGTACTCTCACAAATTTTCTTTCATTTGTTTATCAAGATAATAACTCTCGGTATTTTGAATTTTTACGCGTTTTGAAAGAAAAAATCCACAAATAATCATACATACAACACTCGCTCCAGCAAGCGGAAATCCACTTTTGAATTCCGTCGCGCCAAAAACATTATATGCAGGCGAGAGAAAAATAATTTGCATAATCGCCACCAAAATCATCGTCGAAACAAAAACAACCGCTTGCGTATCAGAAAGTCTGAATGGAACATAGGCGCGAATTTGTTCTTTTTTGGTATGTGAAAGAAGAAAAAATGGTACAATAATCACGCTCACCAAAATTCCGTATCCAATAAATCCGAGATATCGACTAAATGGCCCAAAAGTTTGCACGCCATTCGTGTTGGAGGTAATTTCGAGCCACGGCATAAAAAGCGACACAAATAACAAAAATGCCATCACCAAAATTAACCTTCCTGAAAATGGTAATTTCCCAGCCCCAAAGCCCAAACGCGAGAAAAAATTCAAAATTTGTTTTTTTAATTTTCTATTTTGAATATTTGTGTTATACTGTGACATATCGAAAAATTATATGTTCACAGAGTAGTCAAAAATATTTTTTTTTCAAGATTTTTCCAAAGATTTTTCCTCAAAATTTTTCGCCATTTTTTCCAAAAATTTTTCTTCTCTTTTTCAAAATGATAAAAAATTCTCGCAACATTTTTATTCTTCTTTTTATCGGAATTTTTCGTTTTTTCAAAATTGCGATTTTTTGAATTTTTTCTCTTCTCTTTTTTCGAAAAATCAATACAATGCACAAAAATGTGGACAAAAAGTTTCCATTTTTAGAAGAAATGCTTGAAAAATGACCAGCGCGATTTTTTGCTTTTCCGACGACAATTCGGCTTGGTAGGGCGATTTTTTCTCCGATTTTGTTTCTTTTTTCTCAAAAAAATGTTTCCTCAGAAAATGATAAAAATTCGTAAAAAAGGTTTAACGTTGGTCGAATTGATGCTCAGTATGACAATTTTTTCGTTGATTATGATTTTTATTTTGTCGTCTGTGCAGTCAATGATGGTAGCGCGCATCAAAAGTATGAACCGCATCGCGCTCACGGAAGAATTGTATTTTTTCTCAGAACAATTGTTCACAGCAATCAAAGAAGGTGGAACGATTGATTATGAAGAATACTGGAATCGTAAGACATACAACACAGAAATGAATGGTTCGCATTACAAATTTGCGTCTGGGCTTGGAAATTTTGGACATGCCACCACTGGCCGCGTGATAGACTTAAAGCGAGATTATTTTGGAGAAAATTTTTTCTATTGTCGTAGCCAAGATGCTTCTCATCGAATGGGCTCTGAGTGATGCGTTAAAGAGTCAATTCTCAATACTGTTGGTGCGAATCTGGAGGGACAGATGAAGCGCTATGGCCAGTATGCCTTGCAATTTTGGGATTATAATGGAAATGCCAATAATGATGGCGGTGATGAAAATCGTGATGGAAATATTGTTGGTGATGAAGATGATCGTAATCTCTGGAATGGGCCAGAAGTTTTTAGTGGATCTGTTCACGAGTTATATCTGATCAATAAAACAGACCCAAAAAACCCAACCCGCACATTTTTCCGATGGAAAATTATTGATGATCCAAATAAAAGTGCTGGTGATTCTTGTGAAATAACTCAGGATGCCGATGGATATTTTACCGCTGATGATCATTGTCTTGGAATGATTCAAATGCTCAAATTACGAGGATTGGATCGTGGTTCTAAGCATGACGGAACTGGTGCTGATGCGTATGATGGAGTGATTGATACATGGATTTGTGAAGATGGTTGGTCTTGTGCTGGAAAAGATATTGGCGAATGACGACTCGCGACAGGATCTGACAGTGAGTGGATTAATCTTTTCCCAAATACCGTATCAGTTCGAAAATTCCATCTGGATTTATTTCCAAAAAAAGATCCATGGCTCGCTGCCGCGTCGCCTGATTGTATAGGAAATTGTACAGGAACAAGCCCATTTATCCATCCATATATGCGGTATTCTCTGGAACTTTGATTTTCTCATGGCTTGCGTCGTCGCATTAAAAATGAAAATCCGATTATTTCAATTTCTACCACTGCAAATCTTGACGATTTCAGATAATATTTTATAATTTTTTCTTGAATTTTGTAAAAAATCCAAAAAAGCGAAAAAACTTTTGACATTTTTGATATTTTTTATACAATTCGGGAGTTATTTTTCTTTATACTATTATGCTAGGTAAACTTAAAAAACGAAAACGACTTCGTGTACACGGATTTTTGTCTCGCAAATCTACAGTAGATGGGAAAAAAGTTCTGCAGGCTCGTCGCCGCAAAGGACGTCATTCTCTTGCTGTGAGCTACCCAAATCGCTTTAAAAATGTTCGCGGAAAAAGCAAACATCACAACATTGCTGGTGGAACTGCTCGCGTGGTAACTCTCCAGGGAACAACTGAACGATTCCGTCCAAGTATTTTAAACTAATCTCCAATTCTGATGATAGCCAAAAAATATCGTCTTTCGGAGCGTGAATTAAAAAGGGTTTTTCGAGAGAAAAAACCTTTTTTTTCGTCTATGATGGTGGCGAATGTTCGCAAAAATAATCTTCCCCATGCTCGCGTGGGAATTTTGTTGTCGGGGAAAAATACACCTGGCAGCGTCAATCGTAACGCATTTCGCCGGATTTTTTATAAATCTGCTTGGCAAATTCTCGAAAGTGAATATGATGTGGTCGTTGTTCTGAAAAAATGAACAAAATTGTCTCACAAAAATCCTCAGGATTTGGAAAATTTCCAACAAAATCTTGATTTTATTTTTCAAAAAATTTTTTCTCAATAACTTATGAATCCTCTCAAAATTATTAATATTGCGCTTTTGTCGCTATTGATTGTTCTTTTTATTAATCTTTTTCAGCCGAAACAAACAACAGTTCCCACAAATGAGGTTTCGATTTCTGTGGTTCCGAACAGCGTAACGATTCCAAACATTCCGAAAGTGACAGTTCATAATACAACGAGCAATGCTTTCACGATCAATACTTGTAATGATATTCGCTTGACACAAAATTCTCAACCGGTAAAAATCGAAACTTTTTCAACTGATTTTTGTCGCGATGTGGAATTTGGTACCAATTCTCATACAGAATTGGCTTTGTCATCACTTCATAAATTATTTGCTTCCAAACCAGCAAATTATATTTTGTCGCTTGATACGCATACAGCGGGCGAAAGAAATATTTCGTTTCAGGTGGAGGCACCAGGATTTTTCCGAAATTTTTTAAGAACGCTTATTTATAATCCGATTTATAATCTTTTTGCTGGATTGATTGCATTTGTAACGGATTATTCACTTGGTTGGGCGATTGTGATTGTGACGGTGATTATTCGCTTGATTCTCTTGTATCCACAGCATCGAATGCTTGAAAATACACGAAAAATGGCGTCTTTGAACCCAAAAATTCGTGCGATTCAAAAAGAATATGCCAATGATCGTGCGACACAAGGAATGAAAATGATGGAGCTTTACAAACAGGAAAAAGTGAGCCCAATGGGTTCATGTTTGCCGCTATTGATTCAATTTCCGATTTTGATCGCTCTGTATTGGGTGATTATGGGAATTACGGATATTTCTAATATTTATCACCGATACGATTTTCTTGCAGCATTTAATCCTACTGAAATCAATACATTTTTCTTTGGACAAAATTTATTACAGTCTGGTGGGGTTGTCGCGTTTGTACTTGCAGGAATCTTGATGTTAACACAATTTTTGCAGTCATATCTTTCTATCAAGGCTCAGCCACCACTTCCAAAAGAAGAACCAAAAAAAGATGGTGACCCCGCAATGCCAACGCTTGATCCGCGTGTGATGCAAAAAATGACACTTTATGTATTTCCGTTTATGATCGGTATTTCTGCACTTTTTTTCCCGATCGGGCTTGGGTTGTATTGGTGGATTGGTTTGCTCTTTATGATTGTTCAGCAAATTTTTGTCAATGTACAGGCAGAAAAACAGAAACAAAAAGGCGAAATCGTTACTCGAAAATAAAATCCCCATTTGGGGATTTTATTATTTTTCTTCAGGAATAATTTTTCGACATTCGATTTTTTCAATCACATTGTGATGAACGGAAAGAACAGTCAGAGAAAGTTTTTCGTCATCATTTCCAAAAATTACTTCCACACCTTCCGTTGGGAAAGATTCTTCCTCAGCCATTACAACATAAGAAATCGTCTCGCCCATATATTCGTTTGGGATTTCGAGATCATCCGCGCGCATTCCAAATTCTTCCAAAATATCATCAATCAATACGCTTCCAACCGCCTCAATCATCGTATCAGATTTTTTCTTCATAAAAATTTCTTCTTGATCGACCTCATCCTTAATATCACCGAATACTTCTTCTAGAATATCTTCCATTGTAATAAGGCCCGCGGTTCCACCAAATTCATCAAATACGAGCGCCATATGACGACGTGATTTTTGAAATTTTTCAAAAAGATCGTCAAGCGTCTGAGTGAGTGGGATTTTCATGATTTTTTCCAGAGAAATTTCTGAAAGTTTTTTCATTCCCTGACCATCATTGCGTAGCTGAAATGCTTCACGGAAAGTAAGCATAAAATCCACATCATCCGTATTTTTCCCAGCCACTGGCATACGAGAATGCGAGTTTTGAAGGAAAAATTCACAAGCCTCATCCACTGTCATTTCCATATCCAAGAAATTCACATTCACACGCGGAGTCATCACACTTTCTGCATCCATATCGCGCAATGAAAGGAGATTTTTCATCTGGCGATGCTCATCTGCCTGAACCTCGCCCTCTTCGTGAGACATATCAATGAACGCCTCAACTTCTTGGTACGAAATTTTTTTCACAAAATTGTCACCACCAAAAATTTTCATAATTCCTTTCAAGAAAATTTCAATAAAAAATGAAATTGGTGTGAAAACAAACATCAAAACGCGATAAATCGGAGCTACGAAAAGCGCAATCGGAACACTATAACGCGTACAAATCGTTTTTGGTGTGATTTCACCAAAAAGCAACAAAAGAATCGTCACCACGGCCGTAGAAATTACCATTCCTTGTTCTTGATTAAGACCACTCGCTTGAGCAAGATTGAGTGCCACCGTCGCCGCAAGCGTCGCAGACGCTGTATTTACGATATTGTTTCCGATGAGAATCGTGATGAGCAGTTTGTCGGTATTGCCTTTAATGATTTCAAGCGACCGCGCGCCAAAACGATTTTCTCGAACAAGCGATGAAACCGCGTGTTTTGAAGTTGTCATAAGCGCAATTTCTGTTCCAGAAAAAAACGCCGAAAGAAAAATAAGAATTATAAACGTGAGTATCGAAAGAGGTTCCAAAAAAAAATTTTAGAAATAAAAAGTTTTTATAATATACGCAGATTTGAAAAATAATCAAATTTTTCACGAGAAAAGCTCATTTTTCTTTAGAAAACCTTGTAATACAAAGTATCTTTTGACAAAAAAATATTATTTACTATAATTTCTTAAACTTGTTTTAAAGTTGTTCAATATATTCCTATCACTTAATTTTTATTTTTTTAGCATGAATATTCGTAAAATTGTTTTTATTTTGCTGTTACTGGCCATTATTTCTGGCGGAAGTTATTATTTGTATCAGCAATTTTGGGGAACAAATTCCAATAATGATATGGCGACAATTGGCTCAACAGTAGCAACCGTTACAAAAGGTCGCCTTGACGACGGAATTGATGTAACGGGAAAAGCGGAGCTTGCCAATGAACAAAAACTTCGTTTTGGACAAAATGGAAAAATCGCTGAGATTTATACCAAAGTTGGCGACACTGTCGAAAAAGATCAGGTGCTCGCGAGCCTTGATAAGCGAGAATTTTTCCAAGAACTCGCGCAAGCGCAGAATCGCCTTGATAAAACAAATCGTGAAATCAAGGAAGAACGCGAAAAATCGCATGGAACCGAGGCTCGCCGTATGGAACGAGAAATTGCCGCGATGGAGCGCAAACTCGAAGAAATGCAGGAAAATCTTGAAAAAGCCGTACAAAATTCGCCAGGAAAATCTCAGGAAAAATTGCTTGATTTGAATGCAAAAAAACGAGATTTGGCGGCACAAAAAGAAAAATACGAAATTGATAAATCAAATTACGAAAAAGAATTTTCAAAAAAAGATGAGCTTATTAAGTCAAAAATAGAAGAAGGACGAAAATTGGTAGAAAATATCATTCAAAGTTCATCTACAGAACTTTCTGAAATGAGACAATTGCATAAGGATATAAATAAGATTTTTGGCTTTGATGTTTCAGAAATGTCTTCACAAGATCGCTTTATTTCGGGACATATTGCCAATCATAATGCTTCATTACGAGGACAATTAAATGACTTATGGAAGGAACTTCGAAATGATATTGATGGATATTCTCGATTGTCTTTTGATATAAAACATGATTCAAAAGATGCTAAAGATGCACAAGGATTATCTCAGGAAGCTATCCGAGTATATAAAAAATTACTTGAAGCAGCCGATGTTGCGCGCCGCGCAGCTGATGCTACTGAAGTATATGAGAATTCATCGTTTACTCGCTCTGATTTGAATAAAATTTTGGGCGATATTGGAACGATTCGAAATACGATTACTGGAAAAATTGATACATACACCAAAAATCGTGATTCACTTCTAGTGATTGATAGTCCTGAAAAAATTAAAGAAAAATTTTTGGCAGATTTGCAGACGAAAAAATTTGCTTTGGAAACAGCAGAAGACGCGATTCGTCGTCTAGAAATTCAGATTTCTCAAAGCGAAAAAGATATCAAAATTATTTCTGACAATGTTGTTCAGGATGATTCTTTGCGCCGTGAAATCGCCGACAAGCAATCCGCTATTCAGGATCAAAAAGATAGCATTGTGACGAAAAAAGAAGATCTTGCAAAATTGAAAAGTGGAAAAAATGGCACGCTTGAAAATCTTTTGACCACCAAAAAAGATCAGGAAGCAGAAATAGAAAAACTTCGAACCAAGGAGGAAACATACGAAATCCGTGCACCATTTGCTGGAACGATTCGCGCGATCAAATTCAAAACAGGTGATGTGCTTGGAAAATCCGAAGGAAATGCCGATGCAGATAAAGTGATTTTGCTAGAAAATTCTGAAATTATCAATGTGAAAGTTGGCCTCAATCAGCTTGATATCGTCAAGGTAAAAATGAAACAAAAAGCCACAATTACATTTGAAGCTGTTCCAGACGCAAAACTTGAAGGAACGATTACAGAAATTTCTTCAACACCATCAGATTCTTCTGGAACAGGACTTTCGACATACAATGTGATTATTTCGGCAGAACGCGGAAGTCATCCAATTTATTCTGGTATGAATGCTGCGGTGAATATTTCTCTTGGGTCAAGCGAAGAAACATTACTTGTGCCTTTGACAGCGGTTTCTCAGGATCCTGCAACGGGTGACAGTTATGTAAATGTTGTTTCTAAAGACGGATCAAAAACAAAAACTAAGGTAACAACTGGAAAATCTGCGAAAGGACAGATTCAGATTTTGTCAGGACTTGAAGAAGGGCAAGCGGTTGAAACGATTGATTTTTCAGGAAATACCTTTGATGGCGGAAATTTCGAAATTTCTTATTTCTAATATTATGCTCGTTTTTGAAAATATTAAAAAATCATACTTTTTGGAAGATACGGAGATTCCCATTATTCAAAATGTGAATCTTCGCATCGATGAGTGAGAATTTGTGACGATTATTGGGCCTTCTGGATCAGGAAAAAGTACGCTGATGAATATTATTGGGCTTCTTGATCGGCCCACGGCGGGAAAATATTTTCTTGATGGACAAGATATGAGTCAGCTCAACGATTTGGCGCAATCAGAAATTCGCGGAAAAAAAATTGGTTTTGTATTTCAGAATTATTCGTTGATTCCACGACTTTCGGTGATTGAGCAGGTAATGCTGCCGCTTTCATACCATGGTGTGGGCGGTTCAGAAAAAAAAGAGCGTGCCATCAAGGCACTTCAGCGTGTGGGGCTTGGTGAACATCTCTACAAAAAACCAGAACAGCTTTCTGGTGGACAAAAACAGCGTGTTGCTATTGCTCGTGCGCTCGTGACTCGACCAAAAATTATTTTAGCGGATGAACCGACTGGGGCGCTTGACTCTAAAACCAGCGAGGATGTGATGGAACTTTTTACAGAACTCAATCGCGATGGTGTGACGATCATTATTATTACGCACTCGCCAGAAATCGCGGCCAATGCTAAGCGAATTGTACATATTAAGGATGGATTAGTTACAGGATAATTATGAATTTACTCTCTTACATCAAGGAAGCACTTTGAACACTTGTTCAAAATAAAATGCGTTCCATACTCTCACTCTTGGGAATTATGATTGGGATTGCGTCTGTGGTTGTTCTCAGGGCATTTTGAGATGGTATGAAAGCCAAAATTATTGAAGATATGGCGGCGACACAAAATATCATTACGCTTCAAGCTGGACAACCAGGAAAGTCTGGTGGCGGCCTCGTAGCGAACCCAAATGGTGGTCCGATTTCTTCAACTGGCCCATCAGAAAAAACTGAACCATCAATTACTCAGCGAATCGCGACAGAACAGGTTTTTTCGACAGAAACAATTGAGATGATTCAAAAACTTTTTGGAGACAAAATCAAAGCAATTGTTCCAACGATGCCATTCCGATCTAATTCTTCGCCCGTAGTTATGGGAAAAGAATCCAACGGATCAGTGCGCGTAGTCGAAGATGCATTTTTTAAAGCGCGTGACATCAAACTTGCACGAGGAATTTTTTTCCAAAAATCTCAAACAGAAAATTTTGAAAATGTCGTGGTGGCGGGTTCTGACTTGGAACGAGAATTTCAAGGACAAAATCCCGTAGGACAAACGATTTATATCAATGATCAAGCCTTCACGGTGATTGGCCTTTTGGAAAAAACGAAAGATTACGCGACAGATAATGCGTATTATATTCCGTATCAGACTGCCTCAAAACGCTTTGGAAAGCAAAAAATTGAATCTATTGAGATTTATGCGAAACGCGTTGAAGATATCAATTTTTTGCAAAAAAACATTGGATATTACCTCATGAAATTGACGGGTGCGAGTGATCCTTCTGAGCTGAATTTTAACCTTGCGACCAATCGTCAATTCATGGATATGATCGAAAAGCAAACAGGAACGATTACGATGTTTATTTCGGGAATTGCGGGGATTTCGCTTCTCGTTGGTGGTATCGGAATTATGAATATTATGCTCGTTTCTGTGACAGAACGAACGCGAGAAATTGGTATTCGTAAGGCGATTGGTGCCAAGAGAAAAGATATTATTTTGCAATTTTTGGTGGAATCAGTGATCTTATCGTTTATTGGTGGAGTAATTGCGGTACTTGTATCATATGCGATTTCTGCCGGAGTTCACTTTTTTGCACCATCGCTATCGATGATTATCAGTATAGAAATGATTTTTATCGCGACAGGATTTTCAGTGTTGATGGGTGTGATTTTTGGACTTTTGCCAGCTTGGCGAGCGGCCAAAATGGATGCCATCGAAGCACTTCGATTTGAATAAAAATTCCCAATTTGGGAATTTTTTGATGCGATTTCTCCAACATATTTTTATTTCTTTTTTTAGGAAAATTGATATAATTTGTGTATTAAAATTTTTTATGGAATCACTTTTTTCAGCATCGATTACGCCACTCGCGTCACTTTTGCGACCAATGTTTTTGAATGATTATGTCGGGCAATCACATTTGGTGGCGCCTGGGAAGCCAATTCATACTTTTTTGAAAGCCGGAAAAATTCCGTCACTTTTGCTTTGGTGACCGCCTGGAACCGGAAAAACTTCGCTTGCGAGAATCATCGCCAATTCCCTTGATGCCGAATTTTTTCATCTCTCAGGCGTGCTTTCCAAAAAAGATGATGTTATCAAAATTATTTCCAAATCGCAGACCAATTTTCAGTCTGGGCGTCAGACTATTTTGTTTTTGGATGAAATTCATCGTTGGTCCAAATCGCAGCAAGACACGCTGTTGCCGTGGGTAGAAAAAGGGATTATCACACTGATTGGCGCGACGACGGAAAATCCTAGTTTTACTGTCAATAATGCGCTTTTGTCGCGTTGTCGGACTTATGTGCTCAAGTCGCTTGAGCCACAGGACATTGAACTTTTTCTCAAAAAACATATTGAGACGATTGAAAGCCGATTTCCGAATATTTCTCTTGATGATGAGGCATTGAAACTGATTTCCGAAATTGGTGATGGTGATTTGCGTAATACGCTCAATTTGCTCGAAACAGCGTGTATTTTGCAACAGGAAGGGAAAATTTCACGAGAAATTATTCTAGAATCGGGAAACAAAAATCTCAATTATGATAAAAATGGCGAGGAACATTACAACCTGATTTCTGCGATGCACAAAAGCTTGCGGGATTCTGATGGTGATGCGGCGATTTATTGGATTGGGCGAATGCTCGCGGGTGGTGAAGATCCGCGATATATTGTCCGTCGCATGATGAATTTTGCGTCTGAGGATGTATTTGATCCACAAGCGATTATTTTAGCAAATTCTGTGTACGAAATTTGTGAAAAAATGGGGATGCCCGAATGTGAATTGCCGATGCTCAATCTCGCGTATTATCTCGCTGATTTACCGAAAAATAATGCGATTTATCTCGCTCAAATGGCGATGCACGAGGATTTGCAAAATTTTGGAAATCTTGCGGTGCCGATGCATCTTCGAAATGCGCCAACCAAATTAATGAAAGATATTGGATACGGGAAAAACTATGAATACGCACACGATTTAGAAAATAAAAAATCCAATCAGCAGCACTTTCCTGATGAATTGGTTGGCCGAAAATATCGAAAAACAGATAAAAAATAAAAAGCCTTTGGGGACTTTTTGGCTATCCACAAGATGTAAAATAATTTTCAAAAAATCTTGATTTTCTTAAAAATATTACTATGCTAATAAGGGTAAAGGATCTCATCGTGAAAATCGCGGTACAAGAGGATCCCCAAGTCGTAACGGTGAAAACCATACTCAATCCAGTCCTGGTCGTAGCTCGGGTAAGCCTAGTCGCGGTGGTAATCGATAATTAGACTTCCTGGATAGATGAGGAATAAATAAAAGAAGCTTATTCTTTAGCAGGGATTATATATCCCTGCTTCTTTTAATTATTACAATTAATAATTATTTAATATGCTCCAATTTATTGATGTGTATTTACAGACACGAGAAAAATTGACACTTTCAGCAGTACACGAATTAGAACACAGAATTTTTCTTATTCCAGAATTTGCCAATATTCATGATGATATACAGAGTAAAACAAACTGAATGGCATATTCTCGCTGAATACGATTTTCCTTGACAACAAATTCTTCTCAAGATGCTGAAAAATTTTTGTATTTTTTCAAAAATATTGAAAATTTTGATCTACCAGAATGGACAGAAGAAGAAAAACTTCGCTTTGAAGCAGAAGAAAAAGAATGGAAAATTCGACAACGACAATATTTTGGAAGTTTTGCAACAAGCCTTTGGGAGAAAAAATTTGATGCCTTGAATCAAATTTCAGAAAAAAATCTTCCAAAAAATCTCAAAAATGTTTTTTCTTGAATGCGAATTTGTAAAGATTTTCGTGGGACAGAAGGACAAAAATTTTCAAAAAACCTTTGGAAATTTCCAATAATTTCTGAAAAAATTTTTTGGGATAAATCGGGAACAATGACTGCAATGATTTTGCCAATTTTCGCAAGAGAGTATGAATATTTTATATTTTTTTGGGAATGGGTGCGATGACAAATAAAAGAAAATTTGCAATATACAGGAAAAATTTATGATACTGACAGCTTTAATGTGTATGAAAATGAATATATTTTAGGTGTTCTGCATTTTTATAGCCCAGATTTTTTGAAAGAAAATTTTTTGAAAGAAATGATTATAAATCCACCCAATGAAAGAGATTTTGAATATATCCGAAAAATTTTATTGTTTCAATTGGATGAACAAATCGCATTTCATGATCAGGAAGCAAATGTTGTGATGTGATTTTCTCCAGAAGATGAGCGAAAAGTGATTGAAAATACAGATTTTACATGATTTTTGCAAAAATATCCTACTTTTTTGGATATGATTTCGTATGTTTATCAGACGCACAAAATTTAATAATTTCTTGAACTAATTTTTGAAATTCGTGAATTACTTCATTTTCAAACCAAGAATTTTTGCTTCTCCAACCAAATTAATGAAAGATATTGGATACGGGAAAAACTATGAATACGCACACGATTTAGAAAATAAAAAATCCAATCAGCAGCACTTTCCTGATGAATTGGTTGGCCGAAAATATCGAAAAACAGATAAAAAATAAAAAGCCCTTGGGGGCTTTTTTAAGTCTCAAAAGAAATTATTTCTTCTAAAAAGTTAAAAATTTTATCATTATAATCTTTTTTGTATTTTAAAATCAGGTTTGATAATTTTTTGCATCTTTCAATTTCAGGAATATTATTTACTTTTTTATAAAACAGAAAATTATCATAAACATCAGCTATTTTAACAATCATAGCATCAATTCCATAATCTGAACACCTTTTTACAATATCTTCTAAAACTTCTTCTTTTGCTAAAGAGAGGTTTTTAGAATTTGCTTTAACTATTCAAAGCACTTTTTTCAAAATAAATTTTCTATAGTATTTTCTGAAATACTGGTATCTTCAAGTGTATCATGTAAAAGTCCAGCAATTTGTATTTCTTCAGAGTATCACTGATTCCACAAAAAACTCAAACTCTTATAGAGTGATAGAAAAAAGGTTTTCTTTGAGTTTCTTCTGGAAAATATTTTACAAATTCTAAAACTGCTTGTTCAAATAAAAATCACTCCATATCTGTAAATTAATATATAATTACTTGTAATTCAGGTGTAAATGTAGAATTAACAGCATATAAATGAAAATTTTCTATAAAATCAGATTTTTGTATTTTTTCTATATTTTTTACAACAATATTTTCAATATCGTTTTTATATAATAAAAATTTCGGATAATCTTTTATTTTCCTTCTTTTTCATAAATAAGGCAAATAATAATAGAAAAAGTATAATAAACCATAAAAAAATAGGAATACCAAATTTAATAAATACAAATGACATAGGATTGATTGGAAAATTAGGAAACTCTTGTGCAAATTTTAATTCTTTTAGATATTCAGCATACCCACCGAATAAGATATAAATGGTGTCTATTACCAATAAAAAAAATTCTGCATAGTAAACTGGTTTTGCTGTTCTTTCCATTTTTAATAAATTATAAAAAAATTCTCGTGGTTTTAAGTCTTTTAAAGCATCACTAATTTCAGCGGATATAATTTTTTGCATGTTTCTTTTTCTTAATGTTAAAGAAAAAAATATTGATAAAATAAATAAAAATGGTATAAACATTGTTCCTACAATCATTTCATATATTCCCATTTAAAACACTTCCTTTTTAGTATAAAATTTGTTATTTTGAATAAATTTTTAATAAATAAAATAGAACTAAATTTCTTAAAATTCTATAACAATAATATTCAAAATTTAACAATATCTAGCAAGAAGTTTC